>NZ_JAHSQD010000288.1 GCF_020103755.1 Streptomyces sp. LS1784
CCGGCGGTGGAGGTCCCGCGGCCGGCGGGCCGCCCGCCGCCGGGGTGGCGACGAGGACGGCGCTTGCGGCCAGCAGGACCAGGGTGAGGCCGATCCGGGCGGCGGGTCGGCGGACGGGTGGCAGACGCACTGGGCCCTCTCCCCCGGCAGGGGGACTGATCCGCACTCCGTGTCGCTGACGTCCGCCCACGCGAACGTCGATCACCCCTCCGAGGGCCCCAAATTAGGATGATCGCGCCGACGGGCACGAGCAACTTCCCTCGGACGGAACGAGGTTGCACTCTACTGGGTGACGTCCCGCCAACCCGTACGGCCCATTGGGCGGATGAACGCCACCGGCAGCCCGGCCCGAAGGCCCGCTGTTCGGCGATGCCCGCTCAGCGCCGGCCGCTCAGTGATGACCGCTCAGTGATGGCCGGTCACGCCGCCGTTGTCCCGGCGGTCCAGCGAGCGCTGCAGGGCGGCGGAGGCGAAGGGGTTCCGCTCGGCGGCCCGGCGGCGGCGCGGGGCGCGGACGGGGGTGGCGGCGGGGGCGGAAGTGGCGTGACGGTCGGCGGTCGGCGACATACCGGGCTCCTTGGAAGCGGCGCTGCGCGAACAGCGCGGGAGGGAGGAGGTGCCGCGCGCAGCGCGCCCCGGGAAGGGGCGGCGGCACGACGGGCCGGAGGGTATGCGCGGAGCAGGGATCGCCTGCTCGTGAAGGCGCACGCGTACACGGGCCGCGCGCCCTGGCTACAGGGGCGGCACACCGTACGGCCCTTCCACGGTACGGCCACGCCCCGGCCGTGTCTGCACGAATACTTGGATTTCCTAGTATCTGAGACGGGTGTCACCCGGCAGAACGCAGCAGGGCCCGGACCACCGTTCGAACGGTGGTCCGGGCCCTGTACGAGCCGGGAGGATCAGCCCAGGTCGACCGAGCGCGCGAAGCGGGCGCCGATCTCGGCGGCGATGGCCGACAGCACCTCCTGCGGGATCTCGGTGTCCACCGTGATGGAGGCCAGCGCGCTGCCGCCGTCGCGGGCGACCTGCATGCCGGCGATGTTGATGCCCGCGTCGCCGAGGTGGCGGCCGAGCACGCCGACCACGCCGGGGCGGTCCTCGTACTTGAAGAAGGCCATGTGGTCGGTGAGCGCCACGTCCACGTCGAAGGCGTCCACGCCGACGATCTTCTGGGTCTGCTTGGGGCCGGCCAGCGTGCCGGAGATGGCGATCTCCTCGCCGTTCGCGAGCGTGCCGCGGACGGTGATCACGTTGCGGTGGTCGGGGCTCTCGCTGGAGGTGGTCAGGCGGACCTCGACGCCGCGCTCCTGGGCGAACAGCGGGGCGTTGACGTAGGACACCGTCTCCGCCACCACGTCCTCGAACACGCCCTTCAGCGCGGACAGTTCGAGCACCTTCACGTCGTGCTGGGTGATCTCGCCGCGGACCTCGACGTCGAGGCGGACGGCCACCTCGCCGGCCAGCGCGGTGAAGATCCGGCCGAGCTTCTCGGCCAGCGGCAGGCCCGGGCGGACGTCCTCGGCGATCACGCCGCCCTGGACGTTCACCGCGTCCGGCACCAGCTCGCCGGCCAGCGCGAGGCGCACCGACCTGGCGACCGCGATGCCGGCCTTCTCCTGCGCCTCGTCGGTGGAGGCGCCCAGGTGCGGGGTGGCGACCACGTTGTCGAAGGCGAACAGCGGGGAGTCGGTGCACGGCTCCTTGGCGTAGACGTCGAGGCCCGCGCCGGCCACCCGGCCCTCGCGCAGGGCGCCGGCGAGCGCCTCCTCGTCCACGATGCCGCCGCGGGCGGCGTTCACGATGCGCACGGTCGGCTTGACCTTGTGCAGCGCCTCGTCGCCGATCAGGCCGATGGTCTCCGGAGTCTTGGGGAGGTGGACGGTGATGAAGTCCGAGACCTCCAGCAGCTCCTCCAGGGTGACCAGCTTGACGCCCATCTGCGCGGCGCGGGCGGCCTGGATGTAGGGGTCGTACGCGACGATCTTCATCCCGAACGCGGACATCCGCTGGGCGACCAGGACGCCGATCCGGCCGAGGCCGACCACGCCGAGGATCTTCTCGCTCAGCTCGACGCCGGTGTACTTGTTGCGCTTCCACTCGCCCTGCTTGAGCGCGGCGTTGGCCGGGGCGATGTTGCGGGCGACGGAGATCAGCAGGCCGCAGGCGAGCTCGGCGGCCGTGACGATGTTGGAGGTCGGCGCGTTGACGACCATCACGCCGGCCTTGGTGGCGGCGGCGACGTCCACGTTGTCCAGGCCGACGCCGGCCCGGGCGACCACCTTGAGCCGACGGGCGGCGGCCAGCGCCTCGGCGTCGACCCTGGTGGCGGAGCGGATCAGGATCGCGTCGACGTCGGCGATCGCGGTGAGCAGCTCGGTGCGGTCGGCGCCGTTGCAGTGGCGGATCTCGAAGTCGGGGCCGAGGGCGTCGACGGTGGCGGGCGAAAGCTCTTCGGCGATCAGAACTACGGATTTGCTCACGACAGTGGGTCCTTAACTGTCCGGTTCCCCGGGCACGTGAGTGGCGTGGAGGGCGGGGAAGGTGGCATGCCGCGTAGGTAGACGCACGACGCTGTGGGCCTGACGCGCACTCGGAGTGTATCGACGGGCCGGGTGGCGGGCTGCTCCCGTCCGGCGAAATCACTCGGACGGGAGCAGCCTACTTGTACAAGCGCCGTACAAAATCGGACGCTGGCGGTTTCGGAGCCGCAAACGGCCCGGGGGAGGGTCAGGCCTTCTCGTTGACCCAGCTCATCAGCGAGCGCAGCTTCTTGCCGGTGGTCTCCAGCAGGTGGTTCTCATCTGCCTTCTTGTACTCGTTGTACTTGGGCAGACCGGCCTTGTACTCGGCGATCCAGGTGTTGGCGAAGGTGCCGTCCTGGATCTCGGCGAGGACCTTCTTCATCTCGGCCTTGGTGGCGTCGGTGATGATCCGCGGGCCGGTGACGTAGTCGCCCCACTCGGCGGTCTCGGAGACCGACCAGCGCATCTTCTCCAGGCCGCCCTCGTACATCAGGTCGACGATGAGCTTCAGCTCGTGCAGGCACTCGAAGTAGGCGATCTCCGGCTGGTAGCCGGCCTCGACCAGGGTCTCGAACCCGGCCTTCACCAGCGCGGCGGTGCCACCGCACAGGACGGCCTGCTCGCCGAACAGGTCGGTCTCGGTCTCCTCGGTGAAGGTGGTCTTGATGACGCCGGCCTTGGTGGCGCCCAGGCCCTTGGCGTACGACAGCGCCAGGTCGAAGGCCTTGCCCGAGGCGTCCTGCTCGACCGCGACGATCGCGGGGACGCCGCGGCCCTCCTCGTACTGGCGGCGGACCAGGTGGCCCGGGCCCTTCGGGGCGACCATGCAGACGTCGACGTCCGCCGGGGGCTTGATGAAGCCGTAGCGGATGTTCAGGCCGTGGCCGAAGAACAGGGCGTCGCCGGCCTTCAGGTGCGGGGCGATGTCGGCCGCGTAGACGTCGGCCTGGATCGGGTCCGGGACCAGGATCATGATGACGTCGGCCTCGGCCGCAGCCTCGGCCGGGGTGACGACGCGCAGGCCGGCCTCCTCCGCCTTGGCGCGGGACGCGGACTCCGGCTTCAGGCCGACCCGGACGTCGGCGCCGGAGTCGCGCAGCGACAGCGCGTGGGCGTGGCCCTGGCTGCCGTAGCCGATGACCGCGACCTTGCGGCCCTGGATGATGGACAGGTCGGCGTCGTCTTCGTAGAACAGCTCGGCCACGGGGGCACATCTCCTTGCGTGATGGTTGCCGGGTACGCGGTACTCACCGTATTCGCACCGGCGGGGGTGTGGGTCTTTGCTCGAAAGGTGCCGCGCGCCGGCGTGCCGTCGGAAGGGCGGTGGCGGGCGGCGGGAGGGAGAGACGCGCCGGTCAGGCGCTGCGGTCCAGGGCGCGCAGCGAGCGGTCCGTGATGGAGCGCGCGCCGCGGCCGATGGCGACCAGGCCGGACTGGACCAACTCCTTGATGCCGTAAGGCTCCAGCATCCGGAGCATGGCCTCCAGCTTGTCCGAACTGCCAGTGGCCTCGATGGTCACCGCTTCGGGCGACACGTCGACGGTCTTGGCACGGAACAGCTGGACGATCTCGACGATCTGCGACCGGGTCTCGTTGTCGGCGCGGACCTTCACCAGGACCAGTTCCCGCTGGATCGCAGCGGACTGGTCGAGTTCGACGATCTTTATCACGTTCACGAGCTTGTTGAGCTGCTTGGTGACCTGTTCCAGCGGGAGGTCCTCGACGTTGACCACGATCGTCATCCGGGACACGTCCGGATGCTCGGTCGAGCCGACGGCGAGGGAGTCGATGTTGAAGCCCCGACGGGAGAACAGCGCGGCGATGCGGGCGAGCACGCCGGGCTTGTTCTCGACCAGGACGGAGAGGGTGTGCTTGGACATGGGATTCCTCAGTCGCACAGGAGGGGTCCGGCGGAGCCGGCCCCAGGAAGGGTGGCGGTGGGCGACGGGTGGGCGGGGCTCAGTCGAGATCGTCGCCGAAGTCGGGGCGCACGCCCTTGGCGAACTGGATCTCGTCGTTGCTGGTGCCGGCCGCGACCATCGGCCAGACCATGGCGTCCTGGTGGACGATGAAGTCGATGACCACCGGGCGGTCGTTGATCTCCATCGCCTGCTTGATGACCGCGTCGAGGTCCTCGGGGCGCTCGCAGCGCAGGCCCACGCAGCCCATCGCCTCGGCCAGCAGGACGAAGTCGGGGATCCGGGTGCCCTGGGCCGGCGGCTCGACGCCGTCGTGGCCGGGGCCGGAGTGCAGCACCGTGTTGGAGTAGCGCTGGTTGTAGAACAGCGTCTGCCACTGCCGGACCATGCCCAGCGAGCCGTTGTTGATGACCGCGACCTTGATCGGGATGTCGTTCAGGGCGCAGGTGACCAGCTCCTGGTTGGTCATCTGGAAGCAGCCGTCGCCGTCGATGGCCCAGACCGCGCTCTCCGGGCGGCCGGCCTTGGCACCCATCGCCGCGGGGACGGCGTAGCCCATCGTCCCGGCGCCGCCCGAGTTGAGCCAGGTGCCCGGCTTCTCGAACCGGATGAACTGCGAGCTCCACATCTGGTGCTGGCCCACGCCCGCGGCGTAGATCGCCTCGGGGCCGACCAGCCGGCCGATCCGCTCGATGACCTGCTGCGGCGAGAGCTGCCCGTTCGGGGCCGGCTCGTAGCCGAGCGGGTAGGTCTTCTTCCACTCGTCGAGCCGCTCCCACCACTCGGTGTAGTCGCCCTTGTGGCCGGCGTCGAACTCGGCCTGGACGGCGACGATCAGGTCGGCGAGCACCTCGCGGGCGTCGCCGACGATCGGCACGTCCGCCGGGCGGTTCTTGCCGATCTCGGCCGGGTCGATGTCGGCGTGGACGACCTTGGCGTTGGGGGCGAAGCCGTCCAGCTTTCCGGTGACGCGGTCGTCGAAGCGGGCGCCGAGGGTGAACAGCAGGTCGGACTTCTGGAGCGCGGTGACGGCCGGGACGGAACCGTGCATGCCGGGCATGCCCAGGTGCTGCGGGTGACTGTCCGGGAAGGCGCCGAGCGCCATCAGGGTGGTGACCACCGGGGCACCGGTCAGCTCGGCGAGGATCCGCAGCTCGGCAGTGGCCTGCGCCTTGAGCACGCCGCCGCCGACGTACAGCACCGGGCGCTTGGCGCCGACCAGCATCTTCGCGGCCTCGCGGATCTGCTTGGCGTGCGGCTTGGTCACCGGCCGGTAGCCGGGCAGCGCGGTCTCGACCGGCCAGCGGAAGGTGGTGGTCGCCTGGAGCGCGTCCTTGGCGATGTCGACCAGGACCGGGCCGGGGCGGCCGGTGGCGGCGATGTGGAAGGCCTCCGCGATCACCCGCGGGATCTCGGCCGGGTCGGTGACCAGGTAGTTGTGCTTGGTGATCGGCATCGTGATGCCGCAGATGTCCGCCTCCTGGAAGGCGTCGGTGCCGATCGCCTTCGAGGAGACCTGACCGGTGATCGCGACGACCGGCACCGAGTCCATGTAGGCGTCGGCGATCGGGGTGACCAGGTTGGTCGCGCCCGGACCGGAGGTCGCCATGCAGACCCCGACCCGGCCGGTGGCCTGGGCGTAGCCGGTGGCGGCGTGACCGGCGCCCTGCTCGTGCCGGACCAGGATGTGGCGCACCTTGACGGAGTCCATCAGGGGGTCGTACGCGGGAAGGATGGCCCCGCCCGGAATGCCGAAGACGGTGTCCGCGCCCACGGCCTCCAGCGAGCGGATGAGCGACTGGGCGCCGGTCATGGTCTCGACGACGTGCTGGGGAGCGGGAGCGTTGGCGGCCGGGTTGTCCCCGCGGCGGGGGGATGCGGCGTGCTCAGTCATCTGCCTGTCTCTTCTCGGGTTTTGCCGGCCCGGTGCTGCGGGCCCCGGTGCTGCGAGGGTGGGGTCCCGGTCCGGGCCGAGCGCCGGCTCTGCCTCAATCGTCCTGCTTGATCCGACAAGTCGGACTTGCTCGGGCGGTCGGGGCCAGGGGTCTTGCAGAGGTGGAACAGCGTCAGTGCAACAAAAAACCCCTCGTGCCCAAGGGCATGCGAGGGGTGGCGCGTCGGTCTGTCATGAGCAGGGCGTACGAACCCACTCAGCCGACGCGCCCGCCAAGTACGAGAATTCGGGTGCGCATGGCAACGACCTTCCTCCCGTGCGGGGCGGCATGTCAAGCAGGTGGGACGACCGTCTCGCCATGCGGACCACCCGACGGACCAGTAGCGGCACGGCGTTCGGGCAGGTCAGAGCCGCCTTCGTGATGTGCGCCACGCCCCGGTGTGACGTCCGTCCGACCGCCCGTCCGGCCACTCGTCCGGGTGCTGCCAGTGGCGGGAGGGTACGGACGGCGGGCCGGGAGCGGGCCCGCCTGCACGGGCAGCGGGTAGCCCCGGTGGGCCAGCGCCCGGCGCAGCCGGGGCTCGTCCAGCGGCGGGGCGAAGGCCGAGCCCTGGGCCTGCCCGCAGCCCAGCTCCTGCAGCGCGGAGACCTGCCGGGGCAGGTCCACCCCCTCGGCGGCGGTGGCCATCCCGAGGTCGCGGCCGAGCCGCAGCGCGTGCCCGGCGAGGGTGCGGCTGAGCGGGGACTCGCCGAGCTCCTGGACGAGCGTGCGGTCCAGCTTGAGCCCGTCCAGCGGCAGCCGGGCGAGGGCGCCGAGCGAGCCGCCGCCGGCGCCGTACCCGGCCAGCCAGGTGGAGACGCCGAGCCCGCGCAGCGCGGAGAGCCTGCGGCCGAGTTCGTCGGCGAGCGAGTCCGGGCCCATCCGGGCCACCTCGATCACCAGCTCGTCAGCCGGCAGTCCGCTGTCGCGCAGCGCCGCGGCCACCGTCTCGTACAGGCCGGGCGAGCAGAGCCGCTCCACGGAGAGCCGGACGGCCACCGGGACGGGCACCGGCGCGCCGCGGCCCCTGCCCGGCAGGCCGCGCCGCTCGACGGCCGCGCTGACCGCCTCCAGGACCAGCCAGCGGGAGAACCGGGTGGCCGCGTCGCCGTGCTCGGTCGAGCGCAGGAACTCGGCCGGGGTGAGCAGCAGGCCGCCCACCGAGCGCCAGCGGGCCTGCGCCTCGACGCCGGTCACCGCACCGCTGCCGAGGTCCACCACGGGCTGGTGGAGCAACGTGAAGCCGCCTTCCCGGACGGCCAGCCGCAGCCGTTCCTCCAGCTCGGTGCGGCGCTCCAGGTCGGCCCGCATCGCGGGGGTGTAGAGCACGACCCGGCCCTTGCCCTCGGACTTGGCCCGGTACATCGCGAGGTCGGCGTTGCGCATCAGCTCGTCGGCGGCGACCCTGGGGTCGGCCGCCGGGCCGCGTTCGGGGCTGCCGAAGGCGATGCCGATGCTGGCGGCGACGCCGAGTTCGGCGCCGCCGATCCAGTACGGCTCGGAGAGTGCGAGGCGCAGCCGCTCGGCCAGCTCCTGGACCTGGAGGCGGCCGAGCGGGCCGCAGACCAGCGCGGCGAACTCGTCGCCGCCGAACCGGGCCACGGTGTCCCCGCAGCGGACGGCACCCTGGAGCCGACGGGCGGCCTGCACCAGCAGTTCGTCGCCGACCTGGTGCCCGGCGGTGTCGTTGACCGCCTTGAAGCCGTCCAGGTCGAGGAAGAGCACCGCGATCCCGGCGCCCGTCTCACCCTGTTGGCCGCGGGAGCCGAGGGCGGCCCGCAGCCGCTGGGTGAACAACGCCCGGTTGGGCAGGTCGGTGAGCGGGTCGTGGAAGGCGTTGTGCTGCAACTGGGCCTGGAGCATGACGCGTTCGGTGACGTCCCGGCTGTTGAGCAGCAGGCCGTCGCGGTGTCTGCTGACGGTGGACTCGACGTGCAGCCACTCGCCGGCGCCGGAGCTGATCCGGCACTCGACCCGGGCGGAGGGCTCGGCGGTGCCGGGGCTGCGATGGGAGGCGAGCCGGGCCCTGGCGAGGTAGCGGCGGACCTCGGAGAGCACCCGACCGACGTCCTCGGGGTGGACCAGGTCCAGCAGGTTGCCGCCGACCAGTTCCTCCGGGTCCCGCCCGTAGACGCCGAGCGCGGCCGGGGAGACGTAGGAGAGCACGCCGTTGGCGCCGGCGATCATGATGACGTCGCTGGAGCCCTGCACCAGGGAGCGGAAGTGCGCCTCCTTGTGGGCAAGTTCCTGGGCCAGCGACAGGTTGTCGAGGAGCATCACGCCCTGCCTGAGGATCAGCGCCAGCCCGACGGTGCAGGCCGCCGCGGCCACCACGCGGTCCAACTCCCGCCCACCGAGGGCGTTGTAGAGGATTCCGGCGGTGCAGACCGCGGCGGCCGCGTACGGGGTCAGCACGCTGAAGGTGGTGGCCACCCGGCGGTGCGGCAGGCCGCCGGCCGAGGGGTGCTCGCGCAGCGGACGGCGCCAGCGCGGCGACCACGGCGCCCAGGCCAGCAGCAGACTGCCGGAGAACCAGCCGGCGTCCAGCAGTTCGCCCGAGTGGTAGGTGTTGTGCAGCTCCGGGGAGGTGAACAGGGCGTCGCAGGTGACGGTGACGGCGAGCGCCAGCATCGCGGTGTGCACCGCCGCCCGGTTGCCGTCGCGACCGCCGAAGCGCAGCCCGACCACCAGGCTGACCAGCAGGATGTCCAGCACCGGGTAGGCGAGGTTGAGGGCCAGGCGCAGGGGTGAGCCGTCCTCGCCGGCCGCGATCCGGCCGAGTGCCAGGCTCCAGCTGAGGGTGAACAGCGAGCCGGCGATCAGCCAGCCGTCGAGCATCAGGCAGAGCCAGCCGGCCGCCGTGCGCGGGTGCTGGGCCAGCACCAGGACGCCGGTGATGGCGAGCGGGGCGAACAGCAGGAAGGCGTACTCGGCGAGCGAGCCCCGGGGCAGCGGGATGCGCACGACCAGCTCGTACCAGCCCCAGGTGCCGTTGCCGAAGGCGACCATGAGCGAGGAGAGGCCGAACAGCAGCCAGGCCGGGCGGGCGTGCCCGCCGACCGTACAGCCGTACACCAGGCAGGACAGCGCGGCCGCCAGGGCCGCCGCGGCCAGCCCGAAGTCGCCCATGAAGGCGGACAGTTGGCGCGATCCCCAGCCGGCGGCGGCGCCCGCGGCGTAGGCCAGGCAGAGCCCGCCCAGGACGAACCCGGGCAGCGCGCGGCTGTCCCGGAGCCGACGCAGCGGGCTGCGACGGGCGGGTGCGGGCACGTCGGCGGCGGACGTGTCGGTGTGCGGCGTGCCCGGCCGTCCGGTTCCGGGCAGCACCGTTTCGGTGGAGCTCACTCGGCCTCTCCCCCTCCGGCCCGGGGCCTCGCGCCCCGGCCACGGACCACCGGCCGCGCACCTCTCGGACATACGCGGTGGCCTGGCGCCCCGCCAGGACGGCGGCCCAGGGGGTGGGCGGCCTGCTGGTCGCCGCACCGTACCGATGCTCCCAAAATGGACCCTACACCAATTCCGTCACTCAATGACACGCACACTCAACTTAGAGTAATGGCGGAAGGGTGGGGAAATGCCCCTGATTCCTACGGATCGGCCCGGTTGGTGGCGGCGCGCGGGCGGGGGCTCACGCGGCGCGCACGGGAGCACGCAGCGGCGCCCGAACACCGGTGCCAGGACGGACGAACAGCGGCCCCGGGCCGGCCGAAGCCGGTCCGGGGCCGTGGTGGAACCCTGTTCAGTGGCCCGAGGCGGCCAGGTCGTCCGGGAACAGCCGCAGCCGGTGCGCCAGCGCGGCCGCCTCGCCCCGGCCGCCGACCGCGAGCTTGCCGAGGATGTTGGAGACGTGCACGCTCGCGGTCTTCGGGGAGATGTACAGCTCCTCGGCGATCTGCCGGTTGGTCCAGCCGCGCGCGAGCAGTCGGAGCACGTCCCGCTCACGGGGGGTGAGGTTGAAGGAGTCCCCGGCGGCCGGGGCCGGCACCGTCGCGGCGGCCGTCCGCTCGGCCCGGGCGAGGCTCAGCCCGGCCCGCTCGGCCAGCGCGGCGATCTG
>NZ_JAHSQD010000289.1 GCF_020103755.1 Streptomyces sp. LS1784
GGCCGGGCCAGGCCGCCTCCTGCGGCTGAGGCCGCGGCGGCGCGGCCGGAGCCCTGGCGGCGTGAGCCCGTGGCCGGACGGTACGGGCGGGATGGGGCGGTACGGGCCGAGGCCGGGCCGGTTCGACCGGAGGAACGACGGAAGGGGGCGCTGAGCCTGTCGGCCCGCGCCCCCTTCCGGTGTCACACCTCAGCCGGTCAGCTGCCGCGCCCGGGCCACCAGGTCGCGCACCGAGTGATCGGTGAGCTCCGGGAGCCGGTCGTAGTCGAACCAGCGCAGGTCCAGCGACTCCTCGCTGATCAGCGCCTGCGCGCCGGCCGGGGCCAGCGCGATGTACTGGACGTCCAGGTGGGTGTTCTCCGGCCGGTCCTTGCCGGTGCAGCGGACCAGGTGCCGGTCCAGCTTGGCCGGCACCGGGGCGCCGCCGCTCTCCAGCAGCACCAGGTCGGGGATGCCGGACTCCTCCACGGCCTCGCGCAGTGCGGCCGAGGCGAGGTCGCGGTCGCCGGGCTCGCAGTGCCCGCCCATCTGCAGCCACATGCCGACCTTGGGGTGCAGGGTGAGCAGCACCCGCCCGGCCGCCGGGTCGACGACCGCCGCGCTCGCGGTGATGTGCGCGGGCAGGCAGGAGCGGTACAGGCCTTCGGGCTGCGCGGCGAGGTGCTCCAGGTAGTCGAGCCGCAGCTGCTCCTGGTCCTGGTCGGCGGGCCGCCACCCGGTCAGCGTGCGGACGGCGTCCGCGTGCAGGGTGGCGGCGGGCGTCTCGGTGTCCGTCATGCGGTGGGCTCGCCCTTCCCGCCGGTGCCGTCCTCGTCGGTCTTCGGCTGCTCGTCCTTCTTGGTGAGGTCGGGCTTGCCCGCCGCGGCCTCGCCGAGCAGCTTGTCGAGCGCGTCGAAGTCGATGCCGCCCTCCAGGTCGTCGGCGGAGCCCCGGTGCACGAAGGCGTCCGGGTCGTCCAGGTCGGCGGCGGTGGGCAGCATGTCCGGGTGCTCCCAGAGCGCGTCGCGGCCCTCGATGCCGCGGGCGTCGGCGAGGAGCGCCCAGAGCCGGGAGGCGTCGCGCAGCCGGCGCGGGCGCAGTTCCAGACCGACCAGGGTGGCGAAGGTCTGCTCGGCGGGCCCGCCGGCCGCGCGGCGGCGGCGGACGGTCTCGCGCAGTGCGCCGGCCTGCGGAAGGTGCGGCTCGGCGGCGGCGTGCACGACGGCGTCGACCCAGCCCTCGACCAGGGCGAGCGCGGTCTCCAGGCGGGCGAGCGCGGCCTTCTGCTCGGGCGTGTCCTCGGGCTGGAGCAGGCCTCCGGCCAGCGCCTCCTGGAGGGCCTCCGGGTTGCTCGGGTCGAGCTGGCCGACCAGCTCCTCCATCCGGGAGGTGTCGACCTTGATGCCGCGCGCGTAGGCCTCGACGGCGCCCAGCAGGTGGGCCCGCAGCCACGGCACGTGGGCGAAGAGCCGCTGGTGGGCGGCCTCGCGCAGGGCGAGGTAGAGGCGGACCTCGTCGGCGGGCACGCTCAGGCCCTCGCCGAACTCGGCGACGTTCTGCGGCAGCAGCGCGGCCTTGCCGGCCGGGGCGAGCGGCAGGCCGACGTCGGCGGAGCCGACCACCTCACCGGCGAGCGCGCCGAGCGCCTGGCCGATCTGGGTGCCGAACATGGCGCCGCCCATCGAGCGCATCACGCCCATCAGCGGGCCGGCCATGGCCTGCATCTCCTCGGGCAGGACGCCGCCCATGGCGTTGCCGACCCGCTCGGCGACCGGGTCCACCAGGTCCTTCCAGACCGGGAGGGTGGCCTCGATCCACTCGGCGCGGCTCCAGGCGACGGCGGTGCCGGCGCCGGAGGGGAACTCGGTGGAGCCGTCGAGCCACAGGTCGGCCAGGCGGACGGCCTCGGCGACGGCGGAGCGCTCGGCGGCGCTGACCGAGCGGTCCTTGCTCTTGCCCTCGGCGGGCTCGGCGACCACCGTCTGACGGGCGATGTTCGTGGCGAGGTCCCAGTTCACCGGGCCGCCCTCGAACGAGAGCATCTGGCCGAGCTGCTGGAAGGCGGCGCCGAGGTCTCCCGGGTTCATGCCGCCGAACATCGCGGCGAAGGGGTTGTCGGCACCGGCGCCGGTGCCGCCCGGGGCGCCGGGCATGCCGAAGATCGCACCGAAGGGGTTGCCGCCCCCGAAGCCGAACGGCTGCGGGCCGCTGCCGGACTGTTCCTGGTCCTTCTTCTTCTGGGCGTCGTCGGGCTTGGCCTTGCCGTCCTCGGGCTCCTCGGGCGGAACGCCGAATCCGAAGGGAAGGTCGCTCACGGGGTCCTCGATCCGGTCGGCCGTCATGCGGGTGTGGCGGGAAAGTCTGTACCCGGAGCGACGGCGGAGTGGGGGACTCGGGGGCGGCTCCCGCGCGGCAGGCCCGCGCCGGGTGCACCGCCGGGCCTTCGCCTCGGGCAGGATGGACGTACGTGACACACGTCCGTACGCACATAAAGCTAACCGTGGAGGATGGCCGGTGAGTTCCCCGCCCTCGGACGTTCGCTCTGGGCTGACCGGAGGAGAGGACGTGTCGGACACCACGGCGTCGCCGCCTCCAGCCTACGGCGGACGGCCGCTGACCGTGGCGGTCACCGGTGCCGCGGGCGTGCTGGGCGAGCGGGTCGCCGCCCGGCTGGTGGCCTCCTCTCACGTGCGGAAGGTCCTCGCGGTGGACGACCGGCGCGGTGAGGTGCCGGGCGTGCACTGGCGGGTGCTCGACGTGCGGGACCCGGCGGTGGCCGAGCGGTTGGCCGGTGTCGACGTGGTGGTGCACCTGGCGATGGACTTCGGCATGGAGTCCGACGCCCGGGCCCGCAGCGCCTACAACGTGCGCGGCGCCCAGACGGTGCTGACCGCGGCCGCGGCCGCCGGGGTGCACCGGGTGGTGCTGTGCACCTCGGCGATGGTCTACGGCGCGCTGGCCGACAACGAGGTGCCGCTGGCGGAGGACTCCGAGCTGCGGGCCACCGAGGAGGCCTCGCTGGTCGGGGACCTGCTGGAGATCGAGCGGCTGGCCCGCCGGGCGCCGCGCGCCCACCCGGGCCTCCAGGTGACGGTGCTGCGCCCGGCCGTGGTGGTGGGCCCCGGCGTGGACACCGTGCTGACCCGGCACTTCGAGGCGCCCCGGCTGCTGGTGGTGGCCGGGTCCCGGCCGTGCTGGCAGTTCTGCCACGTGGACGACCTGGCGTCGGCGCTGGAGTACGCGGCGCTGGGCCTGGTCGAGGGCGAGGTGACGGTCGGCTGCGACGGCTGGCTGGAGCAGGAGGACGTCGAGCGGCTGTCCGGGATCCGGCGGATGGAGCTGCCGGCCTCGCTGGCACTCGGCACGGCGGCGCGGCTGCACCGGCTGGGCCTGACCCCCGCCCCGGCCGGGGACCTGGCGTACACGATGTACCCGTGGGTGGTGTCCGGCAGCCGGCTGCACGAGGCGGGCTGGCGCCCGGCGCACACCAACGAGCAGGTGCTGGCCGAACTGCTGGACCAGGTGTCCGGCAAGCACGCGGTGGCCGGGCGCCGGCTGGGCGGCAAGGAGGCGGCGACCAGCCTGGGGGCGGCGGGGGCGACGGTGGCGCTGGTCGGTACGGCGGCGCTGGTGCGCCGGGCCCGCAAGCGGCGGCGGTTCTGATCGGCCGGGGGAGCCGGTCGACGGGCGACACTTCTCACGATGCGAAATTTCCCCACCGTGATGCGGAAAGTACTTGCCCCGCACCATCCCCGATGGGGAATCATGGGGTCATGTCCGAGATCCACGACCCCATCCGCCTGCTCGCCATCCGCGACACCCCGCTCTCGCTGGACGAGGTGTACGAGGCGGTCGGTGACGACGCGGCCGGCGGCACCACCGTCTTCGTCGGGACGGTCCGGGACCACGACGGCGGCAAGTCGGTCGCCGCGCTGGAGTACAGCTGCCACCCCACCGCCGAGCAGGAGATGCGCCGGATCGCCGAGAAGGTGGTCGCGGACTTCCCGGTCCGGGCGCTCGCCGCGGTCCACCGGGTGGGCCGGCTGGAGATCACCGACAAGGCCGTGATCGTCGCCGTCTCCTGCGCCCACCGCGGCGAGGCCTTCGCCGCCGCCCGCCGGCTGATCGACGACCTCAAGCACGAGGTGCCGATCTGGAAGCACCAGGTCTTCTCCGACGGCGAGGAGGAGTGGGTCGGCGCCGGCGGCTGCTGAGACCACTCCCGGTGCGACGGAACCGACATGCACACCTCGTGCGTCCGTCGGGTCAGGCGCGCCGTGGCTTCACTCCGACGGGTGCGCAACGGCACCCCGAATACTCCCTGGAAGTGAGCCGATCGGCCGTGCCGTAACCCGGACGGCGCCGGCCGCGTTGTCCGCCGGAGTGGTTAATCTGCTCATAGGCACGACGAGCTGGGAGTACTGGTATGGGTGCGCTCGCCTGGTTGATCATCCCGGGTGTCGCCGGCGTGGCCGCAGGCCTCTGGGCGGTGTGGGCCCAGCGGGAGCCGCGGGCCACCGGGGACCCGGCCTCACTCGCCGAACACCGGCGCTTCATGGCCGCCATGGAGCGCACCACCGCCGGCACCGCCGGTGAGCGCCCCGGCAGGTAGCCCGGCGGGCGCCGGTTCAGGCGCGTCCCGTACTGTCGAGGCATGCCACGCCGCTCCGCGACGATGCTCGCTGCCACCCTGCTGCTCATAGCGCTGCTCTGCGTCTCGGTGCTGATGAAGGTGCCGTACACGGAGATGAGCCCGGGGCCGACGTACAACACGCTCGGCAACCAGGGCGGCAAGCCGGTGATCAGCATCAGCGGGCACGAGTCGTACCCGACGACCGGGCACCTCAACATGACCACCGTCCAGGTCACCGGGGCCAAGTACGAGCCCAGCCTGGTCAACGCGGTGGTCGGCTGGCTGCGGGACGACGTGCTGGTGGTGCCGCACGACAACGTCTACCCGAAGGGGCAGTCGGACGCGGACGCCAAGAAGCAGAACGCCGAGGAGTTCGCCTCTTCCGAGGACAGTGCCCGCACCGCGGCGCTCAAGCAGCTGGGCGTCCCGGTCGGCAGCGAGCTGATCGTGAAGTCGGTCACCGCGGGCGCCCCGGCCGAGGGCCGGCTGCACGCGGGCGACCAGATCGTGGCCGTGGACGGCGCACCGGTCGGCTCGGTCGACCAGGTGGTCGCGGCCGTCACCAAGCACAAGCCGGGCGAGCCGGTGGTCTTCACCGTCGTGCCGAGGGTCAAGGACGCGGGCGGCGCCGCCGCGCCGGGCGGGAAGACCGACGTCACCGTGCCGACCGTACGGGCCAAGGACCTCGACCCGAAGGCCCCGGCCGAGCGGGCGGAGCTCGCGGTGGTGGGCATCGGCACCGGGATCCGGCACACCTACCCGTTCCAGATCGACATCGGCCTGCAGGACGTCGGCGGCCCCAGCGCAGGCCTGATGTTCTCGCTCGGCATCATCGACAAGCTGACCCCGGGCGGCGACCTCACCGGCGGCAGGTTCGTGGCCGGCACCGGGACCATCGACGACGACGGCAAGGTCGGCCCGATCGGCGGCATCTCGATGAAGCTGATCGCCGCCCGGGACGCCGGGGCCGAGTACTTCTTCACCCCGTCCTCGAACTGCGCCGAGGCGAGCAAGAACGTCCCGTCCGGGCTGACCCTGGTCAAGACGGACACGCTGGACGGCGCGCTGAAGTCGCTGGAGCAGCTCCGCTCCGGGCAGACCTCCGCGCTGCCGTCCTGCGCCACCAAGTAGCCACCGGGCAGCTGTCGGGCAGCCGCCGGGGAAGGCGTCAGGCGAAGGTCGCCAGCAGCGCGTCGGTCAGGCCCGGCACCAGGTCGGGGCCGGTCAGCACCTCGCGGGCGACGTCCTTGGAGCGCAGCCGCAGGGCGATCTCCTTCTTGCCGTCGCGGAGCACCGCGGCGGTGATCCGCACCTCCTCGCGCTTGGGGTGGTTGGCCACCCACTCGGCGAGCTGGGCGTCGGTGGCACCCCGCGGGCGGGACTGCTCGGCGCCCGGGGGCAGCATCAGGCGCTCGACGACCAGGGCGCAGCCGGCCACGGCGTCGGGCCAGGCGATGGTGCCGAGGAACTTGTCGAGTTCCATGCCGGCCGGCAGCTCGTCCTGCTCGATCGGGGTCAGGCCGGTCTCGTCGCCCTCGGCGAGGCCGAGCTGCTTGGCGATCTTCGGGTTGGCCTTGCGCAGGGCGGCGCTGTCCACCAGGGCGAACAGCCGGGCCGGGAGGTCCCAGCCGAGGGTGGCGGCGTACTCGTCGATCTCCAGCGCGGCCCGGGTCAGCGGGGTGGCGGCCGGGAGCTTGGAGACGTCGTCGGGGGAGTTGTTCAGATCAGACGCGTCGGACATGCCTCAATCCTCACACGCCGGGCGGCCCGCGCTCGCCGGACGGTCCGTGCCCGCCGGGAGAGCCCGCCGGGAGAGTCGCCGAAGAGGCGCCGGAAGAGCCGCCGAAGGGCCGGAGGAGCCGCGGCGGGGACGGCCGGAAGCGGGCGGGGGTCGTAACCGTCTGCTAACGGTGGGAACTCGGCCAAAGCCTGGTTAAGTTGCTCTGACGACCGACCCCATTCAGACGACACAGCCGAGGTGCCACCGTGGTCTTCCAGATGCCCGAACGCTCAGGGCCGGGTTTCCGGCGCAGGGTAGGCCCGCCCTCCCGGCGGGCGCGGGTGGCCCTGCTGACCCTGGGCGTGCTCGCGGTGCTCTTCCTGCTGTTCGTCATGTTCGCGGGCTTCTGGACGGACTGGCTGTGGTTCAGGTCGGTCCACTTCTCCTCGGTGTTCACCACCCAGCTGTGGACGAAGATCGGCCTGTTCGCGGTGTTCGGCCTGCTGATGGCGGTGATCGTCGGCTTCAACATCTGGCTGGCGCACCGGCTGCGGCCGCCGCTGTCGGCGATGTCGGTGGAGCAGCAGAGCCTCGACCGCTACCGGGCCGGCCTGGCGCCGTTCAAGCGCTGGGCGCTGATCGGGGTCTCGCTGGTGATCGGCCTGGTGGCCGGTGCCGCGGCCTCCGGCCAGTGGCGGACCTGGCTGATGTGGACGAACTCGACCTCCTTCGGTGAGAAGGACTCCCAGTTCGGCATGGACGTCTCGTTCTACGCCTTCGACCTGCCGTTCTACGAGTTCGTGCTGGGTTTCGCGTTCAGCGCGGTGATCGTCTCGCTGCTGACCTCGGCGCTGGTGCACTACCTGTACGGGGGGCTGCGGCTGCAGGGTCCGGGCCGCCGGGCGAGCGCGGGCGCGCAGGGGCACCTGGCGGTGCTGCTGGGCGTGTTCGTGCTGCTGAAGGCCGTCGCGTACTGGCTGGACCGGTACGCGCTGGCGGTGAAGACCGGCTCGTACAAGGGTGTCTCCGGCTGGACCGGCCTGCGCTACGTGGACGCCAACGCGTTCCTGCCGGCCAAGACCATCCTGTTCTTCGTCGCGATCATCTGCGCGGTGCTGTTCTTCCTGACCCCGATCCGTCGCACCTGGGCCCCGGCCCTGATCGGCCTGGGGCTGATGGTGCTGTCGGCGGTGCTGATCGGCGGGCTGTACCCGGCGATCGTGCAGCAGTTCCAGGTCAAGCCGAACGAGCAGGCCAAGGAGACGCCGTACATCCAGAAGAACATCGACGCCACCCGCCAGGCGTACGGGATCGCGGACGCGCAGACCACCCCGTACACCCCGCAGGGCTCGACCACCACGGACGCGCTCAAGCCGGACGCCCAGACCGTCTCGGACATCCGGCTGCTGGACCCGAACGTCGTCTCGCCGGCGTTCCAGTCGCTGGAGCAGCAGCGCAACTACTACGCCTTCCCGAACACGCTGGACGTGGACCGCTACGGCACCGGGCAGGACAAGCAGGACAGCGTGATCGGCCTGCGCGAGCTCGACCTCAACGGCGTGCAGCGCAACTGGATCAACGACCACTTCAAGTACACCCACGGCTACGGCGTGGTGGTCGCCAAGGGCAACCAGGTCGACGACAAGGGCCAGCCGGTGTTCACCGAGTCGGGCCTGCCGGCCTCCGGCACGCTGGGCGACTACCAGCAGCGGATCTACTACGGCGAGAAGACCACGACGTACTCGATCGTCGGTGGCACGAACAAGGAGATCGACTACACCGATCCCAAGACCGGCCAGAACGCCGAGACCACCTACGAGGGCAACAGCGGGGTCTCGCTGGACAACCCGCTGACCCGGGCCGCCTACGCGGTGCGCTTCGCCGAGCCGCAGATCCTCTACGCGGGGGCCATCACCGACGGCGCCAAGGTGATCTACAACCGGACGCCGAAGGAGCGGGTGGAGAAGGTCGCGCCGTGGCTGTCGATCGACGCCGACCCGTACCCGGTGGTGCAGGACGGCCGGGTGGTCTGGGTGCTGGACGGCTACACCACGTCGGACGGCTTCCCGTTCTCCTCGAAGACGACGCTGGGCGCCGCCACCAAGGACTCGCTGACCAACCAGCGCGGTGAGCTGCTGACCGCCGCCAACCAGGTCAACTACATCCGCAACTCGGTCAAGGCCACGGTGGACGCCTACACCGGCGAGGTGAAGCTCTACCAGTGGGACGAGAAGGACCCGGTGCTGAAGACCTGGATGAAGGCCTTCCCCGGCACCGTGGAGCCGAAGGCGGACATCCCGCAGACGCTGCTGCCGCACCTGCGCTACCCGCAGGACATGTTCAAGGTGCAGCGCGACCTGCTCGGCCAGTACCACGTCACCGACGCCAACTCCTTCTTCAACGGCAGTGACATCTGGCAGACCCCGGTGGACCCGACCAGCGACACCAAGCAGGTCCAGCCGCCGTACTACGTGACGGTGCGGATGCCGGACACCAACGCCGCGAGCTTCTCGCTCACCAGCACCTTCGTGCCCAACCAGCGGCCCAACCTGGCGGCGTTCATGGCCGTCAACGCGGACCCGGGGGACGACTACGGGAAGATCCGCATCCTGAAGATGACGGGCGAGAGCGGCGCCCCCGGCCCGGGCCTGGTGCAGTCGAAGTTCAACTCCCGCCAGGAGGTGGCCAACCAGATCTTCGCGCTGAAGAGCGGCGGCGACGCCGAGCTGGAGTACGGCAACCTGCTGACCCTGCCGGTCGGTGGCGGACTGCTCAACATCGAGCCGGTGTACGTGCGCGGACGCGGCGCCAAGTACCCGACGATGCAGAAGGTCCTGGCGGTGTACGGGGACGACAACGTGGCGTTCGAGGACACCCTGGAGGCCGCGCTGAAGAAGGTGTTCGGCGGGGCGCCCCCGGCGGCCACGCCGACCGCGCCGTCCACGCCCGGCACCGGGACGACGCCGACCACCCCGACCCCGCCCACCGCGCCGGCGCCGGGCGGGACGATCTCGCCGGAGCTCCAGAAGGCGCTCTCGGACGCGGAGAAGGCGTACAACGACAGCCAGACCGCGTTCAAGAACGGCGACTGGGTGGCCTACGGCAACGCCCAGAAGGCGCTCGGCGACGCCCTGAAGGCCGCCACGGCGGCCCGCGGCGGCAGCCCGGCACCGGCCCCGACCGGCACTCCGGCCCCGGGTGCCACCGGGGGCGGAGTGACCAGCCCGCAGCCGTAGCCCGCTGAGCTGCGGTAACCGTTTTCCGTTCCACCCCGCATCCGTGCTATGGTTCAACCACCGACGCGGGGTGGAGCAGCTCGGTAGCTCGCTGGGCTCATAACCCAGAGGTCGCAGGTTCAAATCCTGTCCCCGCTACAAAGGCCAGAGGCCCGGAGGATCCTTCCTCCGGGCCTCTGGTGTTTTCCGCGCCGTTCTCGCACGGAAGCGGCGGGAACCGCTCCGGTACTATCGACCGTCGCCAAGGACGACGGCAGTGGGGTTTGTGGGGTTGAAGTGTCGGGAAATCGACAAAGCGCCGAAGCAATTTCGTCGGCTTCGGGTCGGCCCCGCCGGAATTCGGCCGGGGCAGGTGTACGCGGGTACTGGGTGATGCGACGATGGGACACATGGGGGACGGTGCACGGCCGCTGACCGGCCGTCGGATCCGGCACCTCTCCTGGGAGTCCCCCCGGCCGCACGCCGGGGCACTATGCCGCGACACTCTGGGGGAGCGGGAGTCGGCATGAGGCTGATCGGCAAGTCAGGCGCCAAGTCCTCGGCGGCCGCCGAGGCGGACACCGACGCCTGGGCGGAGAGCACCGAGAGCACCGGAAGCCGCCCCGGAGCCCTGCCCGCCCAGCGCACCAGCGGACTGTCCGAGCGCCCCACCCCGGGCTACGGGCCCGACAGCCTGGTCCACGTGCCGACCCGTCAGTTCGCCGCCGCCGTCGGCGCCTACGGCGAGCAGTCCGGCGGCGAGCCGGCCGCCGGAGCCGCGCTCGACCCGGCCGGCCTCGACTCGACCAGCTTCGAGACCGCCCTCGCCGCCCGCGAGTCCGCCGCGCTGGAGGCCCGCCACCGGCAGGCCGCCG
>NZ_JAHSQD010000029.1 GCF_020103755.1 Streptomyces sp. LS1784
GACCCGGCCGCGGCGGCCCGGGCGCGCGAGCTGCTGGCCGACTGGAGCCGGGCCGGCACGCCCTGGGCCCTCGGCGCGCAGGCGGTCGCCGATGCCCTGACCGGGGCACCCGAGCAGGCCGAGGACCGCTACCGCGAGGCCGTGGACCACTTCGGCCGAGGCGGGCTCGGAGTGTTCGAGGCTCGGGCCCGGTTGCTGTTCGGCGAATGGCTGCGCCGCCAGAACCGGCGCGCACAGGCCCGTTCGGAACTGCGCGCGGCGCACGAGGCGGCTGCGGCGATGGGCATGGAGGCGTTCGCGGAACGGGCCCGGCGGGAGCTGCTCGCCACCGGTGAGACCGCCCGCAAGCGGACCCCCGGCGCGCCGGTCCTGACCCCGCAGGAGGCACAGATCGCCCGGCTCGCGGCGACCGGGCACCCGAACGCGGAGATCGGCGCGCAGTTGTTCCTCAGCCCTCGCACGGTCGAGTGGCACCTGCGCAAGGTCTTCGCAAAGCTGGGGATCTCCTCCCGCCGCGAGATCGACGGCGCCCTGTCCTACCGGTGACCGCAGTTGTCCGACGGGCCCGTGGGACGGCTACGGCAGCACGGTGCGCAACTCCCGTCGTGAGCTGATGCCGAGTTCGGTGAACACCTTGCGCAGGTGCCACTCGACCGTACGGGCACTGAGGAAGAGCTCGGCGCCGATCTCAGCGTTCGAACGGCCGTCCCGTGCGCGCCTGGCGATCCGGCTCTCCTGCTCCGTCAGCTCGACCGTCCGTTGCGTGGCAGGCGGTGACACCGAGACCCCGCACTCGGCGAGTTCACGGCGGGTGCGTTCGGCGAACGCTTCGGCGCCGATCTCCACGAACATGTCGTGCGCCGTGCTCAGCTGCCCGCGGGCGTCCGGCTCGCGGCCCTGCCGACGCAGCCATTCGCCGTAGAGCAGATGAGCCCGGGCCAGCGCGACCGGCAAGATGGTCAGTGCGCCGGCGGCCCGGGTGCGGCGGACGTTCAGCTCGGTGAGCGCCTCCCACGCCTCGTCGTCCCAGGTCTCCCACGCACCGTGGGCGGCGACGACGAGCCAGCGCGTCCCCTCTTCGACCGTCAGCTCGTCGCGGCGGAAGGCGTCCAGGGCGCGCCGCCTCTCTCGGAGGCCGGATCTCTCTCGGAGAGGGACGAGCCGGGAGGGCGCAGGGCGTGGACCGGATCCATCCTCCCGGCTCTCGGTGGCGGAGGTGTGCCACCGGATCAGCGGGTGGCACGGGCAGCCTTCTCGATGACGCCGGCCACCAGGCCGGGGTGGGACACCGCGACGGAGTGGGACGCGGCCACCTCGGTGGTGTGGGCGTGGGCGCGCTCGGCCATGAACCGCTGCGCGGCGGCCGGGATGTTGAGGTCCTCGGTCGTGACGATGTCCCAGCTGGGTACGGTCTGCCAGGCGGCGGCGGTGGCCTTCTCCGTCAGTGCGGCCTGTGCGATCGGCCGCTGCGACGCGGCCGCCTGCGCGGCCCGGTCGGCCGGGACGTCGGCGGCGAACTGGGCCCGGAACCTGTCCTGCTGGATGTACAGGTCGGTGCCGGTGCTGCCGTCGGCGTTGGTGAACGGCACCGGGTCCAGCGTGCCGGGCAGGGTGGAGCCGGGGAACTGGTTGGTCAGCTGCAGCGCGGACTCGCCCGGCGCGGGCAGGAACGCGGCGACGTAGACGAGGGCCTTGACCCGCGGCTCACCGACGGCGGCCTCGCTGATGACCGAGCCGCCGTAGGAGTGGCCGACCAGGACGACGGGGCCCTTGATGTGGTCGACGAGGCTGCGCAGCGCGGCGGCGTCGGAGGCCGGGCCGCGCAGCGGGTTGGCGGCGGCCACCACCGGGTAGCCGTCGCGGCGCAGCTTGGCGATGACGCCGTCCCAGCTGGAGCCGTCGGCGAACGCGCCGTGCTCCAGGACGACGGTCGGCTTCGGGGCCCGGTCGGTGGCCGAGTCCTGGGTCGCGGCGTTCGCGGTGCCGACGACGGCGAACGCGCCGACGACGGCGGCGGCACCGGCGATGAAGCGGCGCAGGCGGCCGTTCTCGATGCTGAACATGGAAACACTCCAAGGGATTCGAACAGTGCGGTGGATCCAGCGGTCCCCACTGTCGCCCTCGGCCCGTTCCCGACGCATCGGTCATGTGACTTCACGCTTCCGGCCCTTCCGGGCCTCCGAGCGGCCTCGCCGACTGGGCGTCATGTGACTGATGCACCGTCACCGACGCTGCGGCCACAGCGATGGCGCCATCCCCGATTCCGAGGAGGGGTCATGAAACGACGGTTCCTGACCGTCGTCGCGGCGAGTGTTCCCCTGGTCCCCGCCGCGGCCGTCTCCACACCGGTGAGCGCGTCAGCGGACCTCGTCGCCACCGGCCCGCGCCCCGCTGGTGAGGCTGTACCTCGTACGCGGAGTCCTGGCGGTGGTGTGGGCCGTGGCCCTTGCCCACGCCCATGCCACGCTCGGCGCGGCGGCGATCACGCTGCTCGTCGCCTATCCGCTGCTCGACGCGGTGTCGTCCGCGGTCGACTGCCTGTCGGTGTCGGACGGAGCGGAGCGGCGCGTCACGGCGTTCAACGGGGCCTTGAGCACACTGGTCGCCGTCGGTCTCGGCGTGGCGGGCTCCACGCACGAGGTGAGCGCGGTGCTCGGCGTATTCGGCGTCTGGGCCGTCGTCTCGGGCGCGGCTCAGGTGGCGGTCGGCATCCGGCGTCGCGGGCCCGAGCTGGCCGGGCAGTGGCCGATGCTGGTCGCCGGCGGCCTGTCCTTCGTCGTGGGCGTTTTCTACGACATCCAGGCGGCGGGCCACCAGCCCCCGCTGGATGTGCTGTCCGTCTATGCCGCCGGCGGCGGGATCTTCTTCATCGTCCAGGCCGGCTTGCCGGCCTGGAAGGCACGCCGGGGTGCGGCTCAGCCGGCCTGAGGCCGGGGCACGGCGAGTTCGGGTCCGTCCCCCGGTGGGGGGCGGACCCGAATGCCTTGTTGCCAGTGCCGCGTCATGCCTGACCTGCTGTGCTCAGAGGCCCGGATCCGCTGCCAGGCAGGAGAACCTGACCGCTGGCGCGTCGGGGTCATGGGCGTCCACCGCCTGATATGCCGGCAACACCGCCTTCTCCTCGACCATGTCCCCGAAGGGGACACGTTCCGGGAGCGCGCCGAATCGGGCCTTGCGGATTTCCGCCGCCTGTTCGTGCATGCCGGGACTGGGATCACTCACGTTCGTACCTCCTTGTGGTCGACACGCTTGTGGGTCACAGATGGTCGGCGTCCACCACGGCCTGGGCGAACGCCGTCGGCGCCTCCTGCGGCGCGTTGTGGCCGATGCCGGTGAGAACGCGGTGCTCGTACCGGCCGGTGAAGAACTTCCGGTACCCGGTGCCGTCGGTCGTGGCCAGGAACGGGTCGAGGGCGGGGTCCAGGGCGATGGTCGGCACGGTGATGACCGGCCGGGCCGCGAGCAACTGCTCGTAGCGGTCGTAGCGGCGCTCGCCGTCGGCCAGGCCCAGGCGCCAGCGGTAGTTGTGGATCACGATGGCGGCGTAGTCGGGGTTCTCGAACGCCGCGGCGGTGCGCTCGAAGGTGGCGTCGTCGAACTTCCAGGTCGGGGACACCTCGTCCCACACCAGCCGGCACAGGTCGTGCCGGTTCTGCTTGGTCTCCATGGCGACGCGGCCGCGGTCGGTGGCGAAGTAGTACTGGTACCACCAGGTGTGCTCGGCCTTCGGTGGCAGCGGATTCTTCTGCGAAGGGATGTTGACGATGAGGTAACCGCTCACCGCCACCAGGGCTTTGACCCGCTCCGGCCACAGCGCCGCGATGGTGCCGGCGGCCCGCGAGCCCCAGTCGAAGCCGGCCAGCACCGCCTCGTGGATCTTCAGGGCGTCCATCAGGGCGACGATGTCGAGGGCGATCGCGGACTGCTGCCCGGTGCGGACGGTCGTCGGGGACAGGAAGGTCGTGGTGCCGTGGCCCCGCAGGTACGGCACGATCACCCGGTAGCCGGCGTCCGCCAGCAGCGGCGCCACGTCGACATAGCTGTGGATGTCGTAGGGCCAGCCGTGCAGGCAGATGACCACGGGCCCGTGCTTGGGTCCGGCCTCGGCGTAGCCGATGTCGAGCACGCCGGCCCGGACCCGCTTCAGGTCGGTGAACGTGGTGTGGGTGCCCGGGGCGATGGCCGGGATGACCGGGGCCGGGCGGCCGGGCCGGTCGGAACCGGCCGCGAAGGCGGCAGGCGCGTTCGATGCCGCGCCGACCGACACAGCCGTGGCGCCCACGCCGAGACCGACCGCCTTGGTGAAGGTACGCCTGTTGATCATGTCTGATCCTTCCTGGAGACCCGCTGATGCCTCCACTGTTCTTCGGCCACCGGCCCGACGCATCGGTCACATGACGTCGAGACGCACGAAGACGCTCGCAGACGTACCAAGGGTCTGCCGGGCCGCCGGATTCAGTCATTCGACTGTTTCCGCCGTCCTACCGCTTGGTGATCCTCGAAGGAGCGCCGCGATGCCGGCGGATCGTCGTGTGTGCAATCGGAAGGTCTGGCCGTGAAGCAAACCCCCGTCGTCCTCATCCACGGTGCGTGGTTCCACATGTCCTCCTGGGAGGGCTGGGCCGAACGGTTCACCGCGCACGGTTACGCGGTGTGCGTCCCGGGCTGGCCCGGCGAAGCCCCCACCGCCGGCCAGGTCCGCCGCGATCCCGGCCCGCTGCGCGACCTCGGGCTCGCCGCGCTCACGGCCCACTACGAGAAGATCGTGCGTACCTTCGACAACCCGCCGGTCCTCATCGGGCATTCAGCCGGCGGCCTCATCTCCCAGCACCTCCTCGGCACTGGCCTCGGCCGCGCCGCCGTGGCCCTCGCGCCGGTGCCGGCCGGCGGTGTGCCGCTGGACGACGGCAGGCCCCGGCCGTGGTCGCTGATGCCGGCCGGCTCGACCCGGCACCCGGGCTTCGAGCCGCTGCCCCGGACCTGGTTCCGACACGTCGTCGCCAACGCGGTCGGTGAGGAGGAGGCCGCGAAGCTCTTCGACCGGTACGCCGTCCCGGCCCCGCTCCGGCTGCTCGGGGACCTCGGGCTCGATCGCACCGCCGCCGGGCCGGCCGACACCGTCGTGGACACGGCCAACTCGGCGCGCGGGCCGCTCCTGCTCGTGTCCGGCCAGGAGGACCGGATGGTCCCGGACGGCGTGACCCGCTCCGTCTACAAGCTCTACGGCGACTCCTGCGCCGTGACGGATCTGAAGCAGTTCGCCGACCGAGGGCACTCCCTGGTGTTCGACAGCGGCTGGCGTTCGGTCGCCGACCACGTCCTCGTCTGGCTGGCCGCCAACGGCATCGAGGCCGTGGTCGCGCGGGACTGAGCGCAGGCATCAGACCTGCGCCACGTCGGTCCGGCTCAGCGCCTCGGTCCGGCTCAGCGCGTCGCGCAGCGCCGCCCGGGCCGTGATGCCCAGCTTGGGGAAGACGCGGTACAGGTGCGAGCTGACGGTACGCGGCGACAGGTGCATCCGCTCGCCGATCTCCTTGTTCGTCAGGCCGCCGGCGGCCAGGTCGGCGATGCGGCGTTCCTGCCAGGTCAGCGAGGCCGGCTTCAGCGTCGAGGCGCGGGGCGGGGCCCCGGTGGCGCGCAGTTCGGCCCGGGCCCGCTCGGCCCAGCCGGCCGCGCCCAGCCGCTCGAACGCCTCGGCCGCCGGGACCAGGTACTGCCGCGCCGCCGCCAGGCCCTGGACGTGGCGCACCCGGATGCCGTGCGCCAGCCGGATCCGGGCCAGCTCGAACGGGAAGCGGGCGGCGTCCGGGTGGGATTCGGCCCGCCCGAACATCTCGACGGCCTCCCGCTCGTTCTCGGCGGTCATCGCCAGCGCGCCGTAGGTGATCAGTCCCAGGCGGGGCGACACGGACGGCAGACCGGCGTCGCGGGCGGCGAGGGCGTGCGCCCGGGCCTGCTCGACGCGTCCGGTGTGCTGGGCGGCCTCGACGAGATCGAGCAGGGTGCGCGAGGCCTGGTACGCGTAGGGCCGGAAGGTGCCCGGCTGGGTGATGCCGATGGCGTAGAGGTACGCGGTCTCGTAGTCGCCGGAGCTCAGCGCGGCGGTCGCGCCGGCGGAGTCGGCGACCTGGGTCAGGAAGCCCAGGCCGCGCGGGCGGGCCCAGGCGTCCGCCTCGGCCTGGAGGTCCCGCGCCCGCCCGACCTGTCCGCGCAGCGCCGCGAGCTGGGCCAGGTACGTGCGGCTCTGGGCGGCGAACAGGTGGTGGCCGCGCTCGGTGGCCAGGGCCAGGCCGCGCTGCCCGGTCTCCTCGGCCTCGGCCCATTCGCCGACCGCCATCTGGTCGAGCATGATCTGGTGCAGCATGACCATGCCGGTGGCCATGGCCCCGGTCTCCAGCTCGCGGTCCACCACTCGCTGGAGGTGGGGGCGGTAGTGGCTCAGGATGTCGAGGTGGTACGCGGCCGTGGCGTGCCGGCTGACGTCCCAGGGTTCCAGATCCGGCAGGTTCGCGGCGGCCTGTCGTACCGGCTCGGCCCAGTCGGCTCCGTGCCTGGTCACGTCGCTCCAGGTGCCGCTGTAGAGGCGGACGCGTTCGGTGACGAGGTCGCCCATGGAGGCGAGGAGTTCGTGGGTGCTCTCCCAGGTCGCGCGGTCCCCGCTGTACTGACTGATCGCCAGGAGCAGGATCACCAGCCGGGTGAGGACCTCCTCCGGCTCGGCCGAACCGGCGGCCGTCCGGGCGTCCCGCAGCGTCTCGATCGCGGCCGAGACCTGTCGGTGGGTGGAGCGCACGTCCCCGTCCTGGTAGAGCGCCTGGTAGCCGGCCGCCAGCACCGAGGCCGTCGACTCCGTCGAACCGGGCGCGAGGCCCGCCTGGACCAGCCGGTGCGCCTGGCCGAGGCGGGCGGCGTGAGCGGCGACGAAGGCCGCGTCGGCCAGCCGCCGGGAGCGGCCGGCGTGGTTCTCGCTGAGCTCGGCGGCCCGGGTCAGCCAGGTCACGGCGGCGAGTGCGCCACCGCGCCGGGTCGCCGACTCGGCCGCCGCCTCCAGGACGCCGGCGACGTCCTCGTCCGGATCGACCGTGGCCGCCGCCAGGTGCGTCGCCCGGCGTTCGAGGTTCTCCCGGTGGACCTGTGCCAGCGCCAGGTGCGCGGCGCGGCGCTGGTTGGGAGTGGCCATCTGCACGACGGCGGAACGCACCAGCGGGTGCCGGAAGACGAAATGACCGGTGACCACTTCGATGTCCAGCAGTCCGGCGGCCACTGCCGCGTCGGCGTCGCGCATGCCGTAACGGGTGCCGGGGACGGCGTCGGTGCCGCTCGGGGTCCCGGCGCCGTCGAGCGCGCCCATCAGCAGCTCGGTCCGCACCCGCTCGTCGAGGGCTGCGATGCGGGTGCCGAACAGTCGTTGCAGCCGCCGGGGCAGGGGCGCGCCGTCCCGTCCGATGAGTTCTTCGGCCGGGAGGTCGCCCGACCGGCCGGCGAAGTGGGCGGGCAGCTCCAGCAGGGCCAGCGGATTGCCCTGGGCCTGCTCCAGAACGGTTCGGCGGACCTGTCGGCCCAGCTTCGGGTACCGGTGGTCCAGCAGACGGGCCGCGTCCTCGTCGGCCAGGGCGGCGACCGGCAGTTCGGGCAGTGCGGCGGTGTCGAAGCGCGACGTGAGGTCGGTGCGGACCGCGACCAGCAGCTTCACCGGGCTGCCGGCCAGGCGCCGGCCCACGAAGCCGCAGACGTCGGCGCTGGCGTCGTCCAGCCATTGCCCGTCGTCGAGGACCAGCAGCAGCGGCCGTTGTGCGGCGCCGAGCGCCAGCAGGCCGAGCACGGCGATGCCGAGCGTCATGACCGAGGGCGGATCGCCCTGCATTCCGCCGAACACGGCGTCGAACACCGCCCGGGTCCCGTCATCCAACCGTGCGACGTCGGCGAGCAGCGGATGGAGGAACTGATGCAGCCCGGCATAGGGCAGCGCGGACTCCGCCTCGACGCCGGCGGCCCGGATGACCGCGTGGCCCTCCTGCTCCGCCAGCGCGGCGGCGTGGCTCAACAACGAACTCTTGCCGACCCCCGCCTCCCCCCGCAGGACGAGAGCCTGGCCCGTGGCGGACTTCACGAACGCCACGAGCTTCGCCTGCTCGTCCTCGCGGCCCACCATCGTCGTGGTGACGCCCCATCGCTGCAACCCAGCCATGTCCCCCCTACCCCTTCCTGATTTCGCTCTCACCGCGCGGCAGCTCCATCACCGCCAGCGGGTTGCCGCGTGCTTCGGCGACGATCGCGTCCCGCACGCGGGGGTGCACCGGACCGGGCAGCACCGAGTCGAGCAACGCCCGGGCGTCGTCGTCGCGGAGCCCGTCCACCTGTAGTTCCGGCAGGCCGGTAAGGAGTCCGGCGTTGGTCGGCGTGCGGGCCGACGCCGAGGTGGACACGGCGAAGGCCAGGGCCACGGACTCGGCGTCCAGCCGGCCGGGCGACGAATGCGAGGACGGCCGCGGAGATCCCGTCGATCCACTGCGCGTCGTCCACGACACAGACCAGCGGCTCGACAGCGGCGGCTTCGGCGAACAGGCCCAGCACGGCCAGTCCGGTCAGCAGACAGCCGGGTGATTCGCCATCGCCCGGTCCGAGTTCCAGCTCCAGCCCCAGCGCCGTCGCCAGAGCGGCTCGCTGCGCCGCCGGCAACCGGTCCAGATGGCTCAGCAGCGGAGCGCACCTCTGCTGGAGAGCCGAGTACGCGATCTCGGATTCGGTCTCCACCCCGACCGTGCGGACGACGCGACCCGCCGGGGCGCGACCCGCCAGATAGGTGAGCAGGGCGGTCTTGCCGACGCCGGACTCCCCGCGCAGGACCAGTACGCGGCTGTGTCCGCGGCGCAGGTCGAGCAACAGCCGATCGAGCTCTTCCTGTTCCCGGGCGCGTCCGCAAAGCGGTGGCGACAACGGATTCCCCGTCACGTCCGGCCCGTCCTCGCCAACAGGCTCCACGCTTGTCAGCTCCTTCGCCGCAATGGAAGCCGGTCGGCGTCCACCGATCACGATCCCGGGACCACGGGCCGGTCGAGCCAGTGTCGAACCCTGGCCAGTACCCGGGCCGGGAGCGACCAGTGTCCGGCACGGGCACGACCGGCCGCCCTCCTCGACAGCACGGCGGGCCTACTGGGCGGCGGCGGCTCTGGAGCGTGAGGTCGCGATCTCGGCGTAGGCGTCGGCCTTGTTCGCCCAGTGGGAGCCTTCGACGGACTTTCCGGGTTCGAGGTCCTTGTAGACCTCGAAGAAGTGGGTGATCTCCTGCAGGTCGTGCTGGGGCATGTCGTCGATGTCCTGCAGACGGGCGAAGCGGGGGTCGTGAGCGGGCACGCAGAGGATCTTCTCGTCCGGCCCCTTCTCGTCGGTCATGACGAACATGCCGATGGCGCGGCAGGTGATGCCGCATCCCGGGAAGGTGGGCTCGTCGACGAGGATGAGGGCATCGAGAGGGTCGCCGTCTCCTCCGAGGGTGTCCTCGATGAACCCGTAGTCGGCCGGGTAGCGGGTGGCCGTGAACAGCATCCGGTCCAGGCGGATCCGTCCGGTGGCATGGTCCATCTCGTACTTGTTGCGTGACCCCTGCGGGATCTCGACGATCACCTCGAAGTCCATGTCGCCCTCCTTCGCGATCCGTGGCGTCCGACGGCGTCGGCAGCACCATTTTCGAGGGGATCACTCGCCGCCGCACGCCGGGTGCGCGATTGCCCTAACCCCCGTGGAGACCTCCAGGCCCCGGGGTTAGCCTCGTTCTGTTGCTCCCGGGCGGCTGGTTCGCGCGCCCGGCGCCCAGGCACGACGTCAAGGAGGACGGAATGGCTGGGGTCTTTCATGCAGGCGCATCCGTCGCGGCCGCGCCCGAGTTGACCGGGTCGGGCCGAACGCTGCTGGTGATCGTCGCGGTGATCGGGGCAGGAGCCCTGATGGTGGCCTGGGCGCTCGTTCGCCAGGTCCTGGCCGCGGACGAGGGCACCGATACGATGCGGCGGATCGCCGGGGCGGTTCAGGAGGGTGCGAACGCCTACCTGAGGCGCCAGTTCCGTACCCTGGGCGTCTTCGCCGGGGTGGTGCCCTTCGTGCTGCTGCTGTTGCCGGCGGACAACTGGGGGCAGCGGATCGGGCGTTCGGTGTTCTTCCTGGTCGGGGCGGCGTTCTCGGCGACGACGGGGTACGTCGGGATGCAGCTCGCGGTGCGCAGCAATGTCCGGGTGGCGGCGGCGGCCCGGGCGGGGACGGCGCCGGTCCCGGCCATCGAGTCCTGGGAGGGACCGACGGCGGCATCGATCGTGCGAGGGGTGTCGCACCGGGCGATGCGGATCGCCTTCCGTACCGGTGGAGTGGTGGGGATGTTCACCGTGGGCCTGGGTCTCATGGGGGCGGCCACGGTGGTGCTGATCTACCAGGCGAACGCGCCGAAGGTGTTGGAGGGCTTCGGCTTCGGTGCGGCGTTGCTGGCGATGTTCATGCGGGTGGGCGGTGGGATCTTCACCAAGGCCGCGGACGTGGGCGCGGACCTGGTGGGCAAGGTCGAGCAGGGGATCCCCGAGGACGATCCCCGCAACGCGGCGACGATCGCCGACAACGTGGGCGACAACGTGGGCGACTGCGCGGGGATGGCGGCCGACCTGTTCGAGTCCTACGCCGTGACCCTGGTCGCCGCGCTGATTCTGGGCAGAGCCGCCTTCGGTGACGACGGGCTGACCTTCCCTCTCGTCGTGCCCGCCATCGGGGTGCTCACGGCGGTCCTGGGCATCGGGATGGTCTCCCCGCGGCCCACGGACCGCAGCGGGATGACCGCCATCAACCGCGGCTTCATCGCCTCCGCCGCGGTGTCCCTCGCTCTGGTGGCCGGCGCCGTCTTCGCGTTCCTGCCGGACCGCTTCTCCGGACTGCACGGGGTGCCTGCCGAGATCACCCGGCACGCGGGCAGTCCGCGGGTGTTCGCCCTGGCCGCGGTGGCCATCGGGATCGTGCTGGCCACCGTCATCCAGCAACTGACCGGCTACTTCACCGAGACCACCCGCCGCCCGGTACGGGACCTGGGCAGGACCTCGCTGACCGGGCCGGCCACCGTGGTGCTCTCCGGTGTCGCGCTCGGCCTGGAATCGGCCGTGTACTCCGCCGTGGCCATCGGAGCCGCCGTCTACGGCGCCTTCCTGCTCGGCGGCGGCTCGCTGATCCTGTCCTTGTTCGCGGTCGCGCTGGCCGGGACCGGACTTCTGACCACCGTCGGTGTGATCGTCGCGATGGACACCTTCGGCCCGGTCTCCGACAACGCCCAGGGCATCGCGGAGATGTCCGGAGACGTCACCGGCGCCGGCGCCCAGGTGCTCACCGAACTGGACGCCGTCGGCAACACCACCAAGGCGACCACCAAGGGCATCGCCATCGCCACCGCGGTGCTCGCCGCCACCGCACTGTTCGGCTCCTACACCGACACCATCGCGACCGCCGAGGCACAGATCGGCCCGGCCGCCCACGGCGCGAGCCTGAGCCTGGCCATCGACCAGCCCAACAACCTGGTCGGCCTGCTGGTCGGCGCTGCCGTCGTCTTCCTCTTCTCCGGTCTGGCGATCAACGCCGTCTCGCGCTCCGCCGGCGCGGTCGTCTTCGAGGTCCGGCGCCAGTTCCGGACCCGGCCCGGCATCATGGACGGCACCGAGCGGCCCGAGTACGGCCGGGTGGTGGACATCTGCACCCGCGACGCGCTGCGCGAACTGATCACCCCGGGCCTGCTCGCCGTGCTGACCCCGATCGCCCTCGGCTTCCTCCTCGGCGTCGGCCCGCTGGGCTCCTACCTGGCCGGAGCGATCGGCGCGGGCACCCTGATGGCCGTCTTTCTGGCGACCTCGGGCGGCGCCTGGGACAACGCCAAGAAACTGATCGAGGACGGTCACCACGGCGGCAAGGGCAGCCCCGCGCACGCGGCCACCGTCATCGGCGACACGGTGGGCGACCCCTTCAAGGACACCGCCGGACCGGCCATCAACCCGCTTCTGAAGGTGATGAACCTGGTCTCCCTCCTGGTGGCGCCCGCGATCGTCAATCTCAGCTTCGGCGCGCATGCCAACCCGGGCCTCCGGCTGACCATCGCCCTGTCGGCCCTGGCCGTCGTCGTCCTCGCCGTGTGGATCTCCAAGCGCCGGGGCATCACCGTCGGCACCGACGAAACTCCCACGGGCACCCGTGCGCCGGAGGAGCCCGCGCCCGTCCGGTGACCAGCCGCCGGCTGTCACCCGTCTCGTCCGGCCGGTCCGCCGTAGTACCGACCACGTCCTGCACTGGTTCCGCCGGCGCCGCCGACGCCGACACCGGGCCCGAACCGGCCACGACGAACGACGAGGCCACAGCCCTGGAGCTGAAGCCTCGTCGCAGTAGGCGCTGTTGCGGTACTAGCTGCTGTAGACGCCGACCTCGTACAGCGAGTAGCCCCACTGGGTGCCGCGCTGCACCCCGTGGACGCGGACGTAGCGGGCCGGGACGCCGGCGAACCGCGCGGTGTCCAGGCCGCCGTCCCCGGTGGTGGTGGACCACACCGACTGCCAGCTGCTCCCGTCGGTGGAGACCTCGATCCGGTACGCCCGTCCGTAGGCGCGTTCCCAGTCCAGGGTGACGCGCCCGACCAAGGTGGTGGACCCGAGGTCGACCTGGAGCCACTGGTCGTCGGTCCACTCGCTGGCCCAGCGGGTACCCGGGTCTCCGTCCACCGCCTGGCCGGGCGCGTAGCTGACGAACGGGTTCCACCACTCGGTGGTGCCGGCCGTGGCCGGGCGGCCCGCGGCCAGGTTCACCGTGGCCCGGTGCTGCTCCGAGGCCCCCCAGGTGGTGAGGTAGGACTCGGCGCCGCGGAAGAGGTCGTCCACCACGTCCTGGCCGCCGACCTGCCGGATGTCCTCCAGCCAGTCCGGTACCAGACCGTAGTGCGCGGCGCCGTCCGTGTTGATGTCCCAGGTGCGCGCGCCGGTGGTCTGGCGGTCGATGAGGGATCCGCCGTCCGCGCTGCGGAACGGGTAGCGCACCGGGTTGGCGGTGTTCGCCCCGCGCGGGCCGGGCCAGCCGCCGACGCCGTTCATGTCGGTGCCGTAGCCGTACCCCACGTGGTACTTGTCGCGCAGCGCGTCGGTGCGCTTGGCCTCCGAGCTGAACGCCTCGGCGCCGTTCATGTACTGGGCGACGAAACCGCCGAGCTTGTAGACGCGCTCGATCCAGTCGAGGTCCATCCAGCTGTGCGAGGAGATCACACCCGGGTAGGACTCGGACTCCAGGATGTCGAACGAGCGCCCGGCCGCCTTGACGCTCATGTGGTCGACCTCAAGCATCATCTTGCGTTTCATCAGCCCGCGCACCGCGTACTCGCCGAGGTCGGTCAGCCCACGGCTGTTGCACTGCGCGTCGCCGGCGTAGGCCGGCACCGCCACGCCCGCGGGGAGCTGCTTCTGCGCCTCGGGCGCCGGGGCGAGACCGATCGGGTTGTCGTGCTGCGGCCCGGCGCACTTCTCGGTCTTCCAGAAGGTGCCGGTCGAGAGGAACTGGCCGACGTTGATCGCCGTCCCGAGCGCGCCCTCGTCGAAGCGCACCCCGCAGAGCGCGTTGTCGAACTTGTGGCAGAGGAACATGCTGCGCACGCCCAGGCCGTACAGCTCGTCCAGACCGCGGTCGATGTCGGCCTTGCTGCACTGGGCGACATCGAGGATCTGCTTGCAGCCGAACGGCTCGGAGGTCTCCACACCGAGGACGACGGCCAGCTTGCCCTGCTTGACCACCTCGCGGGCCTGCGCGCTGTCGGTGACGATCCGGAACCAGCCCTTGCCGGGCCCGCCGTACATCGTGTCGACATAGGCCTGCAGCTCGTACGTCTTCTGCGCTTGGAGACGGATGGAGGTCATCTCGTCGCAGCTGCGGTCCTTGAAGAAGTAGACCGAGCAGATCACCCCGTTGGTGACCAGGTCGTTGACCAGGACCCGCTGGCCGCCGCGCCAGGCCCGTTCGATCCACGCGTAGTAGTTCTGCTGGTGAGTGAGCGAGTCGTGGGCCGGCCAGTCCGCGAAGGTCGGCCAGCCGACCGGGTCGTGCTTGCCGTCGCCGCCCTTGGTGATGAAGTCGAAGATGGCGAGCGAGCCGTCGGGGTAGTGCTCGGGACAGTCCTTCAGCGCGTCCGCGATCCCGGCTTCGGAGAACGACTTGCCGCAGATGAGCCGGCCGCCGAACGCCTCGTTGGCCATGATGTGGTCGTGCGCGTCGACGAAGCCCCGGACTCGCCCCTGGGCGTCGGTCCCGCGGAACGGCTCGCCTGTGACGTTGACCTGCGAGTCGGGCGCGGGCCGCGCGGTCGGGTTCCACCAGCCCGTCTCGCCCGGCGTCGCAGGCGCCGGAGCGGCGAACACCAGGGTGGCCAGGGTGAGGAGTGCGGCCAGAAGTGTGACGAATCCGCGTCTGATGCGGGGGAGTTGGTGCATGGTCACCACCCGTGTCCGAGGTGAGGGGGTGGCGCGGCCGGGCACCGGGCATCGTCCGGGACGCGCGGACCGACCCGGCCGGGCCGGCTGTCATGAACCGCGCACTCGGTGTGACGAGAATCGCCACTGTTGGACCATGTGTCAATAGCCGTGCGTGGACTCGGGTGCCGGCGCTCCCCGCGGCGGACCGGAGTCGGTGGCGCTCGTGGACCGTCCTCCATGGAGAGCTCCACCTGATCCGAAGTCACCACGCGGCGATCACTGCGGGCAGGACGGCCGACGTGGCAACTGCCGCCACGGCATCAGGGAGGCCCGCATGGCTGACTGCTATCCGTACCGCATCGTGGCCAGGAGAGGGGGCGCGGCGCAGTGGCCGGGTCGAAGGCGGCGCAGCGGTGCCCGGTGTCAGCCGCTGTGGGCCCGGGTGTGCAGGTCCTTGCGGGCGGCGGCGAGTATCTGGTCGGAGAGGTCCGGGTCGGTGGTGGCGACCGCGCGGGCGAGGAGGAGGGCGCCGGCCATCTGGCTGAACAGGGCGAGCGCACGCTGCCAGGCGTCCTGTTCGTCGAGGCCGGTGGCTTCCTGGACGGCCCGGGCGAACAGGCGCATGTTGGCGGTCAGTCCGGCGGTGTAGTCGGCGCGGGCGTCGTCGTCGAATCGGGGGGCGTCGCCGAGGAATCCGGCGTTCGGGCAGCCGTGGTCGACGTCGGCGCGGTGCTCCGGGGAGAGGTACCAGTCGATCTGGCCGCCCACCGGGTCGTGGCCCCGCTGCCGTGAGTGCTCCAGGAGGGCGGTCAGGTTCTCCTCGCCCTTGGCCATGGACCGGGCGACGACCTCGTCGACCAGGGCCGCCTTGGAGGCGAAGTGGTTGTAGAAGCCACCGCGGGTCATGCCGGCGGCCGCCATCAGCTCGACCAGCCCGACGGCCTCGACGCCGCGTTCGCGGAACAGCGTCTCGGCGGCCTCGACGATCGCCGTGCGGTTCTGCGCCGCCTTCTCCCTGGACACCCCCATGCGGGCACCTCCTTCGGCCTCCGAGCCTAGACGATGTCGATTGACATTGACAAAGAGCCGAGACGGGCATAGAACAATGTCAGTCGACATTGTGATGAGAGAAGGAAGGGGGACCTCCATGAACCTCGCGCCGTTGTTCACCCCGGTCCGCATGGGCGACCTGGAGTTGCCGAACAGGATCGCGATGGCCCCGCTGACCCGGATGCGCGCCGACAACCCGGGCCACGTGCCGACCGACGTGCAGGCGGCGTACTACGCCCAGCGGGCCGCGGCGGGGGTGATCGTGGGGGAGGCCACCGCGGTCAGCCCGGACGGCTTCGGCTGGCACGACACGCCCGGGCTGTGGAGCAGGGAACAGGTGGCCGGCTGGCGGCGCGTGACGGCGGCCGTGCACGGCGCGGGCGGCCGGATGATCGCCCAGCTGTGGCACACCGGCTCCATCTCGCACCCGGACCTGCGCGCCGGGGCGCTACCGGTGTCCGCCTCGGCCGTCGACCCCGTGCAGCGCAGCGTCACCGCGGCGGGCCGGGTGCCGACGGTCACCCCGCGGGAGATGTCCCTGGCCGAGATCCGCCGGACCGTGGCCGACTACGCGCAGGCCGCCCGCAACGCGATCGCGGCGGGGTTCGACGGCGTGCAGATCCTGGCGAACTTCCTCTACCTGCCGGCGCAGTTCCTCAACGGGGCCACCAACCGGCGCACCGACGCCTACGGCGGGTCGATCGAGAACCGGGCCCGCCTGACCCTGGAGATCGTCGACGCGGTCACCACCGCGGTCGGCCCGCAGCGCACCGGGATCAAGCTGAGCCCGATGCACGAATCCGGTCCGTTCCAGGCCGACGACGAGACGCTGCCCGCGGCCGAGTACGTCGTCTCCCGGCTGACGGGCCTGTCCCACCTGCTGCTGATGGGCGCCCAGACCGACTTCACCGGAACCCCGTTGGCGGCGCTGTCCGGTGACGCGATGTTCGCCCACTTCCGCCCGCTGTTCGACGGGACGCTGATCGCCAACACCCGCATGACCGGCGAACGCGGCGCCCGCCTGATCGAGACCGGCCTGGCCGACGTCATCGCGTTCGGCCGCCCGTTCATCGCCAACCCCGACCTGCCGGCCCGCCTCGCCGCCGGCGCCCCGCTCGCGGAGATCGACTGGAGCACCGTCTACGCCGCCGGCCCGGCCGGGTACACCGACTACCCGGCCTTCGCCGCCCCCGCCCCGGCCCCCGTCCGGGGCTGACCGTCCCCGGAGGGGAGGGCGTCGTGAATCCGACGCTCCGACCGGACCCCACCCTCGTGCTCGCGTGCCGCCTGGCCCCGTACGTCCGCCCGGTGGATGCGCGCCGCCGGGCCGTTGCGGGCGGTGCGGTGGCTCAGAGGCCGAAGCGGGCGCGGTGGGTGGAGGGGACCAGGTCGGCGTACTCGGGGTGCTTGGTGATCCAGCCGCGGATGAAGGGGCAGTAGGGCAGGACGGCGAGCTGCTGCTCGCGGGCCGCGTCCAGGGCGGCGCGGGCCAGCCGGCTGCCGAGTCCGCGGCCCTCGAAGCGGGGGTCGATCTCGGTGTGGATGAAGGCGATCTCGTTGCCGGAGCGGTGGTACTCGGCGAAGCCGGCGAGTTCGCCGTCGTCGTGGATCTCGAACCGGGACTTCGCGGTGTTGTCGGTGACGGACTGTTCCATGGTTCCTCCTCGGGTGCGGCTGATCGCCGGGGTCGGTGCCCTCGAAGCATAGTTGAAGAATCAACATTTGTCGCGTGTCACGCCGCCGCGCGCGATGACGGCCCGCCGCGGGCGAGCGGCGGGCCGAGGCACGTGCGGGAACAGGCTGCGGGCTACTGCCTGAGTCCGTCGAAGGCGATGCCCAGGTGCCGCGGCCCGCGCAGGACCGCGTTCTGGCGGTACGGCGGCGGGTCCTCGACCAGTCGCGGGTTGTCGAGCCTGCGGACCAGCTCGGTCAGGGCGATCTGGGCCTCCAGCCGGGCGAGGGGCGAGCCGAAGCAGTTGTGCACGCCGCTGCTGAATCCCAGATGCTGGTTGTCGGGCCGGTCGGGGATGAACCGGTCCGGGTCCGGGAAGCGCTCGGGGTCCCGGTTGCCGGAGGCGAGCACCAGCCAGATCTGGGCGCCCTTGGGGATGGTGGTCCCCGCGATGTCGATGTCGGTCAGCGTGGTCTTCTGGGGCAGCAACTGCACGGGTGGTTCGAAGCGCAGCAGCTCCTCCACCAGCGGGACGACCAGGGCGTGGTCGTCCCGCAGCCGCTTCAGGACGTCGGGGTTGCGCAGCAGCGTGAGCATCCCGTTGGTGATGAGGTTGACCGTGGTCTCGTGGCCGGCGATCAGCAGCAGGACCGAGGTGCTGACCATCTCCACCAGCGACATCTCACTGTCCGGTCCGTGGCCCGCGGCCATCGCGGAGAGCATGTCGTCGCGGGGCGAGCGGCGGCGCTGCTCGATCAGGTCGGAGAGGAAGGCGGAGAGGTCGGTCCGGGCCTGCCGGACGGTCTGCAGCCGCGCCGCGCGTTCCTCGTCCGTGCCCTGGACGGGGTCGACGCTGGCGGCGATGGTGTCGGCCCAGGCGTGGAAGCGCGTCTCGTCCTCGCGGGGGATGCCGAGCAGTCGGCAGATCACCGTGACGGGGAAGGGGTAGGAGAAGTCGTCGACGAGGTCGATCTGCCCCCGGTCCCGGAATCCGTCGATCAGGCCGGACACGATCTCGCCGAGTTTGCCGCGCATCTCGTACACCCGGCGCGGGGTGTGCGGCGGCCCGAAGGGCCGCATCGCCAGCCGGCGCAGCCTGTCGTGCTCGGGTGGGTCGAGCCTGAGGAAGGCCGGCGGCAGGTTCGGGTCCTCCTCATGGCCGATGGACCGGGCCACCTCGGGGTTCAGGTTGCGCAGGTCGGAACTGAGCCGCGGGTCGTGGAGCAGGTTGTGGATCTCCCAGTACGTGCTGACCAGGTAGGGACCCGTCTCGTCCTGGACCACCGGGGTCTTGCGGAGCTCCGCGTACAGGGGGTACGGGTCGTGGCGGTTGGCGTAGTCGGTGATCTGGCGCAGGAGCGCGACCGACGTCATGGTGTGGGTCCTTCCGGGTCAGGCGCGGAGCGGGGTGAACGAGATGCGCCGGTCGCTGGGCGAGTGGCCACTGAGGGTGACGGTGGGGCCGTGGCTGGGCAGCGAGGGATCGGGGAACCCGGCCGGTACCGGGTGCATTCCCTCGGGCCGTCGGTCGACGGTGGTGAACTCCGGCGGGAACGGCGCGGCCTGTTCGATCTGCCGCTGGTAGAAGTCCAGCCACTTCGCCTGGTCGAAGGTGACGGCGGCGATGACGCGGCCCTGGTGGCCGTAGGCCGCGGTGAAGCGGCGCTCGGAGAGGGAGCCCTGGGTGACGATGATCTCGTCGGCCATCGGCGGCACACCGACGGACTTGATGTTGACCCCGAACTGGGCCGACCAGAAGGACGGTGTCCAGACGTGCGGGCGGCGGTCCGCACTGGCGCTGATCATGTTGTGGGCGGCGACCTCGGCGCCCGCGACCGCGTTGCCCCAGTGCTCCAGGGAGAGGAACTGGTAGCCGAAGAGCGCGTGCGGGGAACGGGCGACGTCCCCGGCGACGAAGACGTCGTCGGTGACGATGCCCCGTACGTCGAAGGCCCGGCAGCCGGCGTCGCAGGCGATCCCGCGCGGGCCGGCCCCGAGGCCGGAGTCGGCGAGCCACTCGGTGTTGCGGGTCGCGCCCAGGCAGACGACCGCCACCTCGGCCTCGACGGTGCCGCCGTCCGACAGGTGCGCACACCGCAGGCGTCCGGCGGAGTCGCCTTCCAGGCCGGTCACGGTGATGCCGCAGCGCAGGTCGACACCGGCCTCCCGCTGCATGGCGGCGGCCACCTCGCCGACGACCCCGCCGAGCGCACCGACCAGCGGAGCCGCCCCGCGTTCCGCGACGGTGACGTCCAGGCCCCGCTCGCGGCAGGCGGAGGCGATCTCGGAGCCGGTGAACCCGGCCCCGATGACCAGCACCCGGCGGGGGCCGGCGCTCAGCCGGTGGTGCAGCTGCGCGGCGTCGTCGCTGGTGCGCAGCACGAAGACGCCGTCGAGTTCGGCTTCCAGCTCGTGCGGCCAGGGGCGGGCGCGGACGCCGGTGGTGATCAGCAGCCGGTCGAAGTCCAGCTCGCTGCCATCCGCGAGGCGCACCCGGTTTGTCGCCAGGTCCAACCCGGTGGCCGCCACCCCGAGCCGCCACTGCGCGTCCACGGGCCGGCGCCGGGGCAGTGCCGTGTGGTCGGCGGGCACCCTGCCGAGCAGGACCTGCTTGGACAGCGGCGGCCGGTCGTACGGCTCGTGGGGCTCGTCGCCGACCATCGTCAGGGTGCCGGTGAAGCCCTCCTCGCGGAGCGTCTCGGCGGCCCGCAGGCCCGCCAGGGAGGCACCCACGATGACGATGTGGCCCTCACGCCTGAGCCTCTCCAGGGAACCGTCAAGCGACACCGGAAGCACCCGCCTTCTCCCCCGCCGGTACGCCGCCCGGGCCCTCCACGGTGATGGCCTTGACCGGGCAGGCCTCGGCCGCCCGCAGGACGGCCTGCCACTGCCGGTCGTCGGGCTGCGGGTCGAACATCAGCGCCTCGTCACCGTGCATGGTGAACACGTCCGGTGCCAGGAAGGCGCACTGCGCGTACCCCTGGCACCGGTTGAGATCAACGACAAGCCTCATCAGGTCTCCGCCTCCTCGGGCTCTGCGGATGTCGTCGGGCCTGCTCGGGCTGCCCGGCTTTCTTCGGACCCGAGAGGCTCCCTTCGGACACGAGCCGCCCCCGGTCCACCATGGGAGAACCTCGGGAGCGGCGCATGCCCACCGGGCCAATGAGGTGAGTGCTCCCCGGCTGCTGCGCCGGGGGTCTGGGAGAGCCGTGCGTCCTGATCGTGTTGCGCGTGGTGTGCGCCGGTCCAGCCCTGCCGGCAGCTTCACGGAGGGCGTTCGGCGAGCCGGATCGGATCCGGGTGGTGCCCGGGAGGAGGCGCCCGAGCCCGGCCCGGTGTTCACGCCACTCGTCACGCCGGGAACCTGTGCGCGAAGGCCGGTCGGCGGCCGGTACGGGATCGCCGCCGCCCTCGTGCCCCCTCAGCGGGGTGCGTGGAGGTGGCGGAGGTAGGCGCGGGTGGTGGGCAGGGTCTCCAGGAGGGTGCGCTGCTGGCGCTTGACCGCGACGAAGAGGGATTCGGCGCCGGCGACCGAGGCGGGGCGGTGGGCGAGGGCGGGGAGCGGGACGTCGGGGAGGACGCCCAGCCCGGCCAGGATGCAGTAGTAGCTGCCGTTCGTCCACGGGGAGCCGGGGGACGGTTCGAGGCCGTAGTACACGGACTCGTCCGTGCAGGGGCTGTCGAGGGGGAGGCCCGCGCGGTAGGCGTCCACCTTGTCCTGGACGCTCTGCGGCAGGGGGAGCCGCTTGGCGGCCCGCCAGAACGGGGTGTCCTCGCGCGGGGCGTGGTGGAAGTGCGCCTGGACGAAGTCGAGGGTGTCGTCGAACATCGTCCGGAACTCCCCGTTGAACCGGTCGATGAGGGCCGGGGCGTAGGAACGGTCCGGGAAGTGCCAGGTGAGCCGGCGCAGCGCCGTGGTGATGAAGTGGAGGCCGGTGGGCTCCAGGGGCTCCAGGAAACAGGCGGACGCCCCGATGCCGACGACGTTCTTCACCCAGGCGCGTTCGCTGCGGCCGACGCGCAGGCGGGTGTGGGTGCACGTGGTCGTGGCCGGGTCCAGGTCCCACAGGGCGAGGAGTTCGGCGGCGGCCCGCTCGCGGGTGGTGTGGCGGCTGGAATGGACGTAGCCGGTGCTGAACCGGCCCGGCAGCGGGATCTTCCAGGTCCAGCCGGCCTCCATGGCGATGGCGGAGGTGTACGGCTCCACGCCGTGGACGTCGTCGTCGTGCGGGACGTCGGCGGTGACCACGCTGTCGCACGGCAGGTGGTCGGCCGCGGAGCGGAAGGGCTCCGCCATGGCCTCGCCGAGGAGCCGGCCGCGGGAGCCGGAGCAGTCGACGAAGAGGTCCGCCGCCAGCACCGAGCCGTTCGCGGTGTGCAGGGCCGTGACGAAGCCGTCGGAGCGCCGGGCGACGGAGGCGAGCTCGTCGGTGATCCGGGTGACGCCCAGTTCGGTGGTCGCGAAGCGGCGCAGGAAGGCCGTGAACAGACCGGTGTCGAGGTGCCAGGCGTAGCGGGTGGCGGTGCGGCCGTCGAGCCAGCGCGGGGCCTTCTTGGCGTCCATCAGCGGGGGTTCGCGGAAGCAGGCGTAGTCGAAGGGTTCGATGGTGTCGCCCTCGTAGGCGCGCTTGAACCAGTAGTGGGACAGCGGCGTCTGGTCGTAGTCGGGCAGCAGACCGAACGGGTGGTAGAAGTGGTCCGGCGCACGGTCGGGCAGGGAGCGGGCCCCGGGGGCACCGGGGCCGGCGGTGCGCCAGTTGACGAAGCGCACGGCCATCTGGAAGCTCGCGTCGCACTCGCGCATCCACTGTTCCTCGTTGATGCCGAGGAAGTCGAAGAACGTGCGCTGGAGGCTGGGAAGGGTGGCCACGCCCAGTGCCACGCGCGCGGTGGCCGAGTCTTCGAGGACCGTGATGTCGACCGTGCCCTGCAGCGCCTTGCCGAGGTAGGCGGCAGTCATCCAGCCCGCTGTGTCGCCACCGAGGATGACGATGCTCCTGATGCGGCGGTCGGCGTAGCTTCGCGGCATGAGTGTGCCCCTCGTCTGGACAGGTGGTTCCGAGGCCGGTTCCAGGGTGGTCCGGGGGCCTTGCAGATTTCTTGATGCGGCGTGCCCGGGGTGCCGGAGATGCCGTGGGTGCCGGGATGCCGGGGAGCCGCGGGGGAGGTGTGGAGCCGGTACGGCCGCCCCGGCCATGCCCCCGGCCGCACGTTCCCGCGGCGGGGGCGCCGGCCTGTTTCGGTCGGGGGTCCGTCCGTGAAATCGAAGAGACATTGGCTCGACAGCGGCGCTCCCTAACGTCATGACTGTCGCCCCGACCGGGCGGCACCGAAGAGCCCGTGACGAGGAGAAGCCCTTATGCGCAGCATCCGCACCGCACTTGTCGTAGCCGGCTCCGTCGTGGCCGCGGCCTCGGCCCTGACGGTGTGCTCGGCGGGGCAGGCAGCCGCGAGTGACGTTCCGGCGGCGTCGGCGATCCGGTACGGGGTCCAGTACGGGGCCCAGGACGAGGTTCCGTGGACCGGTCCGGGCCCCGGGACGCCGGTTCCGGGCGTGGCCGGTGATTCCGAGGTGCCCTGGACCTGACCGTCCGCGTCAGCCTTCCAGGACGTCGATGAGGTCCTGCGGGGAGACGGGTCCGCCGGCTGCGGTCACGTTCTTCAGGACCTTCGCCACCTGCTCCTGCCAGACGGGGGCACGCAGGTCCTCGAACACGGCCCGCGCGGCCTCCAGACGGAGGGCCGCCTCGGGCGTGCCGCGCACCGCGAGCGCGCAGCCGAGGTCGGCCTCGATACGGGCTCGGAGGAACCGGTCGGACACCTCGTCGGCGACTTCGAGGGCCTGGAGGAGCGCGATCTGCGCGCTCTCCCACGCGCCCTGGCGCCAGCGCGCCTCGCCGATGCCGCGCAGCGCGTGGGCCTCGCCGAGCCGGTCGCCGTCCTGCCGGGTGAGGGCGAGGACCTTGACGCAGGTCTCCTCCGCCGCGGCCGGGTCGCCCCGGCGCAGCAGGGCCTCGGCCAGCCGGTAGGTGTTCTGGGTCTCGCCGCGGACACTGCCGGCCTTGCGGCTCATGGCGATGGCGTCCGTGCACAGGGCTATTCCCTCGGCCAGATTGCCCCGTTCCAGCTCCAGCTGGGCGAGCAGCCCCAGCGCATGGGACTCGCCGGCGATGTCGCCCGCCTGCCGGAACCCCTCCAGGGCCTCGCGGGCGTCCCGCATGGCGCCGTCGAGGTCGCCGGAGAAGCGGGCGCACAGGGCCAGGTTGCGCAGGGTCACGGCACGCCCGTGGATCTCGCCGCACGCGTCGAAGAGGGCGAGGGCCCGGGTGAGCAGGGGTACGGCCTCCTCGTAGTGGCGCTGGTAGATCGCCAGGGTGGCCTGGGAGCGGAGCATCGTGGCCTCGCCGAGGGTGTCGCCGGTGCGGACGGCTGCGGCGAGGGCGTGGTCGGCGCAGGTGCTCCAGTCGTCGAGGTAGTTGTGGGCCTCGAAGAGGGTGGTGCTGTTGACCGTCAGGCCCCAGGCGTAGGCGGCGGTGTGGTCCCCGGCCGCGGCCTGCTTGATGACGTCGCGCAGGGCGGTGCGTTCGGACTCGAGCCAGTCCATGGGGTTGGCGAGGAGTTCGTCGGTGAGCTCGGCGGCGAGCGGGTAGGGGGTGACCCGGCCGTAGGAGACGGTGTGGTCGCCTCCGTAGGTGCGGGTGCGGGCGGCGTCCGCGAGCGCGAGCCAGCCTCCGTAGGCCCGTTCCAGCGCGGCCGTGCGGTTCTCCTCGCTCTCCTCCTCCTGGGCGCGTTCCCAGGCGAACAGCCGGAGCAGGTCCTGGAATCGGTAGCGGATGGCGGGGCCCGAGGAGGGGGCGACCTCCAGGAGCTGGGTGTCGACGAGCTGCTCGATGAGGTCCTCCGCGTCGACGGCGTCGGTGTCGACGAGGGCGGCCCCGACCCAGGAGGCGAAGTCGGGCACGCTGAGGAGTCCGAGCCGGCGGTAGAGCTCGCGCGCCTGGGGGGACAGGTCGCGGTAGCTGAGCCGGAAACCGGCGCGTACGCCGCCTTCGCCGGGGCTGAGCTCGTCCAGCCGACGGCGCTGGTCCTCCAGCCGGGTGACCAGGTTCCGTACCGACCAGTGGGGTTTCGCGGCGAGGCGGGCGCCCGCGATGCGCAGGGCGAGCGGCAGCCGGTCACACAGGACGCCGAGGCGTTCGGTGGCGCCGGGGTCGTCGACGATGCGCTCGGCGCCGGCGACCTCGGCGAGCAGGGCGGTGGCCTCCTGCGGGGCCATCGCGTTGAGGCCGAGGGACAGGACGGCGTAGTCGCCGATCAGTTCGTCCATGAGGTCGCGGCCGGTGATGATGACGCAGCAGCGGCCGTTTCCGGGCAGTAAGGGCTGGACCTGGCGGAAGGAGCGGGCGTTGTCGAGGACGATCAGGACGCGTTTGCCGCCCAGCACGCTGCGGTAGAGGGCGGCCTGGTCGCCGGGGTCGGTGGGGATCTGGGGCGCGGGGACGCCGAGGCTGCGCAGGAAGCGGTCGAGGGCGGTGGAGGGGGAGACCGGCGCGTCCATCTCGTCGTAGCCGCGCAGGTCGGTGAAGAGCTGGCCGTCGGGGAAGCGGCCGGCGATCTGGTTGGCCCACTGGACGGCGAGGGCGGTCTTGCCGACGCCCGCGATGCCGCTGATGGCGGCGATGGCGAGGGGGGACTGGCCCAGGCGCTCGTCGAGCATCCGGTCGAGGGCGCTGAGTTCCTTGACGCGTCCGGTGAAGGAGGCTGAGGCGGTGGGCAGTTGGGCGGCGACGTCGGCGACGGGTGCCGGGGAGGGGTTGACGGGTGGCTGGGTGAGTTCGGGCGAGTCGTTCAGGACGAGTTCGTGCAGCCCGGTCAGGATCGGGCCGGGCTCGATACCGAGTTCGTCGATGAGGAGCCGGCGGCCCTCGCGGAAGAGGGCGAGGGCCTCGGCGCGGCGTCCGGACCGGTACTGGGCGAGCATCAGATGGGCGCGGACCTGTTCCCGCAGCGGGTTCTCCATGACCAGCGCGGCGAGTTCCGGGATCAGGGCGCGGTGGCGGCCGAGCTGGAGCCGCAGGCCGGCGTACTCCTCGTGGACGTTGAGGCGCAGCTCCTCCAGCTGGGCGGCCTCCGCCTCGACACGGGGTCCAGTGACGCCTTCCAGAGCGCGGCCGCGCCACAGCGAGAGCGCCTCGGCGTACGCGTCGCAGGCCTCGGCGGTCCTGCCGCCGCGGGCGAGTTCGCGGGCCTGGCGGACGGTGTCCTCGAAGACGACGGCGTCGATCCGGTGGCCCTGCGGGTTGAGGACGTATCCCGGGTGCGAGGTCGCGATGAGGTGCGCGGGGTCGGTGACGTCCTTGAACAGCTTGCGCAGGCCGGCGACGCAGATGGCGATCTGGTTGCGGGCGGTGGTGGGTGCGCCGGCGGGCCAGACGGCGTCGATGAGGGAGTCCACGGAGACGACACGGCCGGGCGACAGCAGCAGCATGGTGAGTACCGTGCGTCGACGCCCTCCGCCCACCTGGATCGATCTGTGGTCGACTCGAACGTCCAGTGGGCCCAACAGGCTGAAGACGATCTCGCGCATGCTCGCTTTTCCCCCACTGCTCGATCCATGCCGCTTCCCCCCGGCAGACTCGCCATTCTCATCCTTTACTGGTTGGTAGAGCCAGCGAACGGCCCTTCTGGAGCCGTGCCGCCTTTGACACGCGGGGTGGCGTCCGAGGCGCGCTGCGGCGGGAAGTGCCCGGCGCGCCCACCGGCGGACTCCGGTGCGTCGTCGCCTGGCGGCCGAAGACCTCGTACGACTCCACCGCCCGGACCGCTGCCAAGGCCGCCCTGACCTCGGCTTTCGGCGCCGCGGTCGACGGCTCCGCGGTCGCCCGACCCGGGCGGACCGTACGGCGATGTAGGAGCCGCATAGTTTTCGGCATGTTCCCCGGCCGACTCTGCGGCGACAGGACCTGACACCCGCGTGCAGAGAAGAGGGATCCGACCATGCAGACCGCGGCCGAAGGACAGACAGACGTGTGGGCTCCGTGGGTGATCGCCGCCGACGGGGCCGGCGGCCCGGACCGGCTCGCCGGGCAACTGGCCGAGGCAGCCGGCGAGGAGGGCCTGGAACGGCTGCTGACCGAGAGGAAGGGCATCCTCCTGCGGGGCTTCGGCATCACCGCGCAGGACCTCGACGGCGTCCTCGACCTGCTGCTGCCGAACCGGCTCGCCTATGTGCACGGCAACTCGCCCCGCACCAAGGTCGGCGGGAACGTGTACACGTCGACGGAGTACCCGCAGGAGTTCACCATCTCGATGCACAACGAGATGAGCTACGCCCACCAGTGGCCCTCGCGGCTGGCGTTCTACTGCGAGAGGGCGGCGACGACCGGCGGGGCCACCCCGGTCCTCGACGCCGCCCTCTGGCTCGGCTCGCTCGACGCCGAGGTCCGTGAGGCGTTCCGCGACGGGGTGCGCTACGTCCAGAACCTGCACGACGGCTACGGCCTGGGCAAGAGCTGGCAGGCCACCTTCGAGACGCAGGAGCGCGGGGAGGTCGAGGCCTTCCTGGCGGGTGCCGGGGCCGACTGGACCTGGAAGGCCGACGGCGGCCTGCGGGTCGGCCAGCTCCGCCCGGCCACCGTCCGCCATCCCCTCACCGGCACCGAGGTCTGGTTCAACCAGGCCGACCAGTGGCACCCGGCCGGGCTCGGTGACGAGACCGCGGCCCGGCTGGCGGCGATCCTTGCGCCCGATGAGCTTCCGCAGTCGGTGACCTTCGCCGACGGCAGCCCCATCCCCGCCGCGTACGTCGAGCAGATCCGCGATCGCGGACTGGAGAACGCCGTTGACGTCGACTGGCGCGAGGGCGACCTGCTGCTCATCGACAACGTCCTGCTCGCGCACGGCCGCAGGCCGTTCACGGGCAGCCGCCGGGTCCTCGTGGCGATGTCCGGCTGATGCGCACGCCGGTGACCCCGGTCACCGGCGCGTAGCGCGGCGGCCCGGGACCGCCCGCCGGCCGGGCGGTCCCGATCGGCCACCGGCCGCCGGGACACGGCGAATTGCTCGTATAGATGTTCGATAGGGCGTCCATAGGCGCCTCTCGCACCGTTGATCCTGCGAGTCAGAGAGGGAGTGACAGAGTGAGCCAGGCCGTACACCGCGGAATCATCTCCACCATCGGCGACACGCCGCTGATGGAGACCACCGGCCTCATCCCGGGATTCCGGTCCCGCGTCTTCATGAAGCTGGAGCGCCACAACCCGGGCGGCAGCATCGAGGACCGCACGGCCCTCTCCCTCGTGCGGGAGGTGATCCGGCGCGACGCCGTCGTCCCGGGCAGCTCGCTCGCCGTCGAGATCTGCACCCCCGAACTCGCGGTCTCCCTCGCGCAGGTGTGCCGCTTCTACGACATCGAGTTCCTCGCGCTGCTGGAGGCGGAGGCGGCCGCCCCGTACCCCGCGCTGCTCACGGCCTACGGGGCGCGCTTCGAGGTCCTCGCCCCCGGCGCCGCCCGCGAGCGGCTCTCGGAGATCCTCGCCACCGACTCCCGTGCGCTGCGACTGAGCACCGGCGCGGCCCCGCTGTGGCCGCGGGAGGACACCGACACCATGCGGGAGATCGCCGAGGCACTGGAGGAGCGGGTCGACCTGGTGCTGTGCGACCTGGACTACCCCCGCACGCTGGGCGGCTGCGCCGAGTACGCGCGTATCCAGGGGCTCAACACCACGGTGGTCGGGGTCGTCAGAGCCCCCGCGTCGGTGCCGTCCGGCCCGCTCGCGGTCCCGTTCGGCGTCGACGAGGTGGTGCGGGTGAGCCTGGAGGACACCTCCCGCATGCGGGAGCTGCTGCTGCACCGCGAAGGGCTGTTGGCCGACCCGGCGGCCGGCGCCGGCGCGGCGGCGCTGCTGAGCCTGGCGCACCGGATCCCCGCCGGATCGAACTGCGTCATCGTCTCTCCGTCCGGTGGTGACCGGTGCCCGGAGAACTTCGAGCTGAAGGATGCGACACCATGCTGATTCTGCGTCACGCCGACGTGCGGGACCTTCTCGACGGGCAGGAACGCCTGGTCGCCGATGTCGTGCGGGAGACCTACACGGCCCACGACGAAGGCCTCACCGCACTGCCGCACTCCATCTTCCTGCGCTTTCCCGACTCCCCCCGGGACCGCATCATCGGACTGCCCGCCTTCATCGGCGGGGAGACGCCGGCCACGGGCATGAAGTGGATCTCCTCCTTCCCCGGGAACCTGGAGGCGGGCCTGGAGCGCGCCAGCGCGGCGATCATCCTCAACGAGCCAGCCACCGGCCGCCCCCAGGCCCTGATCGAGGGCTCGGTCGTCTCCGCGAAGCGGACGGCGGCCAGCGCGGCCCTCGCCGCACGGCTGTTCACCGCGGACGCCGACACCCACGGCGCGGCCCTGATCGGCTGCGGGGTCATCAACCTGGAGGTGCTGCGCTTCCTCCGCTCGGAACTGCCCCTGCTGCGCGAGGCCGTGGTGTACGACCAGGACCCGGACCGGGCCGCCGGCTTCGCCGCCCGGGCCACCGAGCTCCTCGGCCTGCGGGTCACCGTCGCGGACACCGTCGCCGAGGCGCTCGCCGCGTACCGTCTGGTGTCGCTGGCCACCACCGCGAGCGAGCCCCACCTGGACCTGACCCCGCTCTCCGTCGGCTCCACGATCCTGCACGTCTCCCTGCGCGACCTGCACACCGATTCCATCCTCGCCGCGCAGAACGTGGTCGACGACGCCGACCACGTCAGCCGGGAGCGGACCTCCATCCACCTCACCGAACAGGCCACCGGCGGCCGGGAGTTCATCGACGCCGAGATCGGCCGGGTGCTGCGGGACCCGGGCTCCTTCACCCGCGACCCCGCGCGGACCCTGGTCTACTCGCCCTTCGGCCTCGGTGTCCTCGACATCGCGCTGGCCGCCCGGCTGTACGCCGAGGCGTCGGCCAAGGGGCTCGGCGTACCGGTCGAGGGCTTCCTCCCCGGAGAGACCAGCTGATCATGAAGCCTGGACGCCGCGCCCCGGCCCAGGGGCTGCAAGAGACCATCGGCAACACCCCACTGGTGCTCCTCGACCGGTTGCTGCCGGACCTCGGGTCCCGGGTCCACGCCAAGATGGAACGCTTCAATCCCGGCGGCAGCATCAAGGACAGGACCGCGCTGCGGCTCCTCGCCGACAAGGTCGCCGCGGGCGAGCTGGTGCCGGGACGGTCGGTGATCGTCGAATCCAGCTCCGGCAACCTCGGAGTGGGACTCGCCCAGCTGTGCCGCAGCTTCGGGCTCCGCTTCCTCTGCGTGGTCGACGCCCGGACCACCGAGCGGAACATCGCCCTCCTGCGCGCCTACCGGGCCGAGGTGGAGGTGGTCACCGAACCCGACCCGCAGACCCGCGAGTTCCTGCCCGCCCGGCTCCGCCGGGTGCAGGAGCTGACCGCGACGATCCCGCACGCCTACTGGCCCAACCAGTACACCAACCCGCTCAACCCGATGGCGCACCACCGCACCATGGCGGAGATCGACCGCGCCCTGGGCGGCCGGATCGACTACCTGTTCTGCGCGGTCAGCACGTTCGGGACGCTGCGGGGCTGTGCCGAGTACATCCGCGAACACGGCCTGTCCACCACGGTGGTGGGCGTGGACGCGGCCGGCAGCGCCATCTTCGGCAACCCGCCCGGGCCCCGGCTGCTGCCCGGCCACGGCGCCGCGATCCGTCCGCCGCTCGCCGACGTGACCCTGGCCGACGAGGTGGTCCACGTCCCCGACCTCGACGCCGTCGCGGCCTGCCGCCGGCTGGTCCGGCGCGAGGCGGTCCTCGCCGGAGCCTCCTCGGGGGCGGTCGTCGCCGCCCTGGAACGGCTCGCCGACCGGATCCCGAAGGGCTCCACCTGCGTCCTGGTCTTCCCCGACGGCGGCGACCGCTACCTCGACACCGTCTACTCCGACGCCTGGGTCACCGAGCACTTCGGAGCCGTCTCCCACCTCTGGGAGACCCGCCTCACCACCTCCGTCTGACCCGGTCCGGCCGACTCGCCGATCCACCCGGTCCGGCCGGTCCGTCGAACCGCCCGATCCACGTCAACCACTCGATTCAGGAGACATCCATGTCCGAACAGCAGTCCGCACCGGCCGAGTTCCGCGTGGTCCACAACGACGAGGAGCAGTACTCGGTCTGGTGGACCGACCGTGACCTGCCGGCCGGCTGGTACGCGGAGGGCACCGAGGGCACCCGCGAGGCGTGCCTGGCGCACATCGACGAGATCTGGACCGACATGCGCCCCGCGAGCCTGCGCCGCCGCATGGCGGAGCAGGCCGCCGGCTGACCCGTACCACGCCCGGCGCACACCCCCACCGCACACCACCCCCCACACCGGCCCGACGTGCCGTACGGGTCCCACGGCTCTCCCCGAGCCGTCCGTACGGCCGCGGGCACCACACCGCACAGGCCAGACCGGACCACACCGTTTCCCGGGGCCCGCCCGGCGATCCCACTAGGAGTGCCAGCGTCATGTCCGCACCACGGACGGGATACTCGCCCGACGAGATCCCCCTCACCCACCACCTCGTCGCGGCGCAGGCCGTGCGGACCCCGGGAGCGGTCGCCGTCGTCGACGGCCGTCAGACCATCGGCTACGCGGAGCTCGACCGCGCCGCCAACCAGCTCGCCCACCACCTGCGCGGGCTCGGCGCCGGACCCGACGTCCCGGTCGCCGTCTGCCTGCCCCGCGGCGCGGGACTGGTCACCGCGCTGCTCGCCGTCTGGAAGGCGGGCGCCGCCTACGTACCGCTCGACCCGGAGCAGCCGGCCGCCCGGCTGGCCTGGCTCATCAAGGACACCGGCGCCGAGGTGGTCGTCACCTCGGCCGACGCGGCCGACGCCGTGCTCGCCGTCGGCGCCCGCCCGGTCGTCCCGGCCGAACTCGGCGAGCACCTCGCCGCCCTGCCCGCCCACGCCCCCGAGACCGCCGTCGACCCCGCTTGCGCCGCCTACGTGCTGTACACCTCGGGCTCCACCGGCCGGCCCAAGGGCGTCGTCGTGGCCCACGCGGGCATCGGCAACCGGATCGGCTGGGCCGTCCGCAGCCTCGGGCTGACCGCCGCCGACCGGATCCTCGCCAAGACCGCGCCGACCTTCGACGCGCACTGCTGGGAGATCTTCGCCCCGCTCGTCAGCGGCGGCACCGTCGTCATCGCCCCGCCCGGCGCCGAGCGCGACCCGGCCGCCCTGGTGCGCGCCGTCGGCGACGGCGCGGTGACCGTGCTCCAGGTCGTCCCGTCCGTGCTGCGGACACTCGTCGAGGAGAGCGGCTGGGAGCGCTGCGACCGGCTGCGCGCCGTCACCTGCGCGGGGGAGCCCCTCCACGCCGAACTCGCCCAGCGACTGCGGGAGCTGTCCGCCGCCGAGCTGTGGAACACGTACGGGCCGACCGAGTGCTCCATCGACGTCGCCGCATACCGCTTCGACCCGGCGCAGACCTCCGGCCCGGTCCCCATCGGGCGCCCCATCGACGGCACCAGGCTCCTGGTCACCGACGCAGCCGGTTCCCCCGTCGGCGTGGGCACCCCCGGCGAACTGCACATCGGCGGCGTGGGCGTGGCCCGCGGCTACGCCGGGCGCCCCGGCCTCACCGCGGACCGCTTCGTGCCCGACCCCTACGCGAAGGACGGCTCGCGGCTGTACCGGACGGGCGACCGGGTCCGCTGGCGTGCCGACGGCGTCCTGGAGTTCCTGGGCCGCCTCGACGACCAGGTCAAGATCAACGGCGTCCGGATCGAGCCGGGCGAGGTCGAGGCCCAACTGGCGGCCCACCCCGCGGTCGCCGGTGCGGTCGTGACCGCGTACGCCCTTCCCGACGGGGCGAAGCGGCTGGCCGGCTACGTGCGGCTGCGCGACGGCGCCACCCTCCCCGACCTGCGCGGCTTCCTCCAGGAGCGGCTGCCCGCCACCCACATCCCCGGTGTCTTCGTCGAACTGGCCGCCTTCCCCCTCACCACCAGCGGCAAGGTCGACCGCCGGGCGCTGCCCGCCCCCGGCACCCAGCCCGACGCCCGTCACCGCGGCCCCGCCACCGCCGCCGAGCAGCTGGTGGCCGCGGTCTGGCAGGACGTCCTCGGCCGCGAGGAGGTCGGCCGCGACGACGACTTCTTCCAACTCGGCGGCACCTCCCTGCAGCTGACCCGGCTCGCCTCCCGGCTGCGCACCGCCTCCGGCCGCGACGTGCAACTGCGCAGGCTGTTCACCGCCACCACCGTCGCGGGGCAGGCCCTGCTCCTCGAACCCCCGGCCGAGCCCGGACCCCGGCGGGTGGAGCGCGGCGGCCCGCTGCCGCTCTCCTACGGCCAGCGCGGCCTGTGGTTCCTCAACCGGCTCGCCCCCGGCGGGACCGACTGGGTCTCCTGGACGGTCTTCGACGTCCCCGCCGAGGCCGGACACGGCCACGTCCAGCAGGCCGTCGACGCGCTGATCGCCCGTCACGAGATCCTGCGGACCCGGTACGTGGCGGGCGACGGCGAGCCCGCCCAGGTCGTCGAACCGGCGGCCCGGGTGGAGGTGCGCACCGCCACCGCGGCGCGCGGCGAGGTCGCCGGGCTGCTCGCGGCCGACCGGGGCGAGGGCTTCGACCTGGAGCGCGGCCCGCTGCTGCGCGCCCTCCTCGTCCGGACCGGCGACGGCGGGCAGCTGTTGGGCCTGGCCATGCACCACATCACCACCGACGGCTGGTCCAGCGGCGTTCTGGAGCGCGAGTTCGCCCTCCTCGTCACCGCCGCCGTACGTGGTGAGGAAGCCCGGCTGCCCGAACTCCCGGTCGGGTACGCCGACTACGCGGTCTGGCAGCGGGAGCGGCTCACGGAGGAGGCCCTCGCGCCGCGGCTCGCGCACTGGCGCCGCCGGCTGGAAGGGGCGCCCGAGTCGGCGCTGCCCACCGACCGGCCGCGTCCGGCAGTTCGCGACGGAAAGGGCGCCGCCGCCCTGTTCGACGTCCCCGCCGATGTGGTGGAGGGGCTCACCGCGCTCGGCAAGCGGCACGGTGCCACCCCCTTCATGACCCTGCTGACCGCGTACGCGACCGTCCTCGGCCGCAACAGCGGCCAGTGGGACCTGTCCATCGGCACCCCGGTGGCCGGGCGCGGCCTGCCCGAACTCGAAGGGGTCGTCGGCTTCTTCCTGAACAGCCTGGTGCTGCGCTGCCGCCTCTCCGGCCGGCTCACCTTCGCCCAGGCCCTCGACCTGGTCGCGGACACCGCCAAGGAGGCCTTCGCCCAGCCCGAACTGCCCTTCGAGCGGCTGGTGGAGGAGCTGGTCCCGGACCGGGACCTGTCGCGCACCCCGCTCTACCAGGTCGCCTTCGACCTGCACGGCGAGGAGTTCAACGGTCCGGTCCCCGCCGCCGGGGACGGCGCCGGCACCGAGGACCTCAAGGCGTCCTGGCACATCGCCCACACCGACCTGACGCTGATGATGCGGCCCGGCCCGGCCGGTTCCCTCTTCGGTGCCTTCGAGTTCGCGACCTCGCTCTTCGACGAGGCCACCGTCGAGCGGCTGGCCGGGCAGTTCACCCGGGTCCTCGCGGCCGTCGCCGCCGACCCCGGGACCCGGCTCGACGCCCTGGACCTCGCGGACGAGCGGGAGCGGGCCGACCTGGCGCGATGGAGCAGCGCCCCCGCGCTCCCGGCCGGCCCGACCGTGCCCGAGCTGATCGCCGCCCAGGCCGCCCGCACC
>NZ_JAHSQD010000290.1 GCF_020103755.1 Streptomyces sp. LS1784
CGCACGCGTCGGGCTCGGCCGCCGGGTCGACCAGTTCGACCCCGAGCATCAGCCCCCGGCCGCGCACGTCGCCGATCACCGGCAGTTCGGCCGCGAGCTCGCGCAGCCGGGCCGCCATCCGCTCGCCGACGACGGCGGCCCGCTCGGCCAGTCCGTTGGCCGCGACGTGGCGCAGCGTCGCGGCCCCGGCGGCCATGGCGAGGGTGTTGCCGCGGAAGGTGCCGGTGTGGGCGCCGGGCCGCCAGCCGTCGTAGTCCTCGCGGTAGACGACGACGGCGAGCGGCAGGCTGCCGCCGATGGCCTTGGAGAGGACCATGGCGTCCGGGACGACGCCGCTGTGCTCGATCGCCCACATCGCGCCGGTGCGGCCGACTCCGGTCTGCACCTCGTCGACGATCAGCGGAATGCCGCGCTCGGCGGTGATCCGGCGCATCGCGCGCAGCCAGCCGTCGGGCGCGGGGACGACCCCGCCCTCGCCCTGGACGGCCTCCAGGATCATCGCGGCGGGCGCCACCACGCCGCCCGAGGGGTCGTCCAGCAGCCGCTCCACGTAGGTCGCGGCGAGGTCGGCGCCCGCCTCGCCGCCGACCCCGAACGGGCAGCGGTAGCCGTACGGGTAGGGCAGCCGGGCGACCTCGCCGCCGCTCGGCAGCGGCTCCTTGACGGCGACGTTGCCGGTGAGCGCGAGGGCACCGGCGGTCATGCCGTGGTACGCGCCGGTGAAGGCGAGCGCGCCGGAGCGGCCGGTGGCGGTCTGCATCAGCTTGAGCGCGGCCTCGACGGCGTCCGTCCCGGCCGGTCCGCAGAAGTGCACCCGCGCGCGGGCGGCGAACTCCGCCGGCAGGCTCTCGAACAGCGCGCTGGTGAAGTCGTCCTTCTCGGCGGTGGCGAGGTCGAGCAGGTGCAGCGGGGCGCCGCTGTCGAGGGTGCGGCGGATCGCCTCCAGCACCACCGGGTGGTTGTGGCCGAGGGCGAGTGTTCCGGCGCCGGAGAGGCAGTCCAGGTAGCGCCGTCCGTCGGCGCCCTCGACGGTCATGCCGTTGGCGCGGACCGGGACGATCGGGAAGGAGCGGGCGTACGTTCTGGCGGCGGACTCGCGGACGCGCTGACGGCGCAGGATGGCTTCACCGGCGGCCGGGGCTGCGGAGGCGGCCTGGGCGGATACGGCAGCGAGCGACACGAGGGACCCCCAGAGGAAGTTAGGTAAGCCTAACTTTACTGACCTTGACCTGGCGGAATGTCCTCGGGGCCCCGAAACCACCCGAGCGAGTGAACCTCCCCCGGTTCCCCAAACGAGCACCGCGCGGAAAGGTCACGGCGTGGGACCCCGAAACCCCGTCGGCCGCCGGCCCCGGCCCCACCGACGTCAGCCCCGCCCCCGCCACCGGTAGCAGAGCTCCGGCCGCCCGACACTCCCGTACTGCGGCTCCCGCACCGCGCACCCGGTCTCCACCAGGTGCTCCAGGTAGCGCCGCGCGGTGATCCGCGAGACCCCGGCGGCGGCGCCCGCGGCCGCCGCCGACAGCCCGGTGGCCGCCTCGCGCAGCACCGAGGCGACGGCGTCCAGGGTGGGCGCGCACAGCCCCTTGGGCAGAGTGGTGCGCTCCGGCGTGCGGAGCAGGGCGAGCGCCTGGTCGACCTCCTCCTGCCCGGTCGCCTCGCCGGTGCGCCCGAGGCTGTCCCGGTAGCGGGCGTAGCGGTCCAGGCGGTCGTGCAGGGCGGCCGCGCTGAACGGTTTCAGCAGGTACTGCACGACGCCCGCGGAGACCGCCTGCCGGACCATGGCGAGGTCGCGGGCCGAGGTCACCGCGATGACGTCGGCGCCGTGGCCGGTCGCGCGCAACGTGCGGCAGAGCTGGAGCCCGTGGCCGTCCGGCAGGTAGAGGTCCAGCAGGATGAGGTCGACGGGCGTCCCGGCGGCGCGGGCCCGGTCCAGGAAGCGCAGCGCGTCGGCACAGCTGTGGACCGTCCCCGCGGCGTGGAAGCCGGGCTCCCGCCGGACGTACAGGGTGTGCGCGGCGGCGGCCACCGGGTCGTCCTCGACCACCAGGACGGAGATCCCCGTCGCGGCGGCGGTGTCGGCGGCGCTGCTCACACCAGGGCCCCTTCCTGCTCCCGGCCAGTGGTCTCCCGCGGCTCGCCGGTGGACTCCCCCGCCCCGCCGGCGGGCCCTGCCGTCTGTCCGCCCAGCGGCAGCCGCACGGTGAGCACCGCGCCGCGCTCCCGTCCGACCTCGACGGTGCCGCCGTTGCGCCGGGCGGTCTGGGCGACCAGCGCCAGCCCGAGCCCGTGACCGTGACCGTCCTGCTTCGTGCTCCAGCCTCGCCGGAACACGTCGTCGACCGCGCCCGGGGCGATCCCCGGACCGGTGTCGGCGACCCGCAGCAGCAGGCAGTCACCGTCCGCTCCCGCACCATCGCCGCCGCAGTCCCGACCGCCGCAGTCCCGGCGGCCGGCGATCCGCGCCGTGACGGTGACCTCCGGCGGGACGGTGCTCCCGGCCGCACCGGCGATGGCGGCGTCCACGGCGTTGTCGATCAGGTTGCCGAGCACGGTGATCAGGTCCCGCGCGGAGAGCCCGGGCGGCAGCACCCCGTCGTCGATCCGGCTGTCCTCGGTGAGGGTCAACTCCACGCCCCGTTCGGCGGCTTGGGCCGCCTTGCCGAGCAGCAGCGCGGCCAGCACCGGCTCACTCACCGCCGCGACCACCCGGTCGGTGAGCTGCTGGGCGAGTTCGAGCTCGGCCGTGGCGAACTCCACCGCCTGCTCGTGTCGGCCGAGTTCGATCAGCGAGACCACCGCGTGCAAGCGGTTGGCGGCCTCGTGCGCCTGCGCTCCGAGCGCCTCGGTGAAGCCGCGTACGGAGTCCAACTCGCCGCTGAGCGCCTGGAGTTCGGTGTGGTCCCGGAGGGTGACCACCCTGCCGAGACCGTTTCCGGTGCCGATGGTGGAGGTGTTCAGCACCACGACCCGCTCGGCGGTCAGGTGCACCTCGTCCCGGACCGGCTCCTCCCTCAGCACGGCCGCCACCAGCGCCTCCGGCAGACCCAGCCCCGCCACCGGGCGGCCGTCCAGGTCGCCTGCCAGACCGAGCAGTTCACGGGCGGCGTCGTTGCACAGCACCACCCGGTGCGAGCGGTCCAGCAGGACCAGCCCCTCGCGCACCGCGTGCAGGGTGGCCTGGTGGTACTCGTAGAGGTGGCTCAGCTCGTCCGGCCCCATTCCGTGGGTGTGCCGCCGCAGCCGGGAGTTGGCGAGGTAGGTGCCGACGCCGCCGACCGCGAGCGCGGCCACCGCCACCCCGACCAGGGCGAGCAGCGGACCGCTCAGCTGCGCGGAGATCGACTCCACCGTGAGGCCCGCGCTGACCAGCGCGACCACCCGGTGCCGGTCGTCCCACACCGGGGTGACCACCCGCACCGACGGGCCGAGCGTGCCGGTGTACGTCTCGCTGCGGGTCTGCCCGGCGAGCGCCCAGTCGATGTGCCCGAGGTAGGTCCGGCCGATCTGATCGGGCAGCGGGTGGGTCCAGCGCACGCCGTCGGTGTCCATGACGGTGATGAAGGAGACCCCGGTGTCGGCCCGCACCTGCTCGACGTACGGCTGGAGCACCGCGGTCGGGTCCGGCCCGGCGACCGCGGCCCGGACGGACGGCGAGTCCGCGACGGCGTGCGCGACCGCGGTGACCTGGCGACGGGCGGCATCCTCGGTGCGGTCGGCGGCGAAGAGGTACGCGAGCACCGCGCCGCCGGCGACCACGGCGGCGACGATCACCACCTGGACCACGAACAGCTGCCCGGCCAGGCTCCGGACGAGGCGCCGGGGGAGGCATCTGACCAGGCCTCGGGGCAGGCGGTGGGGCAGGCCTCGGGGCAACCGCCGGGGCCCGCGGCCCGTCGGCCGGCGCGAGCGGCGGCGCGGGGCGGTGGGGGCGGTGTGCTGGGACATGCCTGCCAGTGTGCACCACGCTCCCGGACGGCCCCAGAGCCCGTCCGGCCCGCATCGTTCGCGGGCCCGCCTCCCGGACCACCCGCACCGTTCATGAACTCTATGAACGCAAACGTGACCTGTGTCACCTCTGGGCCCATAGTCGGAGCGGCCCATCCCCCGGGGCCGCCAGGACTGCACGGCAAGGGAGCCGCAGATGTCGATCGCTGGAGCCGCCACGGCGGCGGGACCCAGACCCAAGGACAGGACCCACTACCTCTACATCGCGGTGATCGCCGCGGTGATCGCGGGTGTGGTGGTCGGTCTGGCCGCTCCCGGTTTCGCCGTGGAGCTGAAGCCGGTCGGCACGGGCTTCGTCAACCTGATCAAGATGATGATCAGCCCGGTGATCTTCTGCACCATCGTCCTGGGCATCGGCTCGGTGACCAAGGCCGCGAAGGTCGGCAAGGTCGGCGGCCTCGCCATCGGCTACTTCCTCGCCATGTCGACCGTCGCGCTGGCCATCGGCATGGTCGTCGGCAACCTCCTGGAGCCCGGCGGCGGCCTCCACCTGACCGCCGCGCTCGCCAAGTCCGGCCACGCCCAGGCGGCCGCCGGCGGCGCCCAGTCGACCACCGACTTCCTGCTCGGGATGATCCCCGAGACCCTGCTCTCCGCCCTCACCCAGGGCAAGGTGCTCCAGACCCTGCTGGTCGCCCTGCTCATCGGCTTCGCACTCCAGGCGATGGGCCAGGCCGGCGCGCCGGTGCTGCGCGGGATCGAGCACGTGCAGCGGCTGGTCTTCCGGGTCATGTCGATGATCATGTGGGTCGCGCCGATCGGCGCCTTCGGGGCGATGGCGGCCGTGGTCGGGGCCACCGGCACCGCCGCGCTGAAGAGCCTGGCCGTCATCATGATCGGCTTCTACGTCACCTGCGTGCTGTTCGTCGTCGTGGTGCTGGGCACGCTGCTGCGCCTGGTTGCCGGGGTCAACGTGTTCGCGCTGCTGAAGTACCTCGGCCGCGAGTTCCTGCTGATCCTCTCCACCTCCTCGTCCGAGAGCGCACTGCCCCGACTGATCGCCAAGATGGAACACCTGGGCGTCAGCCGCCCGGTCGTCGGCATCACCGTGCCGACCGGCTACAGCTTCAACCTCGACGGCACCGCCATCTACCTGACCATGGCCTCGATCTTCATCTCCGAGGCGATGGACAAGCCGATGTCGCTCGGCGAGCAGCTCTCGCTGCTGGTGTTCATGGTGATCGCGAGCAAGGGCGCGGCCGGGGTCACCGGCGCCGGACTGGCCACTCTCGCGGGCGGGCTCCAGTCACACAAGCCCGCTCTGGTGGACGGCGTCGGTCTGATCGTCGGCATCGACCGCTTCATGTCGGAGGCCCGCGCGCTCACCAACTTCGCGGGCAACGCCGTCGCGACCGTGCTGATCGGACACTGGACCGGCGAACTCGACGCCGCGCGTGCCCGGCGGGTGCTGGCCGGCGAGCTGCCGTTCGACGAGCTGACGCTGGTCGACGCCCACGGCGGGCCCGCCGGACCCGCCTCCGCGTCGGACGACTCCACAGCCTCCGCCCCCGAGGCCGTCCCCGCCCAGGGCGTCGCCCCCGCCGGCGTCTGAGCCCGGCAGCGGCCCTCGCACTCCCCCGGTCCGGCGCCTCCTATCCAACCCCCGGAAAGGCGCCGGACCGGGGGTCTTCGTCTTCCCGTCCGGTCGGGCTCTTCCACGCGACCGGCGTTCCGGGCCCGACCGGGCTCCGGGCCCGTCACAGCTCCTGGGAGCCACTGACCACCCAGGCCACCCCGCTCGCCGGATCCTCCAGCGCGACGTGCAGGTGGTGCAGCCCGGCCGAAGGCTCCTGCCAGGTGAAACAGCGCATGCGGGCCACCAGCGCATTCACCGCGCCCCGGTCCACCCTGCCCGTCCCGTCCGGACCGTCCGGACCGTCCGCCCCGGCCATCGCGGCCATCGCGGCCAGGGCCCGCCACATCCCCAGCCGCCCGTGCGCACAGCCCTGCGTCCGCCCCACGGAGGCGGCCCGCACCAGCGCCGGGTAGGCGAGCGCGAACGGCAGATGGCCGCCGACCACCCGCCGGTCGCGGGCCATCAGGGCGGCCGCCGCCGGGGCCTGGCCGCGGACGCAGGCCGTCTCCGCCCACGGCGCGAGCGCGCCCAGTCCGGCCAGTGCCCGGGTGACCCGCGGCCCGTCCGGCCGCCCACCCGACCGCCCCGCCGGGGGAAGTTCCACCTCGCCCAGGCCCTCCCGGCTGGCCGGCAGGGTCAGCAGTGCGCTGCGCGCGCCCCCGCCGGGCAGGTACTCGCGCACCCGGGCCGCCTCGTCCCAGCCCGCCGCCTCCCACGGCTCCAAGCGCAGCGGCACGCCCTCCGGATCGGACTCGGCCTGGTGCGAGAGGTCCTCGCCGAGCAGCGCCCGGGTGTGCGCGACCAGCCGTCGCACCCCGGCCGGGCCGAGCAGCGGGGCCAGCCGCAACCAGGAGTGCCGGGTCGCCAGCACCTCCCAGAGCGGGCCGGCGTCGTGGTCGGCCACCCCGGCAGCCGTTCCCGCACCGCCGTCCCGGTCGAAGAGCCGGACGGCCAGCTCGGGCGGCGCCGCGTAGGCGATCAGGTGGCCGAGCGGCGCCGTCAGCGCGGCCGCGGTCTCCTCCCCCGCCTCCGCCACGGCCGCCGCCCGGCCCTGCCGGTAGGCGGTGAGCAGCTCGGGCCAGCGGCCGTCGTCGGCCAGTGCGCGCAGGCGGCCGTCCTCGTGCGTGATCACGATTCGCAGGGTACGGGCCGAGGTGGCGCATCAGCTGACTTGCTGTCAGTTCGGTGCGTCGGGCAGCGACCCCTTCCACCGCCGCACCCTCAGCTCCGCCCGCGCTCGCGCTCCCGTTCACGCCCCGCCTGCCGCTCCCATTCGCGCTCCCGCTGGAGGACGGCGCGCAGCCGGCCGTGGGCGCGACGCCGGGTGACGGCCAGCGTGCTGCGGTGCAGCCCGAGCAGCTCGGCGGCCTCGTCGACGCTGTAGCCGTCGAGGTCCACCAGGACCACCGCACGGGCCTGCTTGACGGTGAGGAAGTCCAGCAGCCGGAGCACCTCCCAGCGCGCCTGCAACTCGCCCATCCCGCCGGACCGGGGATCGGGCGCCGCCTGGCCCCGCTCGCCGGCGTCGCCCGCCTCCGGCACCTCGGGCATCGACACCTGCCGGCGCTCCCGGCGCCACTGGTCGCGCAGGATGTTCACCATCGTGGTGAACGCGTAGGCGTAAGGCTGCGGGTGGCCGAGGAAGCGCTCCGGCCGGCGGGCGATCCGGAGGTACGCGTCATGGACGACGTCCCCGGCACCGACCGGACCGCCGGCGAGGGAGACTGCCGCCTGGTGGAGCCTGGGCAGCAGATCGATGAACACCCGGTTGAATTCGGCCGATTGACCGCCGCTCCCGTTCGGACCGAAGCCCTTTTCCCGTCCGCCGCCCGCATTCCGACCGCTGCAGTCCGCCATGCCGCTCTCCCCGGAAATCGGCACCCCGAGCACCTGGTCCGGCCTGGCCGCAGGGGACGCGGGCCAACCGGATGACCTGTGACACAGGTCACATCATAGTTCGTCGTCTCACCGTGCGCAGCCATTCGTATGCAATACGTCACCAGTCGTACGGGAGACGGGACTTGACCTCCGCGCGGACACCCCGGAGGTCGGGACACTCCACCGACGAGAAACCCTCAGCAAGGAGAACCGCAGTGCGAGGTTGCATCGCCAGGAAGATCGCCACGCTCGGACTGGCCACCGTGGCCGCCCTGAGCGCGCTCGGGACCACCGCCCAGCCGGCCGCCGCGGCGGCGACGATCCAGGATCAGACCGTCACCCCCGGAACCGCCGCGGCCTCGAACACCATCGCGGCCGAGGCCTACCGCTGCGCCATCACCGCCAACTACGGCTGGCACTGGGAGGGCTACTGCTACGTCTACTCCGGGCAACTGCGCACCATCACCTACTGCGCCGACGGCTCGCACACCACCGGCCTGTGGATCGGCGCGCGACCGCAGGCCTGGTCGGTCTGGGGCAAGTGCCCCGGATCCACCTGGACGAAGATCGTGTTCCAGTGGCGCAGCTGAGCCACTGACCGAGCCGCAGGTGCACCCCCCGACCGAACCCCCGACGCACCCAGCCGCCGACCGGGGCGGGTGACGAGTAACAGGCAGTAGACGGCAGCCGACGATCGACGACTGACAGATGACAGCTGACAGATTTCGAAATCTGTCAGCTGTCATCTGTCAGTCGCACGCTGTCCGCCCGTCGGCCTCCCGGCGCCACCTCAGCCCACCGGCGAGGCGTCCGCGAGCAGCCGGGCGGCGTGCACCCTGCCCGCGTGCTCGACCAGGTTGACCAGCACCTCCTTGCCCGAGGCCCGGCGACGCGCGTCGCACAGCAGCACGGGCGTGCCGGCGTCCAGATCCAGCGCGCGGGCGACCTCCTCCGGGCCGAACTCCCGCGTCCCGGCGAAACGATTCACCGCTACCACGAACGGAATGCCCCGGTGCTCGAAGAAGTCGACGGCCGGGAAGCAGTCGGTCAGCCGGCGGGTGTCGGCGAGCACCACCGCGCCGAGCGCCCCCTGGGCCAGCTCGTCCCAGAGGAACCAGAACCGGTCCTGCCCCGGGGTGCCGAACAGGTAGACCGCCAGTCCCTCGCGGATGGTGATCCGGCCGAAGTCCATCGCCACCGTGGTGGTGGTCTTCCGCTCCACTCCGTCCAGGTCGTCCACCTCGCGTCCGGCCTCGGTCAGCCTCTCCTCGGTGCGCAGCGGGCGGATCTCGCTGACCGCGCCGACCAGCGTCGTCTTGCCGACACCGAAGCCGCCCGCCACCAGGATCTTGAGCGCGAGCACGGTGTCTTCGGGGTCCTCGGCGTCGAACGGATCCGGCCCGCCGCACGGATCGGACGGGCCGGAGGGATCGGGCGGTTCGGACAGCCCGGCCGGTACGGACGGGTGGTCAGAGTGCACGAAGTCCACGGATGACCTCCTGGAGGATGCGCTCGTCGGGGAGCAGGGCGGGCGGGACGGGACGGCGGACCCGGATGAGCCCGGCCGCCAGCAGGTCACCGAGCAGCACCCGCACGACGCCCACCGGCAGGTCGAGGTCGGCGGCCAGCTCGGCCACGGACAACGCGGTGCCCCGGCACAGCGCGAGGATGCGCGCCTGTTCCGGGCCGACCGGCGGCTCGGGCGCGTCCGGCACGAGTGCCGGGTCGGGCAGCTCGGTGAGCACCACGGCGATCAGGTCGAACTGCCGCTCCCCGCCCCCGGTGCGCCCCCGGGTCATCGCGTACGGACGGACCAGCGGCCCGGCCTCGTCGTCGTACCAGCGGGCCCGGTGGGCGGCGGCGAGCGGGTTGCGGGGGCGCCCGTCGGGTTCGGCCCTCGGGTGCTCCGGATGTCGCCCCCGGTACGGGCGGGGCACCGGACTCACCGGCCGCCCACCGCCCGCGGCGGGGTGCCCAAGTGCTCCCCGACCCGGCGGACCAGTCTGGCCATCTCGTAGGCGATCAGGCCGAGGTCGGCCCGGGCGGTGGCGAACACGGCGAGGCAGGTGCCCTCCCCGGCCGCCGCGACCAGCAGGTAGCCACCCTCCAACTCGACCATGGTCTGGCGGACTTCACCCGCGTCGAAGTGCCGGCCTGCGCCTTTGGCGAGGCTGTGGAAGCCGGAGGCGACGGCCGCCAGATGCTCTCCGTCCTCGCGTGCCAGGCCGGCCGAGGTGCCCACGGCCAGGCCGTCGGCGGAGAGCATCACGGCGAAGCGGAGCTCGGGGGCGCGCTGGACCAGCTCGTCGAGGAGCCAGTTCATCTCCCCCGCGCGGTGGGTGGTGGCGATCACGGACGCTCTCCTTCAAATCGGGACGAGGGTTGGGGTTGGCGCGCCCGCGGCGGCTGCGGGGGGTCGGCGGGTTGTCCGTCCCGCCGGCCCTCCGGGTACAGGCCGCGTGCCCATCCACTCTGGAAGGCGGACATCGCCGCCCGCGCCTCCTCGGGGCTGCGGCCCGCGGCGCCGAATCCGTCGCCGGACCCGAGCTCAGCGGAGCCGGAACCAGAGCCGGAAGCGGAGGCGGCGGCAGCCGTACGACGGCTGTGCGCGGTCGGACGGGCCGGGGCCTCACGCAGCTGGGGCACGAGGCTCGCCTGACGGGTCCGGCGCGGCAACTCCTCGGGGCCCGGGTCGGCGCGGTGACCGTCCGATCGGTGACCGTCCGGCCCCGGCCCGGGCATCGGCTCCGAACGGGGTTCCGTACGGTACGGCACCGCGCCGTACGGCTGCGGCGGTCCGGACTGCGGACGGGCGGCCGCACCCGCGCCCCCGTCCGCAGCCGGACCGGCCACCCGGGCGCCGGAGGCCCGGAACGGGGTGCGGCGCACCGGCCCGGGGTCA
>NZ_JAHSQD010000291.1 GCF_020103755.1 Streptomyces sp. LS1784
GCCCGGGCGGGGAGGCGCGGGCACGCCCGCCCGGCCCTGACCGCCAGGCTCAGCGGTCGGTCGGCAGGGGCCGATCCAGCCGCCCCGGCCGCCGCGGCTTGACGTAGTCGACCAGCTGCATCATGCCGAGGTCCTCGTGCTGGAGCTGGTGGCAGTGCAGGACGGTACGGCCGGTGAAGTCCTCGTACGCGACCAGCAAGGTGACGGTGTCGCCCGGCTTGCCCCCGGCCAGGTCCACGGTGTCCTGCCACACCGGCGGGTCAAGCCGCTCACCGTTGCGGTGGGTGACGAGGACGTGGTTGGTGTGCAGGTGGAACGAGTGGTGGAAGCCCGGCGCGGTGTCGTCGGTGCGCAGGGTCCACCGCTCGACGGTGCCGAGCTTCAGGGTGTGGTTGACGCCCTCGGGGTCGAACAGGCCGTAGGCGGGGTCGCGGGTGAGGTCGCCCTCGGGGTCGGCTGCCGGGGTCGGGTGGCTGCCGAGGAGGCGGTAGGCGTTGGCGAACGGCTTGTCGAAGACGCCCGGGTCGACGTGGAAGACCACCGTGCGGTCGGCGTCGGGGTTGGCGATGTCGCCCTCGTCGAGGAACGGCTTGCCCTGCGGCAGGGTGGCCGGCAGTTCCATCGGAGGCTTGACGGCCTTCCCCGCCACCTCGACCGTCATCAGCGGGACGGACACGCCCTTGGCCCGCAGTTCGTACGTCCCGGCCCCGCCGCCCCGCACCAGCACGTCGGCGCGGTTGCCGGGGGCCAGGAGCAGCAGCTCGGTGGCGACCGGCGCGGGGAAGGTCACGCCGTCCTTGGCGATCTGATGCATCGTCAATTTCGCATCCCCGTCGGCCACCTGGAGCGACAGCGTGGTGAAGCCGATCGCCGCCACCAGCCGCCAGCGCTGGACCTCGCCCGGGCGCAGCACGAGGGTGGGGTTGACCTCGCCGTTGACGGTGAAGGTGGACGGCGTGCCGGTGAGCGAGTTGTCGGCGGTGAAGTCGGGGACCCTGCCGTCCTTGAGCTTGAGTTCGTTGATGCAGACGACGAGGTCGGCGGCGGCCGCGATCTCCGGCACCTCGTCGACGTCGCCCTCGACGATGACGACTCCGGTCATCCCGCCGGCGATCTGCCCGGCGGTGGCCCCGTGGACGTGCGGGTGGTACCAGTACGTGCCGGCCGGGTGGTCGGCCGGGATGTCGATGACGGTCAGGTACTCCGGCTCCGGGGCGCCGGCCTCGACCTCGTCGGCCGTGCGCGGTGCGAACTCGCGCAGGATGTTGTCGGCCTTCCCGGACGGGGAGACGTGCAGGCCGTGGGTGTGCAGGTTGAAGCTGTTCTCGCGGTGCGGGTGGTTGTGGTCGCCGTCGTACGGCCGGTTGGGCGGCAGGCCGTTGACCTGGGTCAGCCGCAGGGTGTCGCCGGCGCACACCCGCAGGGTCGGCCCGGGGATGGTCCCGTTGTAGGTGCGCGTGGTGACCGTGCCGTACCCGGGGACGTGGGTGTCCGTGAACCGCACGTCGAGCGTCTGGTCGAGCACCTCCCCCGACCGGCCGGAGCCCGGCCGCGAGGCGCGTGCGGCCGATCGCGAGGCCCGTACGGCGGGCTGCGGGAAGGACGCCGTGGCGGCTGCCGCCCATGCCGGGGCGAGGATCCCGTCGGAGGCCGCCCCGAGGACGGCGGCTACGGGGAGGGCCTTGAGCATCGACCGGCGACTGATTCCGACATCTTCTCTCATATCCGGGCAATGTAGGTCGGCTTATGGACGGCCATGGTCAGGCACACCGCGCGTCGGCCAGGGGTTGGGCCTTCCGTGCCAAGCTACGAACGCTCCGGGTTGGTCAGGTTGGCCCCGCTGCGGGGGTCGAAGACGTGGATGCGCGCCGTGTCCACCCACAGCTCCAGCGGGCTGCCCTCGGCGGCCCGGGTGCCGGTGCTCAGCCGGGCGACCACCCGGTGCTCCTGCATGCCGGTGTCGGCCCGGCCCGAGTCGGCGGCGAGCTCGGCGAGTTCCTCGGTCGCCGCCGGTCCGTCCTCCTCCGCGAAGTGGACGTAGACGTCCGAGCCGACCGACTCCCGGACGTCGACGGTCACGGTGACGGTGGCCCCTCCGGTGTGCCCCTCGGCCAGGGCGGCGTCCTCGAAGTCCTCGGGGCGGATGCCGACGATCAGTTCGCGCGGCGCGTGCGCGCGCTCCAGGGCGCGCCGGGTGCGGTCGTCCAACGGCAGGTCGCCCAGCGAGGTGCGCAGGGCGTTGTGCTCCAGCACCGCGCCGAGGACGTTCATGCCGGGCGAGCCGATGAACCCGGCGACGAAGAGGTTCACCGGCTCGTCGTACAGCTGCTGCGGCGAGCCGACCTGCTGGACGACGCCGGAGCGCAGCACCACCACCCGGTCGCCGAGCGTCATCGCCTCGATCTGGTCGTGGGTGACGTAGACGGTGGTGGTGCCCAGGCGGCGCTGGAGGGCGGCGATCTGGGTCCGCATCTGCACCCGGAGCTTGGCGTCCAGGTTGGACAGCGGCTCGTCCATCAGGAAGACCTTGGGGTCGCGGACGATCGCCCGGCCCATCGCGACCCGCTGGCGCTGCCCGCCGGAGAGGTTGGCCGGCTTGCGGTCCAGGTGCCGGGTGAGGTCCAGGATGCGGGCGGCCTCCTCGACCTTGGCGGCGATGGTCGGCTTGTCGACCTTGGCCAGGCGCAGCGCGAACCCCATGTTGTCGCGCACGCTCATGTGCGGGTAGAGGGCGTAGCTCTGGAACACCATCGCGATGTCGCGGTCCTTGGGCGCGCGGTCGTTGACCACCTCCCCGGCGATCCTCAGGCTGCCCTCGGTGATGTCCTCCAGCCCGGCGATCATGTTGAGCGTGGTGGACTTGCCGCAGCCGGACGGGCCGACCAGGATCACGAACTCGCCGTCGGCGATGGTGAGGTTGACGTCGTGGACGGCGAGGACGCCGTCGGGGTAGCGCTTGGTGATGCCGTCGAGGACGATCTCGGCCACGGTCCGCCTTCCTGGTCCGCCGGGTGGGGCGGGCTCGTCCGTTGGGTCTCGGGTCGGGCCTCAGCCCTTGACTGCGCCGGCGGTGAGCCCGGCGACGATGCGGCGCTGGAACAGCAGCACGAAGGCCACGATCGGGATCGTGATGATCACGGCGGCGGCCGCGATCGAGCCGGTCGGCTGCTCGAACTGGGAGCTTCCGGTGAAGAAGGCGATGGCCGCCGGAACCGTCCGGGCCGAGGTGGTGGAGGTCAGCGAGATCGCGAACAGGAAGTCGTTCCAGCAGAAGACGAAGACCAGGATGGCGGTGGTGAACACGCCCGGCGCCGCCAGCGGTGCGATGACCAGCCGGAACGCCTGCCACGGCGTGGCCCCGTCCACCTTGGCCGCCTTCTCCAGGTCCCAGGGGATCTCCCGGAAGAACGCCGAGAGCGTGTGGATCGCCAGCGGCAGCGAGAAGGTCGTGTACGGGATGATCAGTCCGAGCCAGGTGTCGAACAGGCCGAGCGCCCGCTCGATGTCGAACAGCGGCGAGACCAGCGAGATCGGGGGGAACATCGCGATCAGCAGGGACACCCCGATCAGCATTCGCTTGCCGGGGAAGCGCAGCCGGGCCACCGCGTACGCGGCCATCGTGCCGAGCACGACCGCGACGGTGGTGGCGATCACCGCGATGCCGATCGAGTTGACCAGGGCGCGGGTGAACTCCGAGGTCTGGAAGATGCCGCGGTAGTTGGCCAGGGTCCACCGGCGGGGCACGAAGTCGCCGTCGGACAGGGTGCTCGGGGCCTTGAAGGAGAGCGCCGCGATCCACCACACCGGGAACAGCGCGTAGAGCACGACCACCAGGTTGGCGATCCCCCAGCCGGTCACCGTCCGGGCGTGTCCGCTGCTCATCGCCGCTCCGGTTCCGTGCCGGGCGCGGCCGCGCCGAACAGCTTGACGAAGACCAGCGCGATGAGCGCCACGCAGACGAAGACCAGCACCGAGACCGCCGAACCGATGCCCAGGTTGAGCGCGGTGAAGAGGTTGTCGTAGCCGAGGATCGACACCGAGCCGGTGCCGTTGGCGCCGCCGGTCAGCACGTAGATGTTGTCGAAGATCCGGAAGGCGTCCAGGGTGCGGAAGAGCAGCGCGACCAGGATCGCCGGCTTCATCAGCGGCAGGATCACCAGCCGCAGCCGTTGCCCGGAGCTCGCGCCGTCCACCATCGCCGCCCGGACCGTCTCGTCCGGGACGAGTGCCAGGCCGGCGAGCAGCAGCAGCGCCATGAACGGGGTGGTCTTCCACACCTCCGCGAGAATGATCAGACCGATGGCCGGCCACTGCTCGGTCAGCGGGGCGCTGCCCTGCGGCAGCAGGGCGGCCAGGTACCCGGTGCCCGGCGTCCAGGCGTACTGCCAGGAGTAGGCGGCGACCACCGTGACGATCCCGTACGGCACCAGCACCGCGGTGCGCACGGTGCCGCGGCCGAAGATCGTGCGGTGCATCACCAGCGCGAGCGCCAGGCCGAGCGCCAGCTCGACGGCCACCGACACCACGGTGATCAGCACCGTGACGCCGAGCGCCTGCCACCAGAAGGGGGAGGCCAGCACCGCGCCGTAGTTGGCGAGGCCGACCCAGTGCGCCTGCTCGGGGAAGCGCAGGTCGTAGCGGTGCAGGGAGAGGTAGACGGCGTAGACGATCGGGTACGCGGTGACGGCCAGCATCACGATCACCGCGGGGGCGCACAGCAGCAGGCCCAGCCTGCGCTCCTGGCGGGCGCCGCGCGACGGCCCGGCCGGTTTCGGCGGGGCCGCGGCGGCTTCGGTGGACGGTGTCACGGGATCAGCCCCTTCGAGCCGAGGGCGTCCTGGATCTGCCCGTGGAGGTCGGCCACGTTCTGCTCCGGGTGGATGTCGGCGGGCGGGGAGAGGGTGTGCGAGACGGCGATGGAGACGTTCTGGTAGGCCGGGGTCTGCGGCCGCACGCTGGCGGAGTCGAGGGCGGCCAGCACGTCGGCGGCGAACGGGTAGCTGGCGGTGAGCTCGGCCGTCCCGTACAGGCTCCGCAGCGAGGGCGGGAGGCCGCCCTTCAGCGCGTTGGTGAGCTGGTTGTCCCGGTCGCGCAGGCACAGGGTGGCCTCGGCGGCGAGGTCGGGGTGCCGGCTGTAGGCGCCCACCGCGAGGTCGATCCCGCCGATGGTCACGCTGGCCGGGCGGTCGGCGGTCACCCCGGGGTACGGGGCCCAGCGGAAGTGCGGGAACAGCTCCGGCCGGTTGGCCTTCATCGAGGGGTAGACGAAGGGGTAGTTGAGTTCGAACGCGGCCGTGCCGGACTCCATGGCGAGCCGGTTCTGGTCCTCCATCTGGTTGGGCAGCGAGGGGTCGGCGGCCTCCGAGACCGCCAGGTCCCGCATCACCCCGGCGGCCGTGACGGCGGGCGCCCCGAGCGAGGGCGCCTGCGCGTCGGGGGTGAGGATCGAGCCGCCCGCGCTGGTGACCAGCGTGTTGAACCAGACCGTCAGGCCCTCGTACTGGGCACCCTGGATCTCCACGAAGTGCGGCTTGCCCTCGCGGGCCAGCTCCTGCGCCCGGGAGAGCATCTCCGCCCAGGTCCTGGGCGGGGTCGGCACCAGGTCGTCGCGGTACCAGAGCAGCTGGGTGTTGGAGTTGTACGGCACCGCGTACAACCGGTCCCGCCAGGTCGCGGTCCGCACCGCCGCGTCGAGGGTGTCGGCGGTGGCCTGCTCGCGCATCGCCCCGGTCCACTCGCGGATCCAGCCGGCCTCGGCGAACTCGGCGGGCCAGGTGACGTCCAGGCCGAGGATGTCCACGCCGGCGTCGTGCGCCGCCATCCGGCGCACCAGCTGCTGGCGCTGGCCGTCCGCGCCCCGGGGCAGCTTGTTGTAGCGGACGGTGTAGCGGCCGCCGGACTGCTGCCCGCAGCGGTCGGCGGCCTGCTGGAGGGCACCCGAGTCGTCCGGGAAGTTGTACCAGTTCAGGGTGACGGGGCCGCCGTCCCCGCCGCCCCCGCAGCCCAGCAGGGCGGAGGCGAGCACGGCCAGTCCGGCGGCTGCGCTCGTCCATCGCGAGCGGACATCGGGGACCCTCGGCATCGTTCTCCCGGGCTGGGACGGAGCGGCCCGGCCGACCCTAGCCCGGCGCCCCCTCCGGGCCCGGGCGGGCCGCGCCGCCGGTCGGACGGCCGACCAGCCGGACGGCCGAACCGGGGCCACCGGAGCGCCACCCGGTCACCCTCCGTACCGCGAGCCGCTTCCGGGAGGCGCCCGCCGGGACCGGCGCGGATACTGGGGCCGCACCGGAACTGAGGAGCACGCCGTGACCGGACACGTCGTCGTCGGATTCGACGGCTCACCCGAAAGCCTGGCCGCCGCCGCGTGGGCCGCCCGCGAGGCGCAGCGCCGCGGCCTGCGTCTGGACGTCCTCCAGGCCTGGCCCCGGCCGAAGCACCTCGCACCCGGGAGCGAACGGGGCGACCGCCCCGCACTGGCGCAACTGGCCGAACGCGAGGGCGAGTTGCGGGCGCTGGCACCCGAGGTGGCGGTCTCCGCCACCTCGGTGGCCGCCGACCCCGTCGAGGCGCTGGAGGCCGCCGCGCAGGGTGCCGCCCTGCTGGTGCTCGGCTCGCACGGGCTGGGCACCCTGCGCGGGTTCCTGGTCGGCTCGGTGAGCCAGGAGGTGCTGCGGCGGGCGGCCTGCCCGGTGGTGCTGGTGCGGGCCGGCGGGGACGAACCGGCCGGCGCGGTGACGGTCGGCCTGGACCTGGCGCACCCGGCGGACGAGGTGCTGGCCTTCGCCTTCGAGGCCGCCGCGCTCCGCTCGGCGCTGCTGCGGGTGATCCACGTCTGGTCCCCGCCGGCCGGCACCGAGTACATGTCCTACGGGGCGATCGGCGGGCTGGAGGGCGAGGTCTCCGGCGTGGAGCGCAGCGGGCTCGCGCAGGCCCTGGAGCCCTGGCGGGCCCGGCACCCCGAGGTGGCGGTGACCACCGACCTGATCCGCGGCAAGGCCGCCGTCGAACTGGTGGACGCGGCCGCGGCGGCCCGGCTGCTGGTCGTCGGCCGCCGCGTCCGGCGGATGCCGCTGCGCCATCACCACCTCGGCCCGGTGGCGCACGCCGCGATCCACCACGTGCACTGCCCGGTCGCGGTCGTCCCGTACGGCTGACCAGGGTGCCGGACGCGCTACAGTCCGGTCCCATGAGTGAGTCCGTACGCCCGCCCTTCGGGAACTTCGCCACCACCGCGGCCGCGCTGGAGGTCTGCGCGGACCTCGCCGCGCCCGTCGCCGACGCGCTGAAGAACTGGGGCGCGCCCGGGGCGGCCGCCTCGGTGCTCTACGTGGACAGCGATCCGGAACAGGCGGACACCGCCGTCTTCTGCACGGCCTACGACGTGCCGCCGGAACTCTCCGCCAACTGCGTGGTGGTCGCCGCCAAACGCGCCGGGGAGGTGACGCTGGCCGCGTGCCTGGCCCTGGCGACCACCCGGGTGGACGTGAACAAGGCGGTGCGCACCCACCTGGGGGCGCGCAAGGCGTCCTTCGCGCCGATGGACACCGCGGTCGAGCTGACCGGCATGGAGTACGGCGGCATCACCCCCGTCGGTCTGCCCGGCGACTGGCCACTGCTGATCGACGAGGCGGTGGCCGCGGCCCCGTACGTCCTGGTCGGCAGCGGCCGGCGCCGGGGCAAGCTCATCCTGCCCGGGTGGGCCCTGGCGAAGCTGCCGGGCGCCCAGGTGCTGCCGGGCCTGGCCGGCTGACCGGACCGGCGGCCGGGACCGTCACCGGGCCCGGGCGGGGCGGGCGCTGAGAGCGACCGGGCAGACCACCGGGGTGCCGTGCACCGGGTCGGTGAGGATCGCGCTCTCCACCCCGTACAGCTCGCGCACCAGCTCGGGGGTGACGATGTCGCGCGGCGCGCCCTGGGCGGCCACCCGGCCGTCCCGCATGGCCACCATGTGGTCGGCGTAGCGGCAGGCGGTGGTGAGGTCGTGCAGGACGAGGACGACGGTGCGGCCGCGCCCGGTCAGGCCGCGCACCATCTCCAGCACCTCCAGGGCGTGGCCCATGTCCAGCGCCGAGGTGGGTTCGTCCAGCATCAGGATGTCGGTGTCCTGGGCGACGGCCATGGCGATCCAGGCGCGTTGGCGCTGGCCGCCGGAGAGGGTGTCCAGCGGGCGGTCGGCCAGCTCGTGCAGGTCGGCGGCGGTGAGCGCGTGCTCCACCGCCTCGGCGTCGGCGGCGGACCACTGCCGCAGCAGGCCCTGGTGCGGCTGGCGGCCGTAGCGGACCAGGTCACGCACGGTCAGCCCGTCCGGGGCGGTGGCGGACTGCGGCAGCAGGCCGATGATCCGGGCGATCGCGCGGGTGGGCAGCGAGGTCAGCGGCTTGCCGTCGAGCAGCACCGCGCCGGAGCGCGGGGCGATGGTCCGGGCGAGGCCGCCGAGCAGGGTGGACTTGCCGCAGCCGTTCGGGCCGACGATGACGGTGACCTGCTGCTGCGGCAGTTCGAGGTCGAGCTCGCGCACCACGATGGTGCGGTCGTGGCCGAGACTGAGCGCACTGGTCGTCAGCCGGTGCGCGTCGGCGGCGGTCGCGGTGCGGTGCGCGTCGGCAGCGGTGCGGGCGGTCATGCGGTCCTCCGGGGACGGGTGGTGAGCAGCAGCCAGAGCAGGTAGGGGCCGCCCACGACAGCGGTGACCAGGCCGGCCGGCACCTCCAGCGGCGACAGGACGGTGCGGCCGATCAGGTCGGCGAGCAGGGTGAAGACGGCTCCGGCGGCGGCCGAGGTGAGCACCGGCACGCAACGCGGTCCGGCGATCCGGCGGGCGGCCTCGGGCGCGGCGAGCGCGATCATGCCGAGCGGTCCGGCGACGGCCACCGCCAGGCCCGCGCAGACCACGGCGACCACCAGGACGCCGGCCCGCAGGCCGCGCACCCGCACGCCCAGCCCGGTGGCGACGGCGTCGGAGAAGCGCAGCAGCGACAGCCGGCGGCCGAGCAGCACGGCGGCGGGCAGGCAGACCAGCAGGCCGAGCCGGAGGTGGCCGACGGCGTCGGCGTCCCGGCTGTTGAGGGTGCCGACCGTCCAGGCGTAGGCGGAGTTGGCGGCGTCGATGGCGGCGCGGGAGAGCATCAGGTTGGTCACCGCGCCGAAGACCGCGCCGATGCCGAGGCCGACCACCAGGAAGCGGTAGCCGTTGCGGCCGGCCCCGCCACCGAGGGCGAAGGCGAGCGAGGCGGCGGTGGCGGCGCCCACCAGGGCGGCGGCGGAGGGCAGCAGCTGGGTGGCGACGCCGGTGACGGAGGCGACCGCGAAGGCGGTGGCGCCCTCGTTGAAGCCGACGGTGTCCGGGGTGGCCAGCCGGTTCTGGGCGAGGGTCTGCATCAGGCAGCCCGCGACGCCGAGGGCGGCGCCGACGGCGAGTGCGGCCTCGACGCGGGGCAGCCGCAGCTTCTCCACCAGCAGCACGTCGCGCGCGGTGCCGTCGCCGAAGGCGGCGCGCAGGGCGGTCACCGGGTCGAGGTCGGTCTCGCCGACCGCCAGGCAGACGGCGGTCACCGCGACCACGACGAGCAGCAGGGCGGTGCAGCCGAGCAGCGGCCGGACCGGGACGAGCACCGAACGGCCGCCCAGGGCGAGCAGCCGGGTGCCGGGCGGTACGGGCGGCGCCAGCCGCCGGGTCGCGGCCGAGGGGCTGTCAGGGCTCGGCGCGTTCTTCACGGCGGCGGTGTTCACAGGGGCCTTCACAGCGCGGGCATTCTGTGCGAGCGGACGACGGCGACCAGGACGGGGGCGCCGCACAGGGCGGTCATCACCCCGAGCGGCATCTCGTACGGGCGGGCGACCAGCCGGGAGGCCACGTCGGCGAGCAGCACGACGGCCGGCCCGAGCAGCGCGGACACCACGAGCAGCCGGCGCAGGTCCGGGCCGACCAGGGCCCGGGCGGCGAACGGCACCACCAGGCCGACGAAGGAGACCGGTCCGGCGATCGCGGTGGCGGCGCCGACCAGCAGCGCGACGGCGGTCACCGCGAGGGCGCGGGCCCGGCGGGGCTTGTGGCCGAGGCCGGTGGCGACGTCGTCGCCGAGGCTGAGCGCGGTCAGCGCCGGGCCGGAGAGCAGCGCCAGCACCAGACCGAGCAGCAGGACCGGCAGCACGGCCGACAGTTGCTCGGTGCCGCGGCCGGCGACCGAGCCGATGGTCCAGAACCGGATCTCGTCGGCGGCCCGGGCGTCGGACAGCAGCAGGACGGAGGAGCCGGCGTTCATCAGCCCGCTCAGCGCCGCGCCGGCGAGCACCAGCCGGACGGGGTCGTCGCCGGTGCCGCGCAGCCGGGCCGCGCCGAGCGCCAGCAGGCA
>NZ_JAHSQD010000292.1 GCF_020103755.1 Streptomyces sp. LS1784
GACACCCAGACCGCCGTCACCGGCCCGCCGCCCGGCAGCGCCGCCTGGACCGCCGACACCGCACTCGGCCTCCACCCGCCCGACCCGGCCACCAGCACGCCCGGCCAGATCGCCGCCTTCTTCGCCGGGCTGAGCCCCGCCCAGCAGGACGCCCTGGCCGCCCGGCACCCGCTGGTGGTCGGCAACCTGGACGGCGCGCCCGTCGAACTCCGGTACCGGGCCAACGCCCTGGCCCTCGCCGCCGAGCGCGGCCACGAACTCACCCGGGCCGCCGACCCCGCCCTCACCCCCCAGGACCACGAGGCCGCCCGCACCCGCGCCGAGCGCTACCGCACCCTGCTGGACGGCGGCCGGCGGATCCTCGCCTTCGACCCGCGCGGCCGCGGCCAGGTCGCCGAGGTGTACGGCGACCTCGCCACCGCCCGCCGCACCGCCGTGATCGTCCCCGGTTCGGACATCGACCTGCTCCGCTTCGACCGCACGGGCAACCCGTACGGCACCCCCGCCGGCATGGCCCGCGCACTCCTGGACGCCACCGACCGGCAGACCGCCGTGATCGCCTGGGCCGGCTACACCACCCCGCTCGGCCTCGGCCCGGACGCCGCCACCGAGGACCTCGCCCGGGCCGGCGCACCCCGCCTCACCCGGCTGCTCGACGGACTCGCCGTCACCACCCGTCCGCAGGCCCCGCCCACCGTGTTCTGCCACAGCTACGGCTCGGTGGTCTGCGGCCTGGCCCGCCCCACCCCCGCACAGGCCTCCGGCGTGGTGGTGCTCGGCTCGCCCGGCATGGGCATCGACTCGGCAGCCGACCTCGGCCCGGGCGTCCCGCTCTGGGCCACCGCCCGCAACGGCTCCGACTGGATCGGCAACGTGCCCGACGTCCGGCTGTTCGGCCTCGGCCACGGCGCCGACCCGACCGCCCCCGGCTTCGGCGCCCGCCCACTGCCCGCCACCGGATCCCACGGCCACGACGGCTACTTCGCCCCCGGCACCGCCTCCCTCGCCGCCTACGCCGCCGTCGCGCTCGGCCGCGCCTGACCGCCCGCACCGGAAGGAGCACCACCATGGCCAGCACCCTCACCACCCCCCGCACCCCCCGGCCCCTCACCGCCCTGCGCCGCGCCGCCGCGCAGGTCGACGCGAGGACCCCGGCCGACCGCGACCGCGCCCTGGACGGGCTGCGCGCCCTCGCCCTGCTCGCCGTGCCGGTCGGCCACTGGATGCTCGGCGGCCTCACCCGCTCCCCCGACGGCGCCCTGCACAACGCCAGCCCGCTCTCCACGCTCGGCTTCTTCGCCCCACTCAGCTGGGTGCTCCAGATGCTCGGGGTGTTCTTCCTGGTCGGCGGCCACTCCTCGGTCCGTTCGCTGGAGCGGGCCCGGGCCAGGGGCGTCACGTACGGCGGCTGGCTGCGTGCCCGTACGGTCCGACTGCTGCGCCCGGTGCTCGGGGTGACGGCCGTCTGGGCGGCGCTGGTCCCGCTGCTGCCCGCGCTCGGCGTCCCCGCGGACACCCTGCGCACCGGCGCCACCCTGGTGGTGCAGCCGCTCTGGTACATCGGGGTCTACCTGGGGCTGACCGCGCTCACCCCGCTCTGCGTGGCGGCCGGGCGCCGGCTGGGCGGCTGGTCGGCGGGCCTGCTGGTGGCCTCGGTCGCCGCCGTCGACCTGCTGCGCTACGGGCCGTGGGCCGAGGCGGTGCCGTCCTGGGTCGCGCTGCTGAACATCCTGCCCGGCTGGCTGTTCGGCTACCAGCTGGGCGTGCTCTGGGCGCAGGGCCGGCTCGGCCGCCCGGCGGCCCGGGTGCTGCTGCTCGGCGGCGGCGCGCTGTTCGCCGCGCTGCTGCTGGTCTTCCACTACCCGGCCAGCATGGTCGGCGTGCCCGGGGCCGCGCGGACCAACTCGCACCCGCCGTCCCTGCTGGTGCTCGCCCTGGCGGCGTTCCAGTGCGGCGCCGCGGTGCTGCTGCGGGAGCGACTGGGCCGGCTGCTGACCCGCCGCCCGCTGCTCTGGCTGCCGGTCGTGGTGGTCAACCTGTCGGCGATGACGATCTTCTGCTGGCACCAGAGCGCGATGCTCGCGGTCGCGGTGCCGGGCGCGGCCGGCCTGGGCGCCGTCCCGGGGCTGACCACCGCGCCGGACTCGCTCGGCTGGGTGGCCGCCCGGCTGGCGCTGCTGCCGCTGTTCGGCGCCGTGCTGGTGGCGGTCGGCTGGTTCACCCGCCGGTTCGACGGCCCCTGGACGGCCCTGTCCCGAGGTGGCAAGGCGGTGGCGGGGGCGGCAGCGGCGCTGTTCGCGGCGTACGCGCTGGGCGTGGTGTGACGGTCCGTCGGAGGCGAGCCGCTCCGGGCGGCGCAGCACGGCACAGACGGCAGGGCGTGGACCGACCGGTCCACGCCCTGCGCCCGTCGCCACCCACCCCCGGTGCGCCGTGCCGCGCGCCGGGGGCACGTTGTCCGCGCCTTGCCCTACCCTGCCGCCATGGTGACGTTCGACGAGTTCCGCACGATGGCGATGGCCCTGCCGGAGGCCGCCCGGGAGCCGACCTGGGACATCGAGACGCTGCGGGTCCGCAGCCGGATCTTCGCGATGGGCGCGCCCGACGGGGACCGCGTCACCGTCAAGGCCTCCCCCGAGGACCAGGCCGAACTGCTCGCCGCCGAGCCCGAGGTGTTCTCCTCCGCCCCGTACGTCGGACGGCACGGCTGGGTGAGCGTCCGGCTGGACCTGGTGGACCGGGACGAGCTGCGCGACCTGGTCACCGAGGCCTGGCGGCGGACGGCACCGAAGCGCCTGGTCCGCGAGTTCGACGCCTGAGTACGGCCCGGCCGGACGGCCGCGCGGGCCACCGCCCGAACCACTGGGAGACGTCGCACGGACACCTCCGGTTCATGTGATCCATCCCACAGTTTAGGCGTTCCCGCCGTCCCTCCGGGCCCCCTAGGCTTGCGCAGGGAAGTCAGCAGAGCCATCGCACCCTCCGGGCACCGCCCGCGAAACGGTGACGGGCCCCAAGGGAGTTGGTGCGGTGCGCAACCGTCGACGCTGGAAGCGGGTACTGATCGGGGCCTTCGCCGGCTGCGCGGTGCTCGCCGACGCCGGAGCCTCCGCCGCCGCGGCCGCGGTCTCCTCCGAACAGCTCGCGATCTCCACGCCTCCGGCCGGCAGCGCCGCCTGGGTCCAGGACCACTCCTTCGGCCACTCCCTGCCCGACCCGGCCACCACCACCCCGGCCGCCGCCGCGGGGTTCTTCGCCTCGCTCGCGCCCACCGAGCTGGACCGGCTGATCCAGGAGTACCCGCTGGTCGTCGGCAACTACGACGGCGCCCCGCTGGACCTGCGCTACCGCGCCAACAGGATCGCCCTGGCCGCCGAGCGCGACCGGGCCCGGGCCCGCGCCGCCGACCGCGGACTGGACTCCGACACCCGCGCGCTGGCCGTCTCCCGTGCCAACGACGTCGAGCACCTGCTCGCCCCCGACCGGCAGATCCTGGCCTTCGACCCGCGCGGCCGCGGCCTGGTCACCGAGGTGTGGGGCGACCTCGCCGACGCCGAGCGGATCTCCGTGCTCGTCCCCGGCTCGGACGCCGACCTCGGCCACCACGACCAGACGGCCGACCCGCTGCGCTCCCCGGCCGGCATGGCCCGCGCCCTGTTCACGGAGGAGCGGCGCCAGGCGCCGAAGACCCGCACCGCCGTGATCTCCTGGACCGGCTACGTCACCCCCTCCGGCCTCGGCCCGGACGCCGCCACCGCCCGGCTCGCGGACGTCGCCGCGCCCCGGCTGGAGCGGCTGCTCGCCGGGCTCAAGGAGACCACCCGGCCGGACGCGCCGCCGTCGCTGCTCTGCCACTCGTACGGCTCGGTGGTCTGCGGCAACGCCGCCCCGGACATCCCCCGCGCGGCCGCCTCGCCGTCCGACACCTCCGGCATCACCGACCTGGTCGTGTTCGGCAGCCCGGGCATGGGCGTGCAGAGCACCACCGAGCTGGGCGCCGGCGTGCACGTCTGGGCCACCCGCAACCCCAGCGACTGGATCGGCAACGTGCCGTTCCTGGAGGTCGGCGGCCTCGGCCACGGCGCCGACCCGACCGCGAGCGGCTTCGGCTCCGAGCAGATCTCCTCGGCCCGCGCGGCCGGCCACAACGGCTACTTCACCGAGGGCACCGACAGCCTGCACAACTTCGCGGCGATCTCGCTCGGCCACTACCAGGACGTGGTCCGGGCCAACCCCGGCTCCTGAAGCCCGGGAGAACGCCCCCTGGCTAGGCCGGCTGGTCCTGGTACAGCCGCAGGGCGTCCGCGGCCGCCCGGGCCAGCTCGCGCCGGGCGGACGGCGGGGCCAGCACCTCGACGTCCGGGCCGAAGGCCAGCAGCAACCGGACGGCCGCCGGGGCGGGGAAGGCCATCGCCACCTCGGCCCACTCCTCGGCCGGCCCGGTGACCGGCTCCGGCGGCGGCGCGGTGACCCGGCCGCCGTGGATGCGCAGGAACATGTCCAGCCGTCCACGCCGGACCCGCACCCGCACCGGCACGTCCTTCGGCAACCGCTCGACCTGCTCGCGCAGCACCGCCCAGGCATCGCCGAGCCCGACCCCGGCCCGGCGCCGCACCGCCTCCTCGGTGGTGTCGGCGGCCAGCACGCGGTCGGCCCGGAACAGCCGCGGCTCGCCGTGCAGATCGGCCACCAGGTACCAGACCGCGGCCTTGCTCACCAGCCCGTACGGGTCGACGGTGTACTCCACCGGCGCGGGCGCGCCGCTGTGCCGGTAGCGCAGCCGCAGCCGCCGGTCCGCGAAGACGGCGTACTGCAGCTCCCCGAGGTCCGGTCCGATGGCGGGGCCGGCCGCGCCGGGGGTCTGCATCCAGCGGGCCGGGTCGACCAGGATCCGCTCGCTGATCCGCTCGGCGGCCGGCCGGTGCGGGGCGGGCAGGGCCGCCATCACCTTGCGCAGCGCCGAGCCGAGCGCACCGTCCAGCCCGAGGTCGCTGTGCGCGCCCTGGGCGGAGAGCACGAACAGCGCCCTGGCCTCGTCCGCGGTCAGGCCCGTGACGTCGGTGCGGTAGCCGGGCAGCAGGCCGATGCCGCCGTGCCGCCCGCGCTCGGTGAACACCGGCACCCCGGCGGCGGAGAGCGACTCGACGTCGCGGTAGATGGTGCGGACGGACACCTCCAGCCGCTCGGCGAGTTCGGTGGCGGGCACCCGGCCGCGGGTCTGGAGCAGCAGGAGGATCGAGAGCAGGCGGTCGGCCTTCATGTCCCAAGAATCCCAGTAATCCTGACGGTAGTTGTCAGGTTTTACTGGGAGATTGCGTTCCGAGCCCGAAAGACCACCCGACACCAGGGAGTTGAGCGCAGATGACCGCCGTCCAGGATGCCCGCCCGCAGTACCTGACCGCCCTCGACCAGCTGGAGAAGCTGTTCGCCACGATCACCCCGGCCGACCTCGACCGCCCCACCCCCTGCGCCGAGTTCACGCTGCGTCAGCTGTTGAACCACGTGGTCGGCGGCATCCACCGGTTCGCGTACATGGGCGAGGGCGGCCACGCCGAGGACGTCGTGGCCTCCATCGAGGACCCCTCGGACGAGGGCTGGCCGGCCGCGCTGGGTCGGGCCCGCACCCGGGTGGCCGCCGCCTGGGCGGACGACGCCAAGCTCGGCCGCCCGACCGTCGCCCCCTGGGGCGAGGTGCCCGGCGCGGTGGCGGTCGGCGGCTACCTGATGGAGCTGGTGACCCACTCCTGGGACATCGCCACCGGCCTCGGCAACGACTTCGCCCTGGACGACGACCTCGCGCGGACCGCGCTGGCCATCGCCGAGTTCGTGCTGCCGGCCGAGCAGCGGGTGCCGGGCGTCCCGTTCGCCGCCGTCCGGCCGGTCGCCGAGGACGCCGACGTGCACACCCGGCTGGCCGCCTGGACGGGCCGTACGGTCTGACCCCGTCACCGGCCCCGGGGGGAGCGTCCGCCGGCTCCCCCCGGGCCGCAGGTGCCCGCTACTCCCGCGCCGCCGAGGTGGAGCTCATGTCCGCGTAGCGGCTCCCCGCGACCCGGCCGGCCACCGGCTCCAGCAGCGCCAGCTCCTCGGCGGTCAGCCGCAGCGTCGCCGCCGCGGTGTTCTCGGCGAGCCGGCTGCGCTTGCGGGTGCCCGGGATCGGCACGACGGCCAGCCCGTGCACCTCGGCCTGCCGGTGCACCCAGGCCAGCGCGACCTGGGCGAGCGTCACGCCGCGAGCCGCCGCGATCTCCCGCAGCGGGTCGAGCAGTTCGGCGTTGGCGGCCGCGTTGTCGCCGGTGAAGCGCGGGTTGGTGCGGCGGTAGTCGTCCGCCGAGAGCTCCTTGGCGTCCTGGAAGGCGCCGGTCAGGAAGCCCCGCCCGAGCGGCGAGTACGGCACGAAGGCGACGCCCAGCTCCGCCGCGGCCGGCACCGCCGTGCGCTCGACGTCGCGGGCGAACACCGACCACTCGGACTGGAGCGCGGCGATCGGGTGGATCGCGTGGGCCTCGCGCAGCTCCGCGCCGGTCACCTCGGACAGGCCGAGGTGGCGCACCTTGCCGGCCTGCACCAGCTCGGCCATGGCGCCGACCGAGTCGGCCAGCGGCACGGCCGGGTCGCGGCGGTGCATGTAGTACAGGTCGATCTCGTCCACGCCGAGGCGGCGCAGCGAGGCGTCCACCGCGGTCCGGATGTACGCCGGGTCGTTGCTGATGCCGCGGACGGAGCCGTCCTCCTCGGAGCGCACGATGGCGAACTTGGTGGCGATCACCACCTTGTCCCGGTTGGCCCGGACGAAGGGGCCGATCAGCTCCTCGTTGTGGCCGGAGCCGTACATGTCGGCGGTGTCGAAGAGGGTGACGCCGGCTTCCAGCGCGGCGTCGAGGGTGGCGAGCGCCTCGTCGGTGTCGGTGGGGCCGTAGAACTCGCTCATGCCCATGCAGCCGAGGCCCTGGACGCCCACCAGCGGGCCGCCGGTGCCGAGTTCGACGGTGGGAAGGACGGTCTGAGTCATGCGCTCTGCTCTTCCTCTACACGGATGTTCTGGCATTGGACGGGGGCGCCGACGCCGTCGGCGGCCTTCCCGGCATAGAGATCGATCTTGTAGTCGAGGACGGCGAGGGTGGCCTGGAGGTCGGCGATCCGCTGCCGGACCTCCTCGCGCTGGGCCTCCAGGAGCTGCTGCCGCTCCCGGTAGGTCCGCTCGCCCTGGCGGGCCATGTCCACGTACTTGAGCATGTCCGCCACGGACATGCCGGTCAGCCGCAGTCGGCCCAGGAAGGCCAGCCGGTGCAGATCGGCGTCGCAGTAGCGGCGCCGGCCGCCCGCCGCCCGGTCGACCGGGTCCAGCAGACCGATCCGCTCGTACCAGCGCAGGGTGTGGTCGGTCAACCCGCTCGCCGCGGCGACCTCGCTGATGGTGTGCCTCGGCGTCCGGTCCGGATCGCCCGTCGGGCGGCTGAACACCTCCGAGCAACTGCGCAGGTCGATCTCGATGCGTGCGGGTGCGGCCATCGCTTGTCTCCCCTGTCCTGTGCGACGTGAACGACGCTACCGAGTTGGAGTGCACTCCAAGCAAGCCCGACATCCGGGTGGCCCCGCCACCACCTTTTCCGACGAATTTCCCGGCGACTAGAGTCGGGCTCATGGAGAGCTTGCGGATGATCGAGAACTGGCCGGTGCCCCACGCCGCGACGGCCGTGGTGCGGGCGGCGGACGGCGCGGTGCTGGGCGCGCACGGACCGCAGCAGCACCTGTTCCCGCTCGCCTCGGTGACCAAGCTGCTCACCTCCTACGCGGCGCTGGTCGCCGTCGAGGAGGGCGTGTTCGAGCTGGACGACCCGGCCGGACCGCCCGGGTCGACCGTCCGCCACCTGCTCGCGCACACCTCCGGCCTGGGCTTCGACGAGGACCGGGTGTTCGCCGAGCCCGGCAACCGCCGGCTCTACTCCAACGCGGGCTTCGACGCGCTGGCGCGGGCGCTGTCCGAGGCCGCCGGGATCGAGTTCTCCCGCTACGTCGCCGAGGCGGTGTTCGAACCGCTGGGCATGGCCGACACCCTGATCAACACCGCGCACAAGTCCCCGGCCGGCGCCGGCGGCCTGTCCACCGTCGCCGACCTCGCCCGGTTCGCCGCCGAGCTCCAGGCGCCCAAGCTGCTGGACCCGTCCACCGTCCGGCAGGCCACCCGCGAGGTCGCCTTCCCCGGCACCAGCGGCGTACTGCCCGGCTACGGCCATCGCCGCCCGAACGACTGGGGCCTCGGCTTCGAGATCCGCGACGGCAAGAGCCCGCACTGGACCGGCACCGCCAACTCCCCCGGAACCTTCGGGCACTTCGGCCAGTCCGGAACCTTCCTGTGGGTCGACCCGCAGGCCGGCGCGGCCTGCATCGCGCTCACCGACCGGGACTTCGGGCCGTGGGCGGTCGAGGCCTGGCCTGCCTTCTCGGACGCGGTGCTCGCAGAGCTGGGGCGCTAGCCGTACGAGACCGGCGAGTGCATCTCCCAGAGCAGGAGTTCGGCGCCGGTCTCGCCCGCCGCCGGGTCGGCGAAGGCCTCGCCGGTGATCCGGACGCTGTCGCCCGGAACCATCGAGCGGCCGCCGCCCTTGGGCCCCGGAACGGTCCGGTAGCCCAGCGAGCCGGCCGTCAGGTGCGCGTACCGCCAGGGCGCCTCGGGCAGCGGCGGCAGCGGCTGCCACGGCCCGGCGGTGGCCAGCCAGAGCGCGGCGTCGCTGCGGCGCAGCCGCAGGGCGTCCGTCCCGGCGTCGCGCTCCAGCCCGGAGGCGAGCAGCGTCAACCCGCCGTCCGCCGGTTCCACCTTGCGCAGGCCGTACGCGGGGGGCGCGTCGAACGCGTCCGGCTGGAGCCACATCTGGACGAAGCGCACCGGCCCGGTGGCGCCGCCGACATTGCGCTCGGTGTGGGTGACGCCGGAGCCGGCACTGAGGTGCTGGACCATCCCTGGGCGGACCACTCCGCTGTGGCCGTGCGAGTCCCGGTGGGCCAGCGCGCCCTCCAGCACCCAGGTGAGGATCTCGGTGTCCCGGTGCTTGTGCTCCTCGAACCCGGCGCCGGGAGCGAGGAGTTCCTCGTTGCACGCGAGCAGCGCGCCGAAGTGGGTGTTCTTCGGGTCGTAGTGGCCGGAGAAGGAGAACGCGTGCCTGGTCTCGACGCCCTCGGCCGGGGCGGAGCGGTAGCGCTCGGCGGTGCGGCGCAGGTCGGCACGGGGGCGGTCGGGAGCTTCGTTCACGCCCCCACCGTAGTGGCTGGGGCCCGGGGTGTGACTCTCGCCACCGCGGCGCTCCGCCGGGGGGTGTGCACGAGCAGTCACTCACGTGAGGCAGTCTTGTCCTTGTGCCAGCCGCTTCCGCAAACTCCCAGAGCGACCCCAGTCCCAGCCCCGCACCCGAACCCACCGGAAAGAGCCCGGCCGCGCGGCCGGGCCGTGACCGCCCCGGCCGCGCGGCACCCCGCCTGACCGCGCAGGAGCGCAGAAACGCCGCCGAGCGCGCCGAGCGCCGGGCGGCGACGCTCAAGCGGCTGGAGAAGTCCTCCGGCAAGCTGGCCACCGCCGCGATCTCCCGGATGGACGACCAGCTCGGCTGGTACCGGCGGATGCCGCCGGAGCACCGGTCCTGGATCGGACTGGTCGCCCAGGCGGGCATCGCCGCCTTCACCGAGTGGTACCGCCACCCGGACGCGGCCCAGGCGATCTCCACCGACGTCTTCGGCACCGCCCCGCGCGAGCTGACCAGGGCGATCACCCTGCGCCAGACCGTCGAACTGATCCGCACCACGATCGAGGTGATGGAGGAGGCCATCGAGGAGGTGGCCGCCCCCGGCGACGAGGCGGACATGCGTGAGTCGGTGCTGGTCTACGCCCGGGAGATCGCCTTCGCGACCGCCCAGGTGTACGCCCAGGCCGCCGAGGCGCGCGGTGCCTGGGACGCCCGGCTGGAGGCGCTGGTGGTCAACTCGCTGCTGTCCGGCGACGCCGACGAGGGCGTGCTCTCCCGCGCCGCGGCGCTCGGCTGGGGCCAGCCCAGCCAGGTCCGGGTGGTGATGGGCAGCGCGCCGGACGGCGACAGCGAGCTGGTGGTCGAGGCGATCCGGCGGGCCGCCCGGTACGCCAAGCTGAACGTGCTGACCGGGGTGCTGGGCAAGCGCCTGGTGGTCGTGGTCGGCGGTGAGAAGGAGCCGGTGCACGCGGCCCGGGCGCTGATCGGCCAGTTCGCACCCGGTCCGGTGGTGGTCGGCCCGACCGTGCCCGACCTGCTCTCCGCGACCCGCTCGGCCCACGCCGCCGCGGCCGGCCTGCGCGCCTGCGCCGCCTGGCCGGAC
>NZ_JAHSQD010000293.1 GCF_020103755.1 Streptomyces sp. LS1784
CGAGTCGGCCGACGACCGGGCCCTGACCCTCAGCGCACTCGCGGGCGACCCGGCCTCCGCCCGGGAGCACGCCCGGAAGTGGCTGGTCCGCGCCGGCGCCCGCCTCGCACACGACGCGGCGAAGGGCTGAACTCCCGTCGTCCTGCGCGGCCGGCCGCCGACCGCGCAGGACGGCAACCGGCCCGTCGGCCGGGAGGACGGCACGACCGCTTCGGCACCAGGCTGTCGGACGGTCGGCCTTCAGTCGCACCACGACTCGGCCACCGAGGCGGCCAGAGCGGTGGCCTGGGCGTGGCCCGCGCGGGCAGCAGCCGGCCGGCGTGTGTCGTCCACCATGTTGCGGCCCATCACGCGACGCGCGGCACGGTCCGGGGACAGCAGGACAACGCGCGCCCCGTCGTCGGACAGATCCGCGGCCTGCTGCCGCGCGTCCGGATGCGGCCCGACCGCGTGGGGGATCGGCACAACCGCCAGCACCCGGCGATACCCGCGCGCGAGCTGGAGGTTGGCAGTCGAGCGGCTGCCGCCGTCCATCCAGCGCCGACCCGCCACGGTTACCGGCGGCCATACGACGGGCACGGCACAGCTCGCCGTGACCGCTTCGAGGAGCGTCACTCCGGAGTGCGCGTCGAACACCTCGACGTTTCCGGTCCGGGTGTCGACAGCGGTGATCCGCAACTTCCGCTCGGGCCAGTCGCGCACCTCGCCCAGGAGCGCGCCGACCGTCCCGAAGACCTCGGACTCCGGGCCGGTGCGGGCACGCAGCGCCGTCCGGGCGAGGCGGTCCACGGACCGCTGTGGATCGCGGGAGCCGAGCGCCGCCCAGAGGAAGCGCGCCGTCTGGCTCGCCGTCACCGGGAGACGGACCGCGTCGACCCCGGAGAGCTGACGCTCGTACAGCTCTGCCGCCGGGACGCCGGACAGGAGCCGGGATCCGAAGACGGCACCGCCGGAGGTGCCGATCACGACCTCGGCCCCGGAGAGATCGATCCCGGCCTCGGTGAGTCCGGCGAGGACCCCGGTCAGCCAGGCCCCGCCCACCGGTCCGCCGCCGCCGAGCACGAGTGCGGTGTCTGCCACGCTTCCCCCTTTCGCGGAGGTGCCCGTGGACGTCCACGGGCGACGAAACGGGGAATGGCCCCGCTTGCTCCGCCGACAAAAGCAACAGTACCGGGGAGTGCTCCCCGGTACCGGTGTCGAGATGACAGGGGAGGCGTGACGGGCGAGCCGCCGGCGGTGCGGCACCGTGATGCGCTGCGCAACCGGAAGGCGAGCAGGCGCGGACCGCTTTGCCCGCATGCCGTCCGGGCACGGCAGCTCCCGGACGGCATCGGCCTCGTGGGGTCGCGGAGGCCTACCAGCGGCCGCGCGACGGCGCCGGGTCGAGCTTGGCGCTGAGCGCCGAGAGAAAGGTCGGGAGCTCGTCGACCACGGCCTCGGGGTCCGGGGTGGTCCGCACGGTGCCCCGAACCACGTCCTGGACGACGAGTGTGTGGGTGCCGTCCTCCTCGACGAGTCCAACGGCGTGGAGCAGGGTTTCCATCGAGGCTTCCGTCGGTGGTGCTCCTAGGTTTGGGGGTCGTTGAGCCAGGCGGTCCACGCCTTGGTGGCCAGGTGCTCGTCGGCGTCCTCGGCGAACAGGTGGTGGCCCAGCCAGATCGGCCAGTCCCAGGAGCTGCCGTTGAAGAACCGGTACAGCGCGTCGGGGCCGCGCAGACCGACGAAGTCGGTGCTCAGCCAGTCCACGACCACCTCCTCCGAGCGGCCTTCCCGGCCCGGGAGGGCGAGCGGGAGCCGGTCGCCGACGGCCGCGTCGTCGGCGAGGCCGAGGCGTCGGCGCAGGGCGGCGAAGTCGGCGGGGTCGGTGGTGGTTTCGGGGCGCTGGGCCTTGACGTAGACGGCGGGGCGGCCGGCGAAGTGCCGCAGGTACTCGGCGAGGCCGTGCTGGTAGAAGTCGACGTGCTTCTCGGCCGCGTCCGACCTGGTGTCCCAGCCCTCGTCGACGACGCCCTCGTGCACCCAGTGGATCCCCATGCTCAGGTGGCTCGACCCGTCGGCGACCGGCTCGATGCGGTACCTGAGCGTGTTCGAGAACCCGCCGTCCCTGGTCGCCCGGACGGCGAAGTGGTGCGGGGGCTCCCACGCCACGACGGTTCCGCCTCCGCGGGAGACCGTTCCGCCGACGCGCGGCTCGACCTCCATGGGGTACAGCCAACGGAGGTTGCCGGCCCCGGTGGCGACCGCCTGCCAGACCTCCTCCGGTACGACGGGAAGGTCCTGCTCCCTGCGGACCTCGAACTCTCGGGCCATGGTCGGTACTCCTCTGCAGTGGATGGGGTGTTCAGTAGGTCAGCGGCAGGACGGACAAGTGCCGCTGCAACGGGTTGGGCCGCCATTCGAGGGCCGCCCCGTCGGCGGCCTCGTCGGCCAGCCGCAGGTGCGGGAGCCTGCGGACCAGCGTGCCGACGGCCACCTCGGTCTGGAGTCTGGCCAGCGGGCCGCCGAGGCAGAAGTGCGGGCCCGTCCCGAAGCTCAGGTGCCGGTTGCGGGGGCGTGCCAGGTCGAGCCGGTCGGGGTCCTCGAAGCGGTCCGGGTCCCGGTTGGCCGCAGCGAGGAACGGGTACACCAGCTCGCCCTCGCGCAGCAGTTGGCCGCCGATCTCGACGTCCTCCGCGACGACCCGGACGATCGACTGGGTCGGCGTGTCGTAGCGGGCCAGTTCCTCGACGGCGGTGCGGATCAGCGCCGGGTCCTCGCGCAGCCGGGCCAGCTGGTCGGGGTGGCGCAGCAGGGCGAGCACCCCGTTGCCGATCAGGTTGGCAGTGGTCTCGTCCCCGGCGGTGATCAGGACGAAGCAGGTGGACAGCAGTTCGGAGTCGGTGAGCCGGTCGTCGTGTGCCTGCGTGGCGACCAGGGCGCTGATCAGGTCGTCGCCCGGTTCGCTCCGGCGCTGCCGGATGAGCCCGGACAGGTATTCCTCGTACTGGTCGACGGCGGCCTCGGCCTGCTCGATACCCGCGGTGAGGTTCCCGAGCCGGCGGAACCAGGTCTTGACCTGCGGGCGGTCCTCGGGCGGGATGCCGAAGAGCTCGCAGACGACGGACAGCGGCAGCGGGGAGGCGATCGCCTCGATCAGGTCCATCGTCGGCCCCGCCGCGACCGCCTCGTCGATGAGCTGGTCGACGGTCGCCTGGATGCCGTCGCGCAGGGCTTCGACCCGCCGGGCGGTGAACGCCCGGTTGGCCAGCTTGCGCAGCCGGGCGTGGTCCGGCGGGTCGGTGTTGGTCATCACCCGGCCGAGCCGGTTGGTGAGTCGGCTCAGGGCCTTCAGGTTGCCGCCCAGGCCGCCGAGGGCCCTGGTCATCCGGTCCCGGTCGTTCGACAGGCGCAGGTCTCCCAGGGCCGCGTCGACGTCGGTGTACCGGGTGAGGTGCCAGATGCCCTGGGCGCTGCGGTGGACGGGGCTCTCGCGCCGCATGCGGGCATAGAGCGGGTACGGGTCCCGACGGGCCTCGGGCGTGTACAGCGCCGCGGCGAGGTCGTCGGGCCGGGCGAGGCCCGCGCTGCCGCGGGCCTCGCCGAGGGTGTCGGTGGTGGTCACGTCGGCCGCGCTACCGCTGGGCGGCCATGGCGTCGGCAAGGCTCCTGGGCCGCATGTCGGTCCAGGACGTCTCGACGTACTCCAGGCAGGCGGCGTGGGTGTCGGGGCCGTGGGCGACGGTCCAGCCCTCGGGGACGTCCGCGAACTGGGGCCAGAGCGAGTGCTGGTTCTCGTCGTTGACGAGCACGAGGAAGGTGCCGTCCTGGTCGTCGAAGGGGTTGGCCATGGGAATCAGTCCTCCTGGTGGGAAAGGCGGGAAGGGGTGCTTTCACCGGTGAGCTCGGCGAGGCGGGCGGCCACGATCGGCCCGATCTGGGCGAGCGAGCCCGGCTGGGTCATCCGGTCGTGGCGGGTGGTGATGTCGTACGGGTCGATCCGGCCGGTGACGTACGGCCGCCAGGTTCCGGCACCGGCCGAGTCCTCGGTGCGGTCGATCGTGGAGTTGAAGAGCAGCAGGCCTCCCTCGAACCTGCCGGGGGCATGGGTGGCCGCCAGCTCGGCATTGTTGATCATGATCCGGACGACGGCCTCGATGCGCTGCTCGTCCAGGTGCGCCAGGGCACTGCCCCGGCGCCGGAGGATCTCGGCGACCTCGGCGTAGGACAGCGGCCCCTCGCCGAGTTCGGCGGGATCGCAGTCGAGGATGCCGACGAGCACGTCCCGCTCGGTGGGCACGGGCGACTCTTCGAGCACCACGTCCTTGACCGGGTAGGCGTCGAGGGCCGCCAGCAGTTCGGTGCGTTCGCCGCGGGCCTGGAGCTCGCAGGCGATCGCGTGGGCGATCAGCCCGCCGGCGGACCAGCCGAGCAGCCGGTACGGGCCGTCGGGCTGGATCTTCTGGATCTGGTCGGCGTAGTCGGCCGCCATCTCCTCGTAGGACGTGGGCAGGGTCTCGGCGCGCGCGAGGCCGCGCGCCTGGATCGCGTAGACCGGGTACTCCGGGCCAAGGTGGTTCAGGAGCCCGGAATAGCACCAGCTGATGCCACCACCGGGGTGGATGCAGAACAGCGGCGGGCGGGTGCCCGTCGACCGCAGCGGGAGCACCGCGTCGAAGGCGTCCTCGGGGTCGTTCATCGCGAGACGGCTCGTGAGGCCGGCCACGGTGGGTGCCTCGAACAGCGTGCGCAGGCCCACCGGGACGCCCAGCGTCTCACGGACGCGCGACACCAGTCGGGCGGCCAGCAGGGAGTGCCCGCCGAGCTCGAAGAAGCTGTCGTCGATGCACACCTGCTCCCGGCCGAGGACCTCGGCGAACAGGCCGCACAACAACTGCTCCTGCGGGGTGCGTGGGCCTCGGCCGGCACCCGCCGCCCGGTACTCGGGGGCGGGAAGGGCGGCCCGGTCCAGCTTGCCGTTGGCGGTCAGCGGCAGCGCGTCCAGCACCACGAACGCCGACGGCACCATGTAGTCGGGCAGTTCGCGGCCGAGGCGGCGGGCGAGGTCGTCCGGCACGGGCGCGTCCTCGTCGACGGGCACCAGGTAGGCGACCAGGCGCTTGTCGCCCGGCCGGTCCTCGCGGACCACGACGGCGGCTTGGGCGATGCCGGGGAGGCCGGTGAGCGCGATCTCGATCTCACCGGGCTCGATCCGGAAGCCACGCAACTTGACCTGGCCGTCGGCCCGGCCGGCGAACTCCAGGGTGCCGTCGGCCCGCCAGCGGGCGAGGTCGCCCGTGCGGTACATACGCTGCCCGGCGGGACCGTACGGGTCCGCGACGAACCGCCCGGCGGTCAGGCCGGGCTTGGCCAGGTACCCCCGGGCCAGGCCCACCCCCGCGAGGTACAGCTCGCCGACCGCGCCCGGCACCGCCGGCCGCAGTCCGGCGTCGAGCAGGTGGAGCCGCATGTTCGCCATCGGCCGGCCGAGCGGAAGGGCTCGGGCAGGGACGGGTGGTGCGCTCAGCGGCTGGGACACCGCGAACGTGGTGGTCTCCGTCGGTCCATAGACGTGGACCACCGAAGTCCCGGGGCACGCGGCCATCACCCTGGCGACCGCGGTGGGCGACACCACGTCACCTCCCGTCCACACTTCGCGCACCCCTGCGAAGCAGTCCGGCTGTTGCTCCGCCGCGAGGTGGAACAGGCCGACCGTCAGGAACAGCCCGGTCACGCCGTGTCGGCCGATGACCTGCGCCAACGCGCCGACATCGAGGTGCCCGGAAGGTGCCAAGACGATCCGTCCGCCGCCCAGCAGCGGCACCCACAGCTCGTAGGTCGCGGCGTCGAAGGCCGCCGGGGAGTGGAGCAGAACGCTCCGGTGACTGCCGTTCGCCCAGCCCGGGTCCAACGCCAGGCCCGCGACGTCCCGGTGCGTCACCCCGATCCCCTTGGGCTTCCCGGTGGAGCCGGAGGTGTACATCACGTACGCCAACTGCCGTGGATCGCACACGACTTCCAGGTCGGAGTCATCGCTCTCAGCCTGGCTCAGCGCGGTGAGCACGTCCTCGGTGAGCACCAGCGCCGCGCCGGTCTCGCGGATGATCAGGTCGATCCGGGAGGACGGGAAGCGCGGGTCGAGAGGCACGTAGGCACCGCCCGCCTTGACGATCGCCAGGATCGCGACGACGAGTTCCGCCGAGCGCTCCAGCAGCACCGCCACCGGGGTCTCCGGCCGGACGCCCTGGCCGATCAGTGCCCGGGCCAGCCGGTTGGAGCACAGGTCGAGCTCCCGGTAGGTCAGTTCGGCCGTGCCCGCGACCACCGCGACCGCGTCCGGTGTGGCGGCCACCCGGCGGGCGAACAGCTCCGGCAGACCGGCTTCGGGCAGTTCGGCGTCGGTCCGGTTGAATCCGACCAGCAGCTCACGGCGTTCCTCGCCGGACAGCAGGTCGAGCCGGCCGATCGGCCGGTCCGGCTCGGCGGCGGCCGCCCGCAGCAGCCGCACCCAGCGGGCGAACAGCAGCTCCACGGTGGCCGGGTCGAAAAGGTCGGTCGCGTACTCCACCGCGCCGAGCACGCCCGCCGGGACGCCGTCCGGGCCGTACTGCTCGGCCAGGCTGACGGTCAGGTCGACGCGGGCGGTGCCGGTCGGGGCCTCCAGGTGGGCGGTCTCCAGCCCTGGCAGGGCGAACTCGCCGGCCGGGGCGTTCTGGAGGGCCAGCATGATCTGGAACAGCGGGTGGTGGGCCAGCGACCGGGTGGGGTTGACGGCTTCGACCAGGTACTCGAACGGCACGTCCTGGTGGGCGTAGGCGGCCAGCGCCTTCCGCCGTACCCGGCCGAGCAGTTCGGCGAAGCCGGGGTCACCGCCGGTGTCGGTGCGCAGCACCAGGGTGTTGACGAAGAACCCGACGAGCTCGTCCAGCGCCTGATCGGTCCGCCCGGCGATCGGGCTGCCGATCGGGATGTCGGTGCCGGCGCCGAGCCGGGTGAGCAGGGCGGCGAGGCCGGCCTGGAGCACCATGAACAGGCTGGCGCCGTGGCCGGTGGCCAGGTCCCGCAGCTCCCGGTGGAGGTCCGCGTCGAGCCGGACCGCGATCCGGCCACCGCGCTGGGAGGCCTCGGCTGGCCGGGGCCGGTCGGCGGGCAGCCGCACCTGGTCCGGCAGGCCTGCCAACTCCTCCTTCCAGTAGCCGAGTTGCCGGGCGAACAGACTGTCCTGGTCGGCCGCCTCGCCGAGCAGGTCGCGCTGCCACAGCGTGTAGTCGGCGTACTGGACCGGCAGTGGGGACCACTGCGGCTCCTCCGCCCGGCAGCGGGCCGCGTAGGCCGACGCCAGATCCCGGGAGAGCGGGCCCATCGACCAGCCGTCGGCGGCGATGTGGTGGACCACGACGAGCAGCACGTGCCGCTCGGGGGCGAGCACGTACAGCTCCGCCCGGACCGGCGGCTCGGCGGCCAGATCGAAGCCGCGCTGGGCACCCCGTGCCAGTCGCTCGGACAGCTCGTTCTCGGCGAGCTCGATCGCCGGGAGCTCCGGGTACGCCTCCGCCGCGCCGAGCACGAGCTGGTACGGCTCCCCCTCCGCCTCCCTCAGAACGGTCCGCAGGCTCTCGTGCCGGGCGATCACGTCCGCCAGGGCGGCCCGCAGGGCCTGCCGGTCGAGCGGGCCGTCCAGGCGCAGTGCGAGCGGCATGTTGTAGGTGGCGCTCGGCCCGTCCATGCGGTGCAGGAACCAGAGGCGGCGCTGGGCGAAGGACAGCGGGACCCGGTGCGGGCGGGGCCGGGCGGTCAGCGCGGGCCGTTCCGTGACGGAGCCGTCGAGACGGGCCGCCAACCCGGCCACGGTCGGGGTCTCGAACAGCGTCCGCACCTCCAGTTCGGCACCGAGGACCGCCCGGATACGGGAGGCCAGCCGGGTTGCCAGCAGCGAGTGCCCGCCGAGGTCGAAGAAGCTGTCCTCGACGCCCACCCGGGGCAGCCCGAGCAGGTCGGCGAAGAGTTCGGCGAGCAGTTGCTCCTGCGGGGTGCGCGGTGCCCGCCCGCCGGTGGCCGCTCCCAGGTCGGGGGCGGGCAGGGCGCGGCGGTCGAGCTTGCCGCTGGCCGTCAGCGGCATCGCGTCCAGGACCACGAGGGCCGAGGGCACGAGGTACTCGGGCAGGCGTTCACGCAGCCGCTCGCGCAGTTCGGCGACCAGGGCGCCGCTGGTGCGGCTGCCGGTCGGGCGGTTGGTGAGCGAGGACAGCGCGGCGCCGGCCGGCCGCGACGGCCGGTAGGCCTCGACGGGGGCGTCTCCCGGCCGGTCCGCGAAGAGCACGTCGAGGGCTTCGGGCACGTCGGCTGACCAGGTGACGTCCACCCGGAGGCCGAGGTCCTCGGCGAGGGCGTGGAAGTCCTCCGGGTCGGGGAGGTTGTCATCCTCCGGGGCGTGCAGCCGTTCCCGCAGCTCGGCGAGCGTGCCGTCGCCGTTCTGCACCGCCCGGGCCAGGTCGGCCTCGCGTGCGACCCGGCGGTTCGGCACCCCGGTGAGGCGGACCGGGCCGGTGCCGGGCCGCCTGAGCAGTTCGCGCAGTTCCGCAAGGTCGGCAACGTCCCGGTTCCAGCTCAGGTCCCGCGCCTCGACCGGTACGGCCGTCCGCTTGTGCAGCGTCACGTCGTAGCGGTAGCGGGTCAGTTCGTTGTGGTGGCGGCCGCGCTTGACCTCCACGGCCACCGCACCGATGTCCGCACCGTGCTCCCGCAGGACGGTGAAGAAGTCCGGATCGACCAGGAGTTCCTTCTCCACCGACAGGGCCTGCTCCACCGCACGGCGCACCGCGCCGAGGTCGGTGCCGTCGACAGCCCGGTGCAGCTGGACGACGGTGGCCAGCGTGCGCAGCAGTCGCAGGTTGCGGATGTCGCCGATGAAGAGTGCGCCGCCGGGGACGAGGAGGCCCATCAGCTTCCTGATCACGTCGGCGAGGTAGTCGGCGGATGGGAAGTACTGCGCGACGGAGTTGATCACGATGGTGTCGAACTGCCCGGCCGGCAGTCCGTCGGTGTCGTGTGCCGGGCGGGTCTGGAGCACCACGCGTTCGGCGAGGTCCCGTTGCTCGGCGACCTGTGTGGTCAGCGTGTCGATCGCGGTGGCGGAGAAGTCGGTCGCCCAGTAGGTCTCGCAGTGGGGTGCGATCTGGGAGAGGAGCAGTCCGGTGCCGACGCCGATCTCCAGTACCCGGCGGGGGTGCAGGGCCAGGATGCGGGCCACGGTGGTGTCCCGCCATTGCCGCATCTGCTCGACGGGGATCGGGCCGGCGTCGTAACTGCTGTTCCAGCCGACGAAGTTCTGGCCGAAGGCGGTTTCCTCGGGGGCGATGGGCAGGGCGTCGTAGATGTCCTGCCATTCGCCCACGTGGTCGGCTTCCAGGCCGCTGTTCCGGGCGGTGTCCCGGCGCGGGACGACGTAGCCGACGAGCCGGTCGTCCTTGGCCAGGACGACGGCCCGGGCGACGGCGGGGTGCTCGGCCAGCGCCGCCTCGACCTCGCCCGGCTCGACGCGGAAGCCGCGCACCTTCACCTGGTCGTCGGCACGGCCGACGTACTCCAGCTGGCCGTCGCCCAGCCAGCGCACCAGGTCGCCGGTGCGGTACATGCGCGCACCCTCCGGGCCGAACGGGCAGGCCACGAACCGCCCCGCCGTCAGGCCCGGCCGCTTCAGGTAGCCGCGCGCCAGACCCGCGCCCGCGACGTACAACTCACCCGGCACACCCGGAGGAACCGGCCGCAGCCACTCGTCCAGCACGTACACCCGGGCATTGGCGATCGGCCGGCCGATCGGCGGCACACCCACCCCCGGCACGAGCGGGTCGCTCATCGTCGCACACACCGTCGTCTCCGTCGGCCCGTACGCGTTGACCATCCGCCGGCCCGGCGCCCAGCGCGCCACCAGCTCCGGCGCACACGCCTCCCCCGCCACCACCAACGTCGACACCGCCACCGAACCCTCCGGCACAGCCGCCAGCACGGACGGCGGCACCGTCACGTGAGTGACCGCAAGGCCCGAGTCGGTCAGCGCCGCGACCGCGTCCCCCGACGGAGGCAGCACCAGGACCGCCCCACACAGCAAAGCGGTGTAGATCTCCGACACCGACGCGTCGAAACTGGGCGAGGCGAACTGAAGCACCCGACTGCCAGGATCGATCGCGAACCGCTCGATCTGCCCGACAACCAGACTCGCCACACCCCCATGGGCAACCACCACGCCCTTGGGCCGACCCGTCGAACCCGACGTGTAGATCACATACGCCGGATGCCGCACATCGAGCGCGACCACCGGATCCGTCTCCGGCCAGTCCCCGTCGCCCAC
>NZ_JAHSQD010000294.1 GCF_020103755.1 Streptomyces sp. LS1784
CGGAAGGCGCGGCGGCAGCCGGGGTCGGACGGGGACCTGGGGTCGCGCCGGGGCGCGGACCCGGAGTCGGAGCCCCCGGCTTCGGGGCACCCGAGCCGGCGGCGGGGGAGGGCGCCGCGGTCTTCCGCGGGCCCGGCTTGGCAGCGGAACCACCACCGGTGGGGGCCACACCAAGCGCGTCAGTCAGCTTGCGCACGACCGGCGCCTCGATCGTCGAGGACGCCGAACGGACGAACTCACCGAGCTCGGTGAGCTTGGCCATGACGGCCTTGCTCTCCAAGCCAAGTTCCTTGGCGAGTTCGTAAACCCGGACCTTAGCCACTTCACTCCTGTCTATGAGTCCGGGGGTCTCGTCCGCCGGACTGTCGCTACTTCATGGGCGTACCCATCGCGTACTCATCGCGTACTCATCGAGTGCTCATCGCAATCTCGACCTACTTCCACATCGCGAGGTACCTGACTGGTGGCACGGCGTGCGGCTGCCCGCGCGCTGTGCCTTGTTGCGGTGGTTCTCCGCCGCGCGAGCGGCGGCCGTCGCAGGAGGCGGCCCGCCTAGGAGGCTCCGCCCGCCCGCTCCCCGATGAACTCGCGGAGCCGCTCCGTGTCGAGCGCGCCCTGGAGCCGGAAGGCCCGGGGGAACGCCCGACGGCGGACCGCGAGGTCGAGGCAGGCCGGATCGGGATGCACGTGAGCACCCCGGCCCGGAAGTGCGCCACGGGGATCAGGGACGCACTCGCCCTCGACCGCCGTGACACGCAACAGCTGGTGCTTGGCCGCGCGCTTGCGGCAGCCCACGCAGGTGCGTTCCGGGCGTGCTCGGACATGCGTCCGGCCAGACGAAGGCAAGTCTACCCCTCCGAAGCGACATGGCGCCGCCCCGCCGATCCCGGAGGGCCGACGGGGACGGCCACGACAACACTGACTACTGGGCCTGCGATTCCTCGGACTGGCCCTCGGTGTCCGGCCGGATGTCGATCCGCCAGCCGGTCAGACGCGCGGCCAGGCGGGCGTTCTGCCCCTCCTTGCCGATCGCCAGCGACAGCTGGTAGTCCGGCACGATCACCCGGGCGGAACGCTGGGCGGCGTCCACGATCTCCACGCTGGTCACCCGCGCGGGCGACAGGGCGGCGGCCACCATCTCCCGGGGGTCCTCCGACCAGTCGACGATGTCGATCTTCTCGCCGTGCAGCTCGCCCATCACCGCGCGCACCCGGGAGCCCATCGGGCCGATGCAGGCGCCCTTGGCGTTCAGGCCCTGGCGACGCGACCAGACCGCGATCTTGGTCCGGTGGCCGGCCTCACGGGCGATCGCCGCGATCTCCACGCTGCCGTCCGCGATCTCCGGGACCTCCAGCGCGAACAGCTTCTTCACCAGGCTCGGGTGGGTGCGCGACAGCGTCACCGAAGCCCCGCGCACACCCCGGCGCACGGCCACCACGTAGCACTTCAGCCGGGTGCCGTGCCGGTAGTCCTCGCCCGGGACCTGCTCCTGCGGCGGCAGGATGGCCTCCAGCTTGCCGATGTCGACCAGCACGTTCTTCGGGTCGTTGCCCTGCTGGACGACACCGGTGACGATGTCGCCCTCCTTGCCCGCGTACTCGCCGAAGGTCTGGTCGTCGGCGGCGTCGCGCAGGCGCTGCATCATCACCTGGATGCCGATGCTGGACGCGATCCGGCCGAAGCCGCTCGGGGTGTCGTCGAACTCCTTCGGCTCGACGCCCTCCTCCAGCTCCGCCGGGTCCTCCATGGCCCACACGGTGACGTGGCCGCTCTTGCGGTCCAGGTGCACCCGGGCCCGGCGGCGCGAGCCCTCGGTGCGGTGGTACGCGGTGAGGAGGGCGGACTCGATGGACTCGACCAGCAGGTCGAAGGGGATGTTCTTCTCGTTGACCAGCGTGCGCAGGGCACTCATGTCGATGTCCACGGCTACGCCTCCTCGTCTTTCGTCACGTTCGTCATGGTCGTACGGCACCCGGGGGTCACTCGGCGCCGTCCTCCCCCTCGTCGAAGTCCGCGGCCTCGTCCAGGAGCTTGTCGTCGTCCTTGCGGTTGAACTCGACCTGGACGCGAGCCCGGGCCACCTCCGCGTACGCCAGACGGCGCTCCTTCGGGCGGCCGCGCCCCTTCACCGGCTGCACCTCGACCAGTGCGCCGTCCTCGTCGGCCTCCAGCACCCGGGCGACGATCTCCCCGCCGTCCACCAGGTGGATCTTGGCCAGCCGACCCTCGGCGCGCTGCCAGTGCCGGGGCAGGACCAGCGGACGCTCCGCACCCGGCGAGCCGACCTCCAGCAGGTACGCCTCGTCCCCCATCAGGTCCGACTCGTCCAGGGCCTCACCGACCACCCGGCTGAACTCGGCGATGGTGTCCATGTCCACGCCGTCATCGGTGTCGACGTCGATCTGCACCTGTCGGCGGCTGCCCGCCCTGGTGACCCTGACGTCCTCCAGATCCAGTCCGGCCTGCTCGGCCAGCGGCTCCAGCAACGCTCGCAGCCGGTCGGTGTGGGTGGTGCTCATCCGGGTGGACTCCTCGGCCGCGTCTGCTGTTGTCAGAAGGTCGCCCCGCACCCCCGGTGCCACACCGGATCACGGCAGCTCGGCCCAAAGCCTATCCGGTCAAGCCCCCAACCACCGATTCCGGACCTCCGCCGACCACTCGCACACCACCCACTGCGAGCAAGCTCACACCCGGCACGGCACCCCCGAACCGGGCCCGGGAACGTGGGGATTCTGTAATCATTCACGCCAACGAGGGCAGGCGGGGAGGCCGTCCTCCCGTACCCGCCCGGAGTGACCGCGATGCAGCCGCCCAGCCGAAGGACCTTCCTGGCCCTCGGACTGCTCACCACCCTCACCGCCTGCACCGCCGACCCTCGCGGCGACCGCCCCGCCGGCCCCACCCCACCGCGCGACCCGGACACCCCCGCCCGCCTCCGTGCGATCGCCGACACCGACCTCCTGCTCGGCGCCTACGACAACCTGCTCACCGTCCCGGGCACCCCGACCGCCCTGCTCCAACCCCTGCGCGACGACACCGCCCAGCACCGCGCCGCCCTCGTCCAGGGCCTGCCGACCGCGAGCCCCTCCCCCACCAGCACCCCGTCCCGCTCCCTCCCCACCCTCGCCGAGCTGGCCGTCATGGAGCACCGGACCGCCGAGTCCCACCTCGACGGCTTCGGCGAGGTCAGCCCGCCCCTCGCCCGGCTGCTCGCCTCCATCTCCGCCTCCAACGCCCTGCACGCCGCGGCCCTCGGCGACCAGACCCCCGTCAAGACCCCCGACGGCAGCGCCGAAGCCACTCCCGCCACCGGGTCCGCCGCCGTCCCCACCCTCCAGACCGCCCTCAGCGCCGAACACGCCGCCGTCTACGGCTACGGCGTGGTCGGCGCCCACCTCCCCGACGACCCCCAACGCACCGACGCCCGCACCACCCACGCCGCCCACCAGGCCCAGCGCGACGCCTGGCAACGCCTCCTCACCGCCTTCACCGCCGCCCCCACCCCCGCCGCCGGCGGCTACCGGCTCCCCTTCCCCGTCACCGGCCCCGCCGACGCCACCAAACTCGCCGTCCACCTGGAAACCCGCCTGACCACCGTCTACGCCGACCTGGTCGCCGACGTCCCCGCCCCCTACCGCCCCCTCGCCGCCACCGCCCTCCGCGAAACCACCCTGCGCGCCCTCCGCTGGGGCGCCCCGGCCACCCCCTTCCCGGGCATCCCCAGCTGACCCCCGGAACCTCGGCGGGCGCGTGGCGAACGCCCCCGCGCCCACACAGAACCACCCCCGGCAACCCCCACCCACAGGGTTCGGCAGTCGGAAAACCATCCAGCCCCCGGAACGGCCACCGCCGGAGCCGCCCCCGACACCCACCCTCCGAAAGCCCCGTCCCAGCCCCCAAACCCCGACAATGGACCCATGTCGGGAGCCGAACCCACCATCACCGTCCCCACCTGGCTGACGAACAGCGTCGCCACCACCCACGGCGAGGCCGGCCGCCAATGGCTGGCCACCCTCCCCGCCAGGGCCACCGCCCACCTCGCCGCCTGGAACCTCACCCTGGAACGGACCCTCGACCCCGGCGGCAGTCTCAGCCTCATCGCGTACGTCCACCGCGACGACCTCTCCCCGGCCGTCCTGAAGGTCGGCCTGCCCACCCCCGAGACCGCCCACGAGCACACCGCCCTCACCCACTGGGCCGGCCGGGGAGCCGTCCTCCTCCTCGACGCCGCCCCCGCCGAGGGCGTCCTCCTGCTCGAACGCCTCCACGGCGAGATCCCGCTGCGCTCCCTCGCCGAACCCAAGGCCATGCTGGAGGCCACCAGCCTGCTGCACCGCCTCTGGACGGAACTCCCCGCGGGACACCCCTTCCCCACCGTCCCCCAGCGGGTGGCCGCGGCCACCGCCACCGCCGCCGCCCTGGCGGCCCCCCGCCCGGACCGCCACCCGGCCCACCACGCGGCGATCACCGAAGCCCAGCCCCTGATCGCCGAGGCCCTGGACACCGCCAGGACCCTGGCCGACTCCGCCGACGAGTCCTTCCTCCTGCACGGCGACTTCCACCACGGCAACGTCCTGGCCGCCGACCGCGCCCCCTGGCTGGCCATCGACCCGCGCCCACTGGCCGGCGAACGCGCCTACGACCTGGCCCGCCTCGCCCTGGACCGCGCCGACACCCTGCTCGGTGCCCCCGGCGCCCCCGCCGCCGTCCGCCGTCGGCTGGGCCGGCTCTCCGAAGCCCTCGAAGTCGACCAGGACCGACTCCGCGGCTGGACCCTCTTCCGCGCCGTCGACCTCGCCCTCCGCGCCCTCACCGCGGACCGCCGCGAAGACGCCGAGCTCTACCTCGAATTCGCCAACTCCCTCTGACCCACGAATCTTTACGCCCCGGCCCCTACGCCCCGGCCCCCCGCAAGGGCAACCGAGCCCCCATCACCGCATACAGCCGGTCCGTCGCCGGAAACCGCACCGCCCGCGCCAGATCCCGGTACCCCAACGCCCGGTAGAGCCGCCGTGCCGGCGTCTCCGCGTCGATCGCCGAGAGGATGCTCCGGTCCAGCCCCGACCGCTCGCACAGCGTCCGGATGATCCGCGAGCCGACCCCCTGCCCCTGGAACTCCGGCAGCACGTGCAGCTCGGTGACGGCGAAGACCCCGTCCAGCCAGTCCTCGTACCCCCGGGCCGTCAGATACGGCTCGATGACGGTGCTCCACCAGTGCTCCCGATGGTTGGGCATCCCGTACCCGAACCCGATCAGCCGCCCCCCGCTCATCGCCCCGAGCGCGATCACCCCGGGCTGCAGGGCGTGCCGCCCCACGATGTGCAGCCGGATCGCGACCTCCTCGGGCGTCAGCCCGAACGCCACCGCCTGGACCTCCAGCGCCTGCGGCGCCCAAGCCGCAAGGTCGATGGCCTCGATCGTCACCCCGGTCAGCTGATCCATGCTCCGGACGTTACTACCAGCGGCCCCGCAGCGCGGCCGAAGATCCCAACCACATCTCGCACGGCTCGTTCGACCCGCTCAGAACAACACGCTCATGAACGCCCCGACCTCCCGGAACCCCACCCGCCGGTACGCGGCCCGGGCCCGCAGGTTGAAGTCGTTGACGTACAGCGACACCACCGGCGCCACCTCCCGCAACGCGACGTCCAGGACCGCCGCCATCCCCGTCTCGGAGAGCCCCTGCCCCCGGTGCTCCGGAGCGACCCAGACCCCCTGGATCTGACAGGCCCCCTCCGTCACCGCCCCGATCTCCGCCTTGAAGACGACCTGCCCGTCCTCCCCGAATCGTGCGAACGACCGCCCGGTGGAGACGAGTTCGGCCACCCGGGCCTGGTAGAGGAGCCCCCCGTCCCCCGCCAGCGGCGACACCCCCACCTCCTCGGTGAACATCGCCACGCACGCCGGCATCAGGTCCTCGACCTCGTTGCGCCGGACCCTCCGCACCAGCGGATCCGGCGCGATCTCCGCCGACGGCACCGAGGTCGCCAACAACGGCTGGTGCGCCCGCACTTCCCGGGCCGGCCCCCAACTGCGCTCCAGCAGCGCCCAGAAGGCCGCCGTGGCCGCCGCCGGCCCGACGATCGAGGAACAGCGCCGCCCCTGCCGCCGGGCCCGCTCCGCGAACGCCGCGACCGCCTCGGACCCGGCGTTGACCAGGACCAGGTTCGCCCCGGTGTAGCAGAGCGCGTCCAGCACGCCGTCCCCGTCGTACCAGCCCCACATCTCCCCGCCGAGCCGCCACGGGTCCAGCCCGACGGCCTCGACCCTGGTCGCGACGAAGGCGTTGGCGACCGGGTCGCGGTGGAGGATCTCCAGGACGTCCGGGAGGTCCGGCGGCTCCAGCACGCGGGTGGTGGCCAGGGCCCGGACGGCCTGGAAGGAGCTCGGGAGCATCACACCTCGATCGAGCATCGAGACAGCACCTCACTGAGACGACTCTGGCCGCACCCTACTCCGTGGCCCCACCCGGCTACGGCCGCGGGGCCGTCCGCGAACGGACGGCCCCGCTTTCCGGAAAACACCGTGCGGACGCTCCCGCGCGGTCAGGACAAGCTGTGCGGGGTCACTCCCCCGCAACCGTTCACTCCCCCGCGACCACGGTCGGCGCCCCCGACTCGACACCCGCCGCCTGCATCTGCTCGGCGAGCTTCAGCGCCTCCTCGATCAGGGTCTCGACGATCTTCGACTCCGGAACGGTCTTGATGACCTCGCCCTTCACGAAGATCTGCCCCTTGCCGTTGCCGGAGGCGACGCCGAGGTCGGCCTCCCGGGCCTCGCCCGGGCCGTTCACGACGCAGCCCATGACGGCCACTCGCAGCGGCACCTCCATGCCCTCCAGCCCGGCGGTGACCTCCTCCGCGAGCTTGTAGACGTCCACCTGGGCACGCCCGCAGGACGGGCAGGAGACGATCTCCAGGCCGCGCTCGCGCAGCCCGAGCGACTCCAGGATCTGGTTGCCGACCTTGATCTCCTCGGCCGGCGGGGCGGAGAGCGAGACCCGGATGGTGTCGCCGATGCCCTCGGCCAGCAGCGCGCCGAAGGCGACCGCCGACTTGATGGTGCCCTGGAAGGCCGGCCCCGCCTCGGTCACGCCGAGGTGCAGCGGGTAGTCGCAGGCGGCGGCCAGCTGGCGGTAGGCGTTGATCATCACGACCGGGTCGTTGTGCTTGACCGAGATCTTGATGTCGCGGAAGTCGTGCTCCTCGAACAGCGAGCACTCCCAGAGCGCCGACTCGACCAGCGCCTCCGGGGTGGCCCGGCCGTACTTCTCCAGCAGGCGCTTGTCCAGCGAACCGGCGTTGACGCCGATCCGGATCGGGATCCCGGCGTCCTTGGCGGCCTTGGCGATCTCGCCGACCTTGTCGTCGAAGGCCTTGATGTTGCCCGGGTTGACGCGCACCGCCGCGCAGCCGGCGTCGATCGCCGCGAAGACGTACTTCGGCTGGAAGTGGATGTCCGCGATGACCGGGATCTTCGACTTCTTCGCGATGATCGGCAGCGCGTCGGCGTCGTCCTGCGACGGGCAGGCGACCCGGACGATCTGGCAGCCGGAGGCGGTCAGCTCCGCGATCTGCTGCAGCGTGGCGTTGACGTCCGCGGTCACCGTGGTGGTCATCGACTGCACCGAGACGGGCGCGTCACCGCCGACCGGCACGTTGCCGACCATGATCTGCCGGGAGTAACGGCGCTTGGCGAGCGGCTTGAGCGGCAGGGACGGAATACCGAGCGAGATCGCGGTCATGTGCGCAGGGTTCCCCGGGGTTGAGGTGTGGTCATCCGCCCGGCCGCTGGGACGGCCGAGGCCGGGCGCGCGAACTCCCGCGCACCCGGCCTCCACGGTACGGCACGGTCCGGGCGCCCAGCACACCCGCCGTCCCCCGACGCCCTAGCCGATCTTCACCGGGTTCACCAGGTCGGCCACCATCACCAGCAGGGTGAATCCGATGAAGATGCTGGCCACGACGTATGCGACCGGCATCAGCTTGGCGACGTCGAACGGGCCCGGATCCGGCCTCCGGAACATTCGTGCGAAGCGGCGGCGGACCGACTCCCAGGCCGCGCCGGCGATGTGGCCGCCGTCCAGCGGCAGCAGCGGCAGCATGTTGAACAGGAACAGCGACAGGTTGATGCCGGCCAGCAGGTTCACGAAGATCGCGATCCGCTGGGTGGCCGACTCGTGCAGCGAGAACACCTCACCGCTGACCCGGGCGGCGCCGACCATGCCGATCGGCGAGTCCGGGTCGCGCGGGGCGTCGCCGACCACGGCGTTCCACAGGCCGGGGATCTTGCCGGGCAGGGCGGCCAGCGACCGCACCCCGTTCTCGGCCATGTCGTACATCCGGTCGACGGACTGCCCGAAGCCGAGCTGGACGGTCTCGCTCCTGGGGGTGAACCCGAGGAAACCCGCCTGGACGGTCTGGCCCTTCACCGGCACGCCGTTGCCGTCGTACTTCTGCACGTCGTTGACGGCGATGGTGGGCGTGAAGGTGAGCTGCTGACCGCCGCGGTCCACGATGATCGTCACCTGCTTGCCCGCCGACTTCCGGATGTCCGCCTGGAGCTGGTCGTAGTCGCGGATCCGGTCGCCGTCGAAGGAGAGCACCTTGTCGCCCTGGCGCAGGCCGACCTCGTTGGCCGGGGTCTTGGGCGCGTCGGCCGGGCAGGTGTCGGTGGGCTGGCCGGCCTTGACCACGCACTGGGCGACCGAGCCGATGGTCGGCACCGCCATGGTGACGCCGAAGCCCATCATGACCGTCAGGAACAGCCCGAACGCCAGGATCAGGTTCATGAACGGCCCGGCGAACATGACGATGATGCGCTTCCACGGCTTGCGGGTGTAGAAGAGCCGCTGCTCATCGCCCTCCTGGAGCTCCTCGTAGGAGGCCTCACGGGCGTCCTCGATCATGGTGCGCCAGGGCGAGCTGCTGCGCTTGGTGATCCGGCCGTCCTCGCCCGGCGGAAACATCCCGATCATCCGGATGTACCCGCCGAACGGAATCGCCTTGATGCCGTACTCGGTCTCGCCCTTCCGGCGCGACCAGAGGGTCGGGCCGAAGCCGACCATGTACTGCGGCACCCGGATGCCGAACAGCTTGGCCGTGGAGAGGTGGCCGAGTTCGTGCCACGCGATCGAGACGAGCAACCCGATGACGAAGACCAGGATGCCGACCACCGTCAAAACCGTTGCCACCGCTGGTCCTCCGTCATGCCGCTCCGCTCATCGTCTCGTCCTACCGCAATCGGGGTCGTCAGTCGACCGTCAGCCGGCCGCCAGCTCGCGGGCCCGGGCGCGCGCCCAGTCCTCCGCGTGCAGGACGTCCTCCACCGTCAGGGAAGTTCCCGCCGCCGAACCGCCGTCCCGCCGGCCGTGCTCGGCCACGACCTTGGCAACAGTGTCCACGATTCCGGTGAAGACGAGGCGGCCCTTCAGGAATGCCTCCACGCACTCCTCGTTGGCCGCGTTGAAGACCGCCGGGTTGGTGCCGCCCAGGGTGCCCACCTCGCGGGCCAGCTCGACCGCCGGGAAGGCCTCGTCGTCCAGCGGGAAGAACTCCCAGGTGGCCGCCTTGGTCCAGTCACAGGCGGGAGCGGCGTCCGGCACCCGCTCCGGCCAGCCCAGACCCAGCGCGATCGGCATCCGCATGTCCGGCGGGCTGGCCTGGGCCAGGGTCGAACCGTCGGTGAACTCCACCATCGAGTGCACCACCGACTGCGGATGGACCACGACCTCGATCCGGTCGAACGGCACGTCGTACAGCAGGTGCGCCTCGATCACCTCCAGGCCCTTGTTCACCAGGGTGGCCGAGTTGATCGTGACGACCGGGCCCATCGCCCAGGTCGGGTGCGCCAGCGCGTCCTGCGGGGTCACCCCGGCCAGCTGCTCCCGGGTGCGGTTGCGGAACGGGCCACCGCTGGCGGTGACCACCAGCTTGCGCACCTCGGCCCGGGTGCCGCCCGCCAGCGCCTGGAACAGCGCGGCGTGCTCGGAGTCCACCGGCACGATCTGGCCCGGCTTCGCCACCGCCTTCACCAGCGGACCGCCGACGATCAGCGACTCCTTGTTGGCCAGCACCAGCACCCGGCCCGCCTTCAGCGCGGCCAGCGTCGGCCGCAGGCCGATCGAACCGGTGATGCCGTTCAGCACCGAGTGGCACTCCAGGGCGGCCAGCTCGGTCGCCGCGTCCGGGCCCACCAGCACGGTCGGCAGCGGACGGCCCGCCGCCTTCGCGGCCAGCGCCTCGCGCAGCGCCGGCTCGGCCGCCGGATCGGCCA
>NZ_JAHSQD010000295.1 GCF_020103755.1 Streptomyces sp. LS1784
CTTGCCCGCACCCGCATGGCCAAGTCCGTGCACGACGCCGGGTGGTCGGCGTTCGTGGCCATGTTGGAGTACAAGGCCGTGCGATACGGGCGTGCCTTCCACCGGATAGGCCGTTTCGAGCCGACCTCACAGGTGTGTTCGAACTGCGGCGTCAAGGACGGCCCCAAGCCCCTCGATGTCCGGGAGTGGACGTGCGGGGCGTGCGAGGCTGTCCTGGACCGGGATGTCAACGCGGCGGTCAACGTCGCCAAGGCCGCCGGACTGGCGGTGCCGGCCTGTGGAGCGCAGGTGAGACCGGAACGTGTTCCGGCGCAGCGCGGTGAAGCAGGAACCCACCCGAAGCCGTACCGGGCAACGGTGCGACAGGCGGGAATCACTCGCCTTTAGGCGGGTGAGGATGTCAAACACTCTCCTGGTCACTCGCCTCCTTCCTCGGCCCGGCAGCCGGCGGCATGCTGCTGCAACACGCCGGATCCGCCGTGCTGTGGGGGGCCTGTGGGGTCTGCGGCACGGCCGCAGCGCTTGGGCACGTGATGCTGGGCCGTCGCACAGCGACGGCGCGCCGGACCGGCGCAGTGGCGAAGGCGATGCCCGCAGCGGCCGAGAAGACCCCAACGGGTGCCTGAGAAGCCCGGCGGGCAGCGATGTAGTACGCCAGCCGGTCGGCACTGATGTCACCGATGAGTTCGTCGACGGTACCCACCAGGCGCTGGCCACCGCTGGCCATAGCGGCTGCACCGAGGCCGCGTTGACGGCCCGCAGCCCTTCCTGCGGCTGCGGAGAGATCTACGACCGGCTCATTCGACGGAGTTCTGCGCCCAAGCGGCGGTGTGACGGCCGTCTTGCTGCGTCGTCATGGAATCCACGTGCGCGCCGCGCTCTGAACGGGTCCGCAAAATCGGTGTCACGCCGGGGAGAGCCGTTCAAGATGGCCAGAAGGTCTAATGTCTCACGCACCATGTGACAGCTTGTACACAAGCGCAAGATATTGGACTTGATATTACTTTGATTTGACCAAGACTTTGCGCATGGGTGAGATGTCGGTGATCCTGTACATATTCATCGTTCAACTACACGCCACCTCCGGCCAGCTACGGGCCTTCCCTGCAACTATCGCCGCCATTGGGGCCCTTCTCGTGCTGGTGTCGCAGGGCATCGGGGACTGCCGTTGCCTGGTATGTAGGTCGGCGTTGCCGTGAACTACAGCAGGCAATCCCAGAACGCGGCCATCGGCTGGGCCTAGTGCCAATACGTCCGCCTGTTTCCGGGCGCGCGCACGACGATGACGCCGATTGCCTCCGATACGAACTGATGCTGAATGAGATGTTTGTTGTGAACCTGGACCTCGGCCCGGCCTCCCCGCTCACGCAGGAGACTCGCCCACTGTCTGACCGGCCCGCGGAGATCGGGGTGACGGGCACGGATACCGCCCCTTTTGAATCCGCAAACCTGCACTGGGCGCGCCTTCCCGGTGGCCTGCGCCGCCTGCGGCGAACCCTTGTGCTGGTGGCGGGAGCGCTACTGACGGCCATTACCGCTACGCTGCTCGCCGTGTTCCTAGATGATTGATGCCAAGGGCTCGCTGGCGCGCATGACATGAAGCGAGGGAGTCCAAAGATCGGTTGTGACGCCTGATCTGGACTCCCTCGCGACCGCACTCTACGTGAAGACCGACGACCTGCTGAAGGAATCGCCGCATCTGGCTCCGTGGCGTCCCAAGATCGGCATCGAACCACAGCTCAGCGATGCCGAGCTGGTCACTCTCGCGGTGATGCAGGCACTGCTCGGCTTCGTCTCCGAGCGCCGCTGGATCCGCTACGCGAGTTCCCACCTGCAGCACCTGTTCCCGTACCTGCCGGGTCAGTCGGGCTACAACCGGCGCCTGCGCAAGGCCGCCCACCTGATCGCCCGCGTCAACCGGCTGCTGGCCGTTGACACCAGCCTGTGGACCGACGACGTGTGGGTGGTCGACTCCACCCCGATCGAGTGCGGGCGCTCCCGGGAGACGGTCAAGCGCTCCGACCTGGCCGGATGGGCCGAGTACGGCTACTGCGCCAGCCACTCGCGGTTCTTCTGGGGCTTGCGGCTGCACCTGGTGTGCACCCTGCACGGCCTGCCCGTCGCGTTCGCGCTGACCGGCGCCAAGGCCGACGAGCGCACCACTCTGCTGGACATCCTGGCCACCGAGACGGACCTGGTGGCCGCCCGGCCCGGCCAGACGCTGATCGGGGACAAGAACTACTTCGGCGCCGCGTTCGAGCGTGAGCTCGCCGAACTGGAGATCCGCCTCCTGCGGCCGGCCCGCAAGGGCGAGGCCGAGCGGGCCGGATCGCAGCTGTTCAAGCCGTTGCGGCAGATCATCGAGTCGGTCAACGACACCTTCAAGGGCCAGCTCGACCTCGAACGACACCAAGGCCGTACGCCGAGAGGTGTCATGGCCCGCGTCCTCCAGCGGATCCTCGCGCTGACCGCCGCGATCTGGCACAACGACCACACCGGACAACCCGTCATGCGCTCCCTGACCGCGTATGACCACTGAACCCCTTGGCATCAGTCATCTAGGCGGCGGCTGGTCGTTGTTCGCCTTGCTGCCCGTGACGCTGACCGGTTGGGGCTGGTGGCTGGTCGGCCGGAACTGGGCCAGTTGGCGCTTTGCTGAACGCGAGGACGACCTGCTGCTGACGCGCGGCTACTGGTGGCGGCGACAGCTGGTGGTGCCGTACGGCCGGATGCAGGCCGTGGACGTCAAGGCCGGCCCACTGGATCGGGCTTTCGGTATCGCGTCGGTCCAGCTGCATACCGCTTCGCTCTTCAGCGACGCGCGGATCCCCGGCCTGCTGCCCGCCGAGGCGGCACGGCTGCGTGACGCCCTGGCCGAGCGCGGCGAGGCCCGGCAGGCGGGACTGTGATGGGAACGGGGGAACAGGAGGGTTGGCGGAGACTGCACCCGCTCACGCCGTTCCTGCGCGGCTGGGGGCTGATCGTGGTACTCGCCTACGGCGCCCGCCACCTGACATACGGTCTGACCGTGAACCGGGTGGGCTGGGCACTGCTGGTGCTGGTCCCGCTCGCGTTCGGCTACGGCTTCCTGTCCTGGCGCTTCACCCGCTACCGGGTGGAAGGCGCGCAGCTACGGGTCGAGCACGGGATCGTCTTCCGGCGTAGCCGCGACATCCGGCTGGACCGGGTGCAGGCCATTGAGGTGATCCGGCCGCTCGCAGCCCGACTGCTCGGGCTGGCCGTCCTGAGGTTTGACATGGCGACCGGCGAGAAGGCGCGGTCGACGCTGGAGTACCTGGGTGTGGGGCAGGCGGTCGCGTTCCGCACCGAGCTGCTCGCCCGCGGGGCGGGCCTGGCGCCAGAGGCGGGCCAGGCCCAGCAGCAGGTGCTCTACGCGTTGTCGGGGCGACGGCTGCTCGGGTCGATCGCGCTGAGTCTGTCGACGTGGGGGTGGCTGATCGCGGCGGTTGCCACCGTGGTGCCGCTGGTGACGGCACGCACATGGGCTGAGGTGTTCGCCGTCGCGCTGTCGTTGGCGACGGTGCTGTCGGCGACCGTTCTCAAACGGTTCGCGGCGGAGTACTCCTTCACCCTCGCCGAGTCCCCGGACGGGATGCGGATCAGCGCGGGGCTGTTGGAGTACAGGCATGAGACGGTCCTACCCGGTCGGGTGCAAGCGCTGCGGATCGACGAGCCGCTGCTGTGGCGCCGAATGGGCTGGGTCCGGGTGCGGATGAACGTGGCCGGGCAGGACGCGGCCGGCGGCTCGCTGCTGCTGCCGGTCGCGCCACGCGCGCAGGCGCTGGCCCTGCTGGGCCGGCTGTGGCCGGGGCTGGACCTGGACGCGGTCGCCCTTACCCCGCCACCGCGGCGGGCCTGCTTCCTCGCACCGTTCTGGGCGGCTCGGTCGGGCCTTGGGCTGGACGCACAGGTGGTGGTCAGCCGCCGGGGCCTGATCGTCCGCCGGACGATGATCATCCCTCATACGAAGCCGCAGAGCCTTGCGCTGACGCAGAACCCACTGACGCGACTGCTGGGACTGGCAAGGCTGCACCTCCACTCCACCACCGGCCCGGTGCGCGTCTCCGCCCGCTTCCGTGACCTGGGCGAAGCTCGCACCTTCCTCCAAACCCAAGCCAGTAGTGCTCAGAGACCAAGCCGAAGTGGGCCGTGCTGTAGCGGATGCCGAGGCTGAGCTCGTCGCCTCGGCAGGGCCCTGCCGGCGTCGCCGGCACGTCCGGCTGGACCCGTCCGAGGGCGCCGACGACATGGACGAACTGCTGGCCTTCCACGACTTCCCGACCGAGCGCCGCCTCGCTGCTGCTGCCGGTCGCGCTGGACCGCACGACGGTACCCGGTCGCCGGGGGAGGGGGCGCGGTTTGAGGCGGTACGACATACCGGGTATACATACTCGGTATGTCCATCCGTCACGGTCTGCTCGCCCTGCTCGACCAGGGCCCGCGCTACGGCTACCAGCTGCGCACCGAGTTCGAGGCGCGCGCCGGCGCCACCTGGCCGCTCAACGTCGGGCAGGTCTACACCACGCTGTCGCGGCTTGAGCGCGACGGGCTGGTCGAGCCGGCGGGGGAGGACGACGAGGGCCACCAGTTCTACGCCGCCACCGACGCCGGCCGGGAGGAACTGCGGACCTGGTTCGACACCCCGGTGCCCCGGACCGACAAGCGCTGCGAGGTCGACCACCGCTACAGCAGCACCTACAGCCCGCTGACCGCCGACGACGCCAACCTGCTGCGCAACCTCTATGGCGTCACCGACCAGGGCGCCGGCCACTCCCTCGCGGCCGGCAAGGCCGTGGTCTTCCACGCCCGCTACCTCAAGGACGGCAAGGTCACGTTCCCGTACAGCGCCCCGGTCGTCGCGGAGGGCGCGGTCGCCGCACGGAGCAAGCCGGTCTACACCGAGATCGCCGTGGACGCCGTCCTTGCCGAGCCCTCGCTGGCCTCCCCGGCCCAGGCCGTGATCAGCCCGGCCACCGCGGCCCGGCTCGGCTTCTCCACCACCCCGACCGGCTCCGTCTGGCTGCCCGCCGCGGCGCCCTCCGACGGCGCCCAGCAGAAGGCCGACGGCGCGCTGGCCAAGCTCAGCGAGCGCCGCGACCTGCTCAAGATCGAACGCGGCTACGAGTCCGAGAGCAGCCTGGTCCGCCTCGGCCTGAACGTCTTCGCGGGCATCGTCGCCCTCGGCGCGGCCGGCATCGCCACCGGGCTGGCCGCCGCCGACTCCCAGCGCGACCTGACCACCCTCGCGGCGGTCGGCGCCGAGCCCCGCGTCCGGCGCTCGCTGTCCGGCTTCCAGTGCGGGGTGATCGCCGCCATGGGCGCCCTGCTCGGCGTGGTCTGCGGCGTGGTGCCGGGGGTGGCCCTGCGCAAGGTCGAGGCCGCGGCGAGCAGCTACCCCGGCATGAGCCCGGAGGAGCTCGCCAACAAGGCGAGCCTGGTCTTCCCGTGGCCCACCCTCGCCGCCACCGTGCTGTTGCTGCCGGTGCTCGCGGCCGCCCTCGCGGCGCTGATGACCCGCTCGCGGATCACCCTGCTGCGCCGCTCGGGCTGAGCCCGGCGCACCCGTCCGTCATCCCCGTCGCGCGCCACCGCCGCGACGGGGGGTGAGGAACAGGGCGTCGTCGATGGGTCCCGGTCGCGTGTCCCGCCACGCCCTCGACCAGGGCGTGGACGCTGCCTGGCCGTGCGCGAGGACCGGTGTCGTGTAGTACCCGCGAATGGGATGCGGTCGGGTGCGTACGACCAGCGATGGTGGCTCAACCATTCGGCAGGGCGACTGATTTCGGTGATCGCTGAAAAACCATGGAGCAACGGCTGGAGTTCCATGCCTTGCCCATCAGAGAAATTGGCAGTCGGTCATCAGCGGCCGACTGCCCGTAACACAAGGAGTTTCCCGTGACAACGATGTCCGTGCACGCCGTCCGCACCGGCCAGGCGGCTGCCCGAGCCACCGGTCTGAACAAGGTCTACGGCGAGGGTGAGACCCGAGTGGTCGCCCTGGACAACGTCAGCGTGGTGTTCCCGCAGGGCGAGTTCACCGCGATCATGGGTCCCTCGGGTTCCGGCAAGTCCACCCTGATGCACTGCATGGCCGGCCTGGACACCGTCTCCTCCGGCTCGTCGATGATCGGCGAGACGGAGCTGGTGGGGCTGAAGGACAAGCAGCTGACCAAGCTCCGCCGGGACAAGATCGGCTTCATCTTCCAGGCGTTCAACCTGCTGCCCACGCTGACGGCGCTGGAGAACATCACGCTGCCGATGGACATCGCCGGCCGCAAGGTCGACAAGGCCTGGCTGGACAGGGTGGTGGACACCGTCGGCCTCTCCGACCGTCTCTCGCACCGCCCGTCCCAGCTCTCCGGCGGCCAGCAGCAGCGCGTGGCGTGCGCCCGCGCGTTGGCCGGCAAGCCGGACATCATCTTCGCCGACGAGCCCACCGGTAACCTCGACTCCCGCTCCGGCGCGGAGATCCTCTCCTTCCTGCACGACTCCGTGCGCGAGCTGGGCCAGACCGTGGTGATGGTCACCCACGACCCGGTGGCCGCCTCCTACGCGGACCGCGTGGTCTTCCTCGCCGACGGCCGGATCGTCGACGAGCTGACCGCTCCGACCGCCGACGGCGTCCTGGACCGGATGCGCCGCTTCGACGCCAAGGGCCGGACGAGCTGACGCCTCGCCAGTAGCCGCCCCCCGAACTCCCAGGACGCAACCCATGTATCGCACCGCACTGCGCAATGTGCTGGCCCACAAGGGCCGCCTGTTGATGACGGCACTCGCCATCCTGCTCGGCACCGCTTTCGTCTCCGGCACCCTGGTCTTCTCCGACACGCTCGGCCAGGCCATGAAGAACAGCTTCGCCAAGAGCTACACCGACGTCTCCGTGCTGGTCACCGACCGCACCGTCGGCACCCGGATGGGTGGCGGGAACATTGAGGACGAGAAGAACACCGAGAAGCTGACCGACGCCACCGTCAAGCAGATAGCCGCCCTGCCCGGCGCGGCGAAGTCACGCGGTGTGGTCTCCGGCTTCATCGGCGTGTCGGACAAGAAGGGCAACCTGATCGGCGAGGTCTGGAGCGCGATGGGCGGCAACTACGTGCCCGACCCCTCCGGCAAGGACAGCCGCTACCCGCTGGTGGAGGGCAAGACCCCGTCCGGCCCCAAGGAAGTCGCACTCGACAAGGCAACCGCCGACAAGGGCGGCTACCACGTCGGTGACACCGTCCGGATCGCACGCAACGGCCCGGCCCTGGAGGTCAAGCTGGCCGGCATCGTCACCACCGACGACCCGCAGATCACCTCCGGCGGCACGCTCACCCTGTTGGACACCGCCAGTGCGCAGAAGATACTGCTGACGCCCGGCCAGTACAGCTCCGTCTCGGTGCTGGCCAAGTCCGGTACCACCGAGTCCGCCCTGCTCGACCAGGTGAGCAACGTCCTTCCCAAGGCCGGCGACTTCCGCACCAAGACCGGTCAGCAGCTGATCGACGAACAGGCCGAGGTCATCGCCAAGGGCACGGACAAGATGAAGACCATGCTGCTGGTCTTCGCGATCATCTCGCTGTTCGTCAGCATCTTCATCATCGCCAACACCTTCACCATGCTGGTCGCCCAGCGCACCAAGGAACTGGCCCTGCTCCGCGCGGTCGGCGCCAGCCGCTCGCAGGTCACCCGCTCGGTGCTGGTCGAGGCACTGGCCCTCGGCGTCACCGCCTCGGCGGCGGGTCTGCTCGCCGGTATCGGCATCGGCGCCGGGATGCAGTCCCTGATCCACGCCACGGCCCCCGGGATGCCCACCGGCCCACTGGTGATCGCGCCGACCACGGTCGTGGTGACCCTGGTGGTCGGTGTCCTGGTCGCCGTCCTCTCCGCCGTCCTCCCCGCCCTGCGCGCCTCCCGGATCGCCCCGGTGACCGCGATGAGCAGCGGGGACCAGCCGGCCACCCAGAAGAGCCTGGTGATCCGCAACGTCGTCGGCTCGGTGTTCACCATCGGTGGCCTGGGCCTGGTCGTGACGGGCGCGGCCACCAGGAGCAGCTCCGGCCAGGTGCCGGTGGGTGCCGGTGTCGGGCTGGCGCTGATCGGGATCTTCGTCCTGCTGCCGCTGCTGTCCCGTCCGGTGATCGCCCTGGTCGGCCCGCTGCTGGCCAAGGTGGCCGGTACCCCTGGCAAGCTGGCCCGCCGCAACGCGGTGCGCAACCCGCGCCGCACCGCCGCCACGGCCGCCGCGCTCACCATCGGCCTGGCCCTGGTCACCGGCCTGAGCGTGCTCGGCTCCTCGGTCTCCGACATGGTGGACAAGGCCGTCACCAGCTCCATGAAGGCCGACTACGACGTCACCCTTGCCACCGGCGACCTGACCCCGGAGCTGGCCGCCGCCATCGCCAAGGCCCCCGGTGTCGCGGTCTCCAGCCCCATCAACCGGGCCTTCTGGGAGCTCGGCGGCGCCTTGCACTCGGTCCGCGGCTTCGACGCGGCCGGCTTCGAGCAGCTGGTCCAGCCGAAGATGGTCAGCGGCTCCGCCGCGGCACTGAAGCAGGGCCAGATCCTGGTCGACTCCAACATGGCCAAGAAGGAGAACCTGTCGGTCGGCTCCAACGTCAAGGTGGACTACCGCACCGGGGGCGCCGCCAGCCAGGGCACCCTCACGGTCGGCGGCGTGTACGAGGGCAACACGATGATCTCCGAGGTCATCATGGCCAGCGCCGAGATCGCCAAGCACGAGCCCCAGCCCTATCTCAGCGAGGTCCTGGTCAAGGGCACCGACGGCCCGAGCGCCGCCCTCAAGCAGTCCATCAAGGACGCCACCGGCAACAACCCCGTGGTCGAGGTCAAGACCAGGCAGGACATGCGCGACGAGTTCAGCAAGATGATCACCTTCGCGCTGAACATGATGTACGGCCTGCTGGGCATGGCCGTGGTGATCGCGGTCATCGGCGTGATCAACACGTTGGCGATGTCGGTCTTCGAGCGCAAGCGCGAGATCGGCATGCTGCGGGCGATCGGTCTGGACCGCCGCGGCATCAAGCGGATGGTCCGGCTGGAGTCGGTGGTGATTTCGCTCTTCGGCGCGGTGATCGGCGTCGCACTCGGCACCTTCGCCGCCTGGGCGGTCAACCGCACGCTGATCTCCAGCCTGCCGACCCTCACCACCGTGGTCCCCTACGGCCAGCTGCTGCTCTTCCTGGCCCTGGCCGGCCTGGTCGGCCTGGTCGCCGCCCTGTGGCCCGCTCGCCAGGCGTCCAAACTGAACATCCTGGTCAGCATCAAGACCGATTGACAGCCGAGACCACCGGAAAGGCTCCGGCTCCGACGGCCGTTTTGCCGCTCTTCCTGTGCGCTGTTCCGCGCACAGGAAGAGCGGCAGCGGCGCCGGGCTCGTAGGCCGGACGCGAGCCGACGCGCTCAAGGCACTCAGGAGCGAGCAGACTCGACCGGCAAAAAGCCGAAGCACAGCAGAAACTGACGGACCTGGACGCACTGCCAAGGACCTGAAAGCGGCCAAGGACCTGACGGCCGACCACGACGGGCTTGCCGACCTGCTGCTTGACGCCGTCGCCGACGGCGCATCGATCGGCTTCCTCGACGGCCTCGACCGCACCGAGGCCGCCCGCTGGTGGCTCCAGTACAAGGACGCTGGCCGCCGGACACCGCCTGAGCTGGATCGCCCGCGACCCCGGCGGCGGGATCGTCGGCACCGTCAGCCTGGTCCTCGGCGACAAGGACAACGGCCGCCACCGCGCCAAGGTCGTCAAACTGATGGTTCTGTGGGGCAGGGCTTGAAGGCCGGATCGAAGCGCTGAATCAACGGTGTTGACACTGGAGTGCTAATCCAGCACTCCGAGTCGCTGATCACCTGGGCAGCGATCACCCTGATGACCAGGCGCATCACCCAGCGGCAGTCAACGAGACGAAGGCCACGATGGACCGGTGGGGAGGCGAGCGGATCTTCCCGGTCCCTGCCTGGGGCGACCCGGACGAGAAGGTGGCGATGAAGGCCCACCTCAAGACCCGGGTGGCGGCGGCCTCGAGCCGCCGGGCACCGAGCAGGACGGCGATCGACCGAGCCATGCACATGGGCGGCTGGTGGGCGACCGCCCCGGCCGGACAGCCCGCGCCCGCCGTCTCGGTCGGGGAGCGGCCGCGCCCGCCGAGCCGGTCGTCCCGGCGGAGCCGACCGCTTCGGTCGCCCGCGCGGA
>NZ_JAHSQD010000296.1 GCF_020103755.1 Streptomyces sp. LS1784
GGCCGCCCGCCGCCAGCCGCTGCCCGGCCGGGCCCGGCTCCGGCGTCCCGTCCGGCGCCTCCGCGAGCAGCTCGCGCGGGATCAGCACCACCGCCGTCGTCCCGCCGTACGGGGACGGCCGCAGGTGCACCCGGATGCCGTGTCGCCGGGCCAGTCGGCTGACCACGAACAGGCCCAGCCGGTCGGTGTCGGCGAGGTCGAACTCCTGCTCCACGGCGAGGCGTTCGTTGATCTCGGCGAGCAGCTGCTCACTCAGCCCGAGGCCGCGGTCGTCGATCTCCAGGGCGAAGCCGTGCGCCACCACCTCGCCCTGGACGGTGACCTGGGTGTTCGGCGGGGAGAACACCGCGGCGTTCTCGACGAGCTCGGCGACCAGGTGGGTGACGTCCGCGACGGCGCTGCCGAGCAGGCCGGTGCCGGGGAACGGCCGGACGATCACCCGGGCGTAGTCCTCGACCTCGCCGACCGCCGCCCGGACCACGTCCACCATCCGGACCGGCTTGCGCCAGGCGCGCCCGGGCGAGCCGCCGGCCAGGATGATCAGGCCCTCGGCGTGCCGGCGCATGCGGGTGGTGAGGTGGTCGACCTTGAAGAGGTCTTCCAGCTCCGCCGGGTCCTCGGTGCGGCGCTCCATGGTGTCCAGCAGGGTGAGCTGGCGGTGCAGCAGCACCTGGCTGCGCCGGGCCAGGTTGACGAACACCGCCGAGACCCCGCGCCGCAGTTCGGCCTGTTCGACGGCGGCCTCGACGGCGGCCCGCTGCACCGCGTTGAACGCCTGGCCGACCTGGCCGATCTCGGCGTCCCCGAAGTGCAGCTCGGGGGCCTCGGTGGCCACGTCCACCGGTTCGCCGCGGCGCAGCCGCAGCATGACGGACGGCAGCCGGGTGCCGGCCAGCTCGTCGGCCGCGTTGCGCAGGCCGATCAGCTCGCGGGCGAGGCCGCGGCCGATCCGGAACGAGATCATGATCGACAGCACGACCGCGACCAGGCCGACCGCACCGGCGATGCCGCCGCGCCACAGCAGTCCCATCGCAGCGGACCGCGCGCGCTCGTCCAGCCCGCCGGAGATCCGGCTGTTGATCGAGGCGAGGTCGCCGAGCGCCCGGTCGGCGGTCTCCCGCCAGGAGTCGCTGTTGAGCGCCTGGACCACCCGGTCGGGGCCGCCGGCGCCGACGAAGTCCGCCTCGGCGCGGGCCAGCGCGCCCCAGGCCTCGCCGCCGCGCAGCGCGATGTAGTCGGACTGGTCGGCGGGTTCGAGTTCGGCGATGTAGACGGTGAACAGCGCCTGCTGGTTGTGCAGGGCGTCCAGCGCGACCTGGTACTGCTCGGCGGTGGGCTTGGCGGCGCCGGTGCGCAGGCCCTCCATCGCCGCGTCCTCCTGCGACAGGTACTCGCGGGCACGCACCAGCTCGATCAGGATGGTGCCCTGGCGCGGGAGCTGCCCGCTCTGCCGGGCGACGTAGGCGGACCGGAATCCGAACACCGGCTTGACCAGGTCGCTGTACTGGTCCAGCGCGAACTCCCAGTTCAGCGCGGAGCGGCCGACCTGGGCACGCAGCGGTCCGATCTGGTCGGCGGCGGCGATGATCTGCACGAAGCGGCCGCGCTGGGGGGTGGAGAGCTTTCCGGCGGAGCTGTCCTTCTTCTGCCGCAGCGCGTCCAGGCTGCGGTCGGTGGCGGCCTTGGCCCGCTCGTAGGCCTCCCTGGCGGCCGGCGAGCGCGGGTCGGCCAGCCGCTGGACGGCGGCGCGGCGCTCGTTCTGCAGGTCGCCGGTGTACTGGTCGACCGGGCCTGCGAACTCCTTGTACGTACGGCTGATCCCGAGCTGGTTCCAGACGTCCCCGGTGGTGGCGACCGTCGCGTACACCCACAGGGCGGTGAGCGCGACGATGGGCACCAGGAGCAGCGCGATGATCTTCGCGCGGATCGAGCTGCTGCGCAGACGCATGGAGTCCTCGGTCGGGAAGTGCCAGGCGCGGACGGGGAGCGACGGGGCGGTGGAGGAACGGTGTCGAGGGCGGGGCGGTTCGGGGCGGTTCGGGGTGGCACGGGGGCGGCGTGGAGGGTGCTGGGGGACACGTCGGAGGAGGGGCTCCCGGCCACAGGTCTGCGAGACTCTACTACGCCCTCACCACTCGTTCGAGGGGCGAACCGGTCCACTGACCGGTCTCGTCCCGCACACGTCAGAAACCGGCCGCCCCCGCCTCCGTTTCGCGCCCGAATCGTTCACACATGCCCGCAATGACGGGTTGACACGAGACCCCCACAGCCTCCGCGGCTCCTCCTCCGCGCCTCCCCCGCGCCTCCCCCGCGCCTCCCCGGGCGCGACACCACCGGAGGGGGCCCGTGCCGATCCCGTCGTGTCACCGCCACAACCCTGGGCAGTGACAGGGCGATCCGATAGTTTCGGCCCACTCCGTACTACCGGCACCGAACTGGGGAGGACCGTGCGCGAGTTCACCACCCCCGCCCCGGCCGCGCCCGAGGCCACCGGAGGACTCGCCGACTCCCTCTACGACACCGCCGAGCGCGCCCCCGACCTGGTCCAGCTGTCCTGGCGGGGCGAGGACGGGCAGTGGCGGGACGTCACCGCCCGGGAGTTCCGGGACCAGGTGCTCGCCCTGGCCAAGGGCCTGCTCACCCACGGCGTACGCTACGGCGACCGGGTCGCCCTGATGTCCCGCACCCGCTACGAGTGGACGCTGTTCGACTACGCACTCTGGTCGATCGGCGCGATCACCGTCCCGGTCTACCCCACCGCCGCCCCCGAACAGGTGCGCTGGATCCTCGCCGAGACCCAGGCGGTGGCCTGCCTGGTCGAGGACGAGGACGCCGCGATGACGGTCGGCGCGGTCTGTGACGCGCTGCCCGACCTCACCGGCATCTGGCAGCTGGACCGCGACTGCGTCGCCGCGATCACCGAGGACGGCCTCGGCGTGCCCGACTCCCTGGTGCACCGCCAGCGCCTCGGCGTCGCCGCCGAGAACATCGCCACGGTCGTCTACACCTCGGGCACCACCGGCCGCCCCAAGGGCTGCCTGATCACCCACGCCAATCTGGCCGCCGAGGCCGACGCCCTGCTCGCCGGCTGGGGGGACGCCCTGCGCGACACCGCCGGCGGCCACCCCGCCACCCTGCTGTTCCTGCCGCTCGCGCACGTCTACGGGCGGGCCGTGCAGATCGCGGCGATCCGGGGCGGCTTCCGGATCGGCCACATCCCCGAGGTCTCCACCGACGCGCTGCTGCCCGCGCTGGAGACCTTCCGCCCGACCTTCCTGCACGCCGTCCCGTACGTCTTCGAGAAGATCTTCCAGCAGGCCCGGCGGGCCGCCGAGGACGCCGGGCGCGGCGAACTCTTCGAACAGGCCCGGCAGGTGGCCGTCGGCTGGGCCGCCGCCCGGGAGCAGAAGGCCTTCGGCCGCGGTCCCGGCCCGGGCGCGGCCCTGCGGCTGCGCCACCTCGCGTACGAGCGGACCGTCTACCCGAGGCTGCGGGCGGTGCTCGGCGGCCGGGTGCGCAGCGTGATGTGCGGCGGCTCCACGCTCCGGCGCGAGCTGGGCCTGTTCTTCACCGGCGCCGGCCTCCAGCTGTACGAGGGCTACGGGCTGACCGAGACCACCGCCGCGATCACCGCCAACCCGCCCGGACGGCAGAAGCTCGGCACGGTCGGACAGCCGGTGCCGGGCGCCTCGGTGGCGATCGCCGACGACGGCGAGGTGTGGGTGCGCGGCGGCTCGGTCTTCGGCGGCTACCTCAACCATCCGCGGTGCACGGCCGAGTCCCTGGTCGACGGCTGGTTCGCGACCGGCGACCTGGGCCGGCTGGACGAGGACGGCTACCTCACGATCACCGGCCGCAAGAAGGACCTGATCGTCACCAGCAGCGGCAAGAACCTGGCCCCGGCGGCCCTGGAGGAGCGGGTCGAGGCACACCCGCTGGTCTCCCAGTGCCTGGTGGTGGGCGACGACCGCCCGTACGTGGCCGCACTGATCACGCTCGAACCGGCGGCGCTGGCGCACTGGTTGAAGACCCGCGGGCGGGAGCAGCCGGACCCGTGGACGGTGCTCGCGGACGAGGAGCTGCACGTGGAGATCCAGCGCGCGGTGGCGGCCGCGAACACCGCGGTCTCACGGGCCGAGTCGATCCGCGCTTTCCGGCTGATGCCAAGGGAGTTCAGCCAGGAACAGGGACTGCTGACCCCCTCGCTCAAGCTGCGGCGGACGGCGATCGCGGAGTACTACGCGACGGACATCGAGGAGCTGTACCTGTCCTGAACCGGGCCTGTCCGCCCGGCCCCTGAGGCGCCGTCTTTCCCCTTGTGACGCAGGCGCGGCGGCCACGTGATGGCCTCGGGGTTCACCCACCGTTCCCTTGACGACCTTATTGGTCTAGTCCATTGTTGCGACGATCCGGAGTTCCACGCTCAGAGTTCCACGGCTCAGAGTTCCACGTCTCGGAGCCCACGTCTCGGAGCCCACGGTCCGATTCCGCCCACGCCCTCCCCACGGGCGTGCCCCCACCTGCTGGAGTCCTCACGTGTCGATGTCCACGCGCCTGTCCGCGCTGGCCGCCTCGGTCGCACTGCTCACCGGTCTCGCCGCACCGGTGGCCTCCGCCGACGCTCCCCCGACCGTCAACCTCGCCACCAACCCCGGCTTCGAGGTGCCCTCCCCCGACCTCGCCGACTGGGGCAGCGTCCCCGGCTGGAACTGCACCGGCGGCCCGGCCGAAGCGGCCGTCACCACCACCGCCCCGCACACCGGCACCTCCGCGCTCACCGTCACCCCGGCGAACGCCGAGTCCACCGGCGAGTGCGCGCAGACCGTCGCGGTCCAGCCCGACACCACCTACACGGCCTCCGCGTGGGTGCACGGCAGGTTCGTCTACCTGGGCGCCACCGGCACCGGCAAGGACGTCGCCCCCGCCTGGACGCAGACCACCGAGGGCGGCTGGCAGCGGCTGAGCACCCGGTTCACCACCGGCCCGAACGCGCACACCATCCGGCTGTACGTGCACGGCTGGTACCAGCAGGGCCCCTTCTCCGTGGACGACGTCCGGGTGGACGGCCCCGCACCCGCCCCGGCCGTCGCCGCGGGCTCCGTCCCGACCAAGGACAAGGTCGTCTTCTTCACCGTGGACGACGGCTGGCAGCGCACCCCCGAGGCGGAGCAGTTCATCGCCGACCACCGGCTGCCGATCACCGCCTTCCCGCTGCCGATGCCGGCCGCCGCCGATCCGGCCTTCTTCAAGCGGGTCACCGCCGTGCCCGGCTCCTCGGTCCAGGACCACAGCGTCTCCCACGCCGATCTCAGCAACCTCCCGCTGGACCGGCAGCAGGTCGAGATCTGCGACGCCCGTGACGCCATGACCCGCCTCTTCGGCACCGCACCGGCCTTCTTCCGCCCGCCGTACTTCGCCTGGAACGCCGACACCCTGCAGGCCGCCGCCAACTGCGGCATCCGCACCGTGCTCACCGCCGACGCGGACTTCAGCTGGGGCGCCGGCAACATCTGGCACCCGGGCCTGCTGCAGCCGGGCGACGTCGTGCTGATGCACTGGACCGACACCCTCGCAGACGACCTCCAGCGCGCCCTGGCCGCCGCCGACGCCGCCGGGCTCAAGCCGGCCGGCCTGGTCGACCACCTGCGCTGACGGAGACCACCCGGACCCGACGCGCCGCCGCCTCCAGGGGAAGCGGCGGCGCGTCGTCGTTCGGTGCGGGCGCCGCCGGGGACCGGATCCGGGCTGGGGCGCCCCTGGGGTCGGGCCCGTCCCGAGAGGCCCGACCCGAGAGGCCCGACCCGAGAGGCCCGACCCGAGAGGCCCGGCCCGATGGGCCCGGCCCGATGGGCCCGGCCAGGTGGCCGCTCAGCCGCCGAAGACATCTCCCATCCAGCCGATCAGGCGCGCCTCGAAGTCGGCGGCGGAGGTGATGTCCCGGGCCGGGATCACGCCGCCCGGCTCGTGCTCCTCCGCCGTGGCCGGCTTCCCCTCCCAGCCCGCGGCCAGGTAGGTCACGTCCGCCCAGCCGCCTCGGAAGAGCACCACGTCCAGCTCACCACCCGTCAACGGGTCGGCCAGGCGCAGTCCGAGGGAGTCCGGATCAGCGACCCGGGAACGGTCCGTCTCCAGCGGCTGCGGCCAAGGGGCGAGTCCGTCGCGCCAGGTGAACGGCTCCACCGTCAGCCGGGCGGCGCGCCACCTCGGGGCCCGGGCGGCGATCCGTGCGGCGGCTTCGTCGAGGTCCAGCACGTGTTCCACGGCGGTTCCGGCTCTCCTCGGGCGGCGGTCGTGCTCGTTGACAGAGCGTCCGCGGCCTGGCTCTAATGGGGGCGTGCAGCGCGGCGTCGGCCACAGAGTAGTGGGCCGGCCGGCAGCCGGGCGAGCACCTTTCCGAAGGGACGATGCGCGATGAGCACTCTCTCCGCTTCCCTGATCTGACGCCAGGCGGTCACCGCGGTGCCCGCGTGCGCGAGGCGCATTCCGCGACGGACGTCGCCGGACGCGCGACCAGCCGTACCACCGGCTCCGGCACCGGCACCGCGTGTGGCCGCAATTCCCCTTTCCTCTCAGGAGATCCACCACACACGCATGCCCATGTCTTTCAATCTGAACGTCATCGAGGAGTTCCGCGCCAACGGCGGCCGGGTCGGCGGCCCGTTCGAGGGCGGCGACCTGCTGTTGCTGACCACCACCGGGGCGCGCTCCGGGCGGCCGCACACCGTGCCACTCGGGTACGTCCGGGCGGAGGGGCTGCTCCTGGTCGTCGCCTCGGCCGCCGGGGCGCCGGAGCACCCCCAGTGGTACCGCAACCTCCTTGCTCACCCGGCGGTCCGGGTCGAGCTCGGAACCGAGGCCTTCGACACCGTCGCCGTACCCGCCGAAGGCGCCTGCCGGGAAAGGCTGTTCGCCGCCGTCGTCCGGAAGGCCCCTGGCTATGGCGGCTACCAGGCGCACACCGAACGGGAGTTGCCGGTGGTCGTCCTGGAACGGCCCGAACCGCCCTCCGGCAGCCCGGCCCCGGCGGCGCGCAGCCTCGCCGACAAGCTGCTGGAGTCGCACACCTGGCTGCGCGCGCAGCTACGCCACGTACGGGAGGAGGCGCACGCCCACCTCCCGGGCCGACCGGCCACACTCGGGCTCCAGCTGCGACAGCACTGCCTGGCCTTCTGCGACGGTCTGACGCACCATCACACCGGTGAGGACGCCGCGGTCTTCCCCGCCCTCGCGCGCAGTCATCCGGAGCTGGCCGACGTCCTGGCACGGCTCGGCGAGCAGCACCGGGCCATCGGGCGGATCAAGGAGGAGCTGGTGGCCCTGCTGGCCGGGATCGCGGCCACCGAGCCGGAGCGGCTCCGCACGGAGCTGGACCGGATGTCCGCCGAGCTTGAGGCGCACCTCGACTTCGAGGAGGCGGAACTGCTGCCCGTCCTCGCCGGCATCCCCTTCCCGCCGACCCGGCCCGTGCCGAGCGGATCCGCGGCGAACGAGCCTGCGCGGAACGGGTCTGCGCCGAACGGATCCGCGCCGAACGAGCCTGCGCGGAACGGATCCGCGCCGAACGAGCCTGCGCGGAACGGATCCGCGCCGAACGAGCCTGCGCGGAACAAATCCGCGCCGAACGGATCGACATCGAGTGGGCCCACGCCGGGCCACGGCTGAAACGACGCTGCCGCCGCCCCCTCCCGAGGTGCGGGAGGGGGCGGCGGCACGGCACGTCCTGCGAGGAGGCAGTCCGTTGCGGCAGTCTTACAGCGCCGAGAACACCGGCAGGTAGCCGCCGGAGTGGCCGGACGCCTTCGGGTGGTAGCTCTCGTCGACCGGCAGGGTGGTGCTGTTCAGCCAGGTGGTCAGCGAGCCGCAGATCTCGTGCTCGGTGAAGATGCTGCGGACGTCACCGAAGGCGAAGCCGGCGTTCGCGGCCCGCTTGGCGAGGACGCTGTCCAGGGTGTCGGCGGCACCGTTGATGGCGGCGCGCTTGGTGTCACCGATGCCGAAGATGCAGCTGCCACCGACCTTGTAGATGTGCGGGTAACCCAGCACCACGACGTGGGCGTTCGGGGCCTTGGCCTTGATCGCCGAGTACACCTTGTCCAGCTGGGCGGGCAGGGTGGTGGTGGCGTAGTTCTTGGCCACGTTGACGGCGTCGATGCACTCCTGGTCCCCGTCGAGGACACAGGTCTGCATGGTGTCGGCGAATCCGGCGTCGTTGCCGCCGACCGAGATGCTGACCAGCGTGGTGCTGGCGTCGAGGGCGGAGATCTGGTTGTTCAGGATGTCGCCGGTCTTGGCGCCCGAACAGGCGACGAACTTGAAGGAGGACGGCGCGTGCGCGTTCTTCCACAGGTACGGGTACGCGTTGGTGCTGCGCTTGCAGCTGCCGCTGTCGCTCAGGTAACTGCCGGCACCGACACCGGAGGAGTACGAGTCGCCGAGGGCCACGTAGTTGACGCCGGCCGCATTCGCGGACGAGGCGGCGAAGAGCGTCGTCATGGTGAGACCTGCCGCTATGGCAGCGATGGACAGAGCGCGGACGGGGCGGATCATCATGCCTCCAGGGGAACGGCGTGGCGCGGGTCACAGAAGTGATACCAGGCGGTAGCCGAACCTGGAAGGAGTCATGCCAAGGATATTGACGGTGTGTCTGATAGCTCAGAGATGAACTGCCGCCGACAATCCGTGATTTCACGCTGGTCAGAGCGGGTGCACCGTGACGCGCGTAGCGCAGCGCGCGTAGACCGGCAACTTGCGGAAGTTCCGTGCAGGACCAGCCGGCGAATTGCCGCCCGGCCATCGTCGGGCCGGATTCGAAAGGAGTGTCAGCGGGTGCAGGGGGGGCGGATGATGTGCCTCAAGGCACGTCGGAAGGTGGGCCAGAAGGGGCATCAACGGCACCGTCGGAATTCGCCGCCGCGGCCGGCCGGACCGTGCGACGGACGCGACCGGCAGTCAGGACGACGTGCCGGGGGCAGCGCGCCGGGAGGTCGCTCGGGAGTACGGCACCGCGCCCCGTCAGCCCTGCGCGCGGGGGCGGCCACCACCGGGGTGCACGGCCCCCTGGTACACGATGCCCGGGGAGACCGTGCAGCCCTCGACCGGCAGCTCCTCGATCGCCTCGTTCGCGGCCGCGGGCACACCGAGCCAGCGGGCGGCGGTGGCGACGGCCGCCCGGGCCTGGCGCAGCCCGGGCGCGCCCCAACCGAGCAGTTCGACGGCGAGGCCCGGCGCGACCAGTAGCCGCCGGTAGTGCCGACCCGAGGCCGGGTCGGCCGCGCTCGGGCCGACCGCCCGCAGCGCCGCCGCCATCCGGACCCGCGCGCACTCGTGCCCGCCGTTCGCCGATCCGACCCGGTCGTAGAGGTAGCCGAGGTAGTACGGCCGGCCGATCAGGGCCTGCGCCTCCTCGGCCGACTCCCGGGCCAGGGCGGCCGACGGGTCCCCGTCGTCCTCCGGTTCCAGTGAGCCGCCGGGTAGCGAGCAGATCCCGTCCCTCGGGTTCACCAGCGTCAGCACCCGCCCGTCCGGCGCGAACAGCCACCCCCAGGACTGCTTGACCGGCAGCCCCTCCGGCACCTGCTCGCCCGGCCGCCACGGCCAGCCCGCCGTGGGGCGCCGCCGCACCTTCCCGAGCAGCTCGGCGATCTCCGCGCTGTACTCGATCGGGCTCATGATCTCGCCCCGCGGCGCTCGGCGGGGGCGCTCGCCCACGCGCACCCCCTGGCGCCGAGCTCGCTCCGCTCGCTCATCCGTCCCCCTCTCGCTGTCGGGCTTCGCCGGACCGGCGGTGCGCGAGGAGGACCTGCATGGCGCGGTACGGGGCGGAGCGGCCGGAACGACGGCGTGGGGCACCGCACGCTCCTGCTGTTGATCTTCTCCGAATCTTCCCCGAACAGGCGGTCGATGAACAGCCCCCAGCGCCGCATGGTGGATGCGGAGACGGTGAACGTGGTGATCACCCCAGCGGCCCGCCCCCTTCCCCGTGACCCCGGAAGCCGGGCAGCGGGAACCCGGGCAGCGGGTCCACCCCGGGCGGGAAGGGCAGCCCGCGCGCGGCGTCGTCGGCCAGCTCGTCGAACACCTCGTGCGCGGTCATCGGCCGCAGCCGCCCGCCGGCCAGCGCCCAGCCGCGCACCGGCGGCCGGGGC
>NZ_JAHSQD010000297.1 GCF_020103755.1 Streptomyces sp. LS1784
GACCCCCGACACCGTCGGCGCCGTGGTCACCGCCTGCCCCGAGGGCGGCCACCGGCTCGGCAGGGCCGTGCTCGCCGCCGACCTGCACACCCGGCTCACCGCCCTGATCGCCGACGCCGCCCTGCCGCCGGACCCGCGGCACGTCGGCGACGCCTGGCGGGCCGCCTGGCTGGACCGGCTGGAGTCACTGCGGCCGCCCGTCGAGGACTGGCTCGCGGCCGGCGAGAGCACCGTCCCGGTGTCCGTGCCCACCCTCGCGGTGGCCGGCTGGGGCGACCCGTCCTGCTCCTTCGTGCTGCGGCTGCTCGCCGAGTCCCCCACCGCGCGCGCCCTGATCGGCCCCTGGCCGCACGGCCTGCCCGAGGCCGCCCTGCCCGACACCCTGCGCTGGTGGGACCACTGGCTGCGCGGCGCCGACACCAGCGCCCTCAAGGAACCCGCCCTGCGCAGTTGGCTCGGCACCCGCTGGACCGGCGACGAGGCCTGGCCCTCCCCCGACGTCCGCGAGATCCACTACGGCCTGGACGGGCCGCTGAGCACCGCCGGCACCGCCTCCGACGACCGGTACGTCCGGGTCCGCTCCCCGCAGCACACCGGCCTCAACTCCGGTGCCTACGTCCCGCACGGCCGCCCCGCCGACCAGCCGCCGGACCAGCGCGAGGAGGACGGCCGCTCGGTCTGCTTCGACTCCCAGCCGCTGCCCGAACCGGTCGAGCTGCTCGGCGCCCCGACCGTACGGCTGCGGCTGCGGCTGCGCGAGGACGGGGTGCCCGTCCAGGTGGCGGTGCGGCTGTGCGCGGTCGGCCCGGACGGTACCTCGCAGCTGGTCACCCGGGGCGTCCTGGTCACCGAAGGGCCGGAGGCCGAGGTCGAGCTGGCCGCCTGCGCGACCACCGTCCCGGCCGGGCACCGGCTGCGGCTCGCCCTCTCCTCGGTCTACTGGCCCTGGGTGTGGCCCCCCGCGGAGGACACCGGGTACGGCGTCGACCCGTCCCGCTCCACGCTGAGCCTGCCGGTGCGCCACCTCGCCGCCGACATCGGCGCCCCGCCCGTCACCTTCGAGTCCCCGGTGCTGCCCGACCCGCTCGACGTCCACCTCACCGAGCCGCTCACCGCCCGCCCCGAGCACCTCACCGTGCACGACATCGGCCGCCGCGAGTGGCGCACCGAGCTCTCCCCCGCGACCGACGGCACCCGCACCCACCCCGACGGCCTGGTTCTGAACGAACACACCGTCACCGCCTACCGCGTGCTCACCGACGCCCCGCTCAGCGCCCAGGCCCGCACCGACCACACCGTCCGGCTGGAGCGGCCCGACATCGGCTGGGACGTCACCGTCCAGACCCGCACCCAACTGCGCTGCGACGCCGAGCACTTCATCAGCGTCGTGCAGCTGCGGGCACTGGAGGCGGGCTCGGTGGTGTTCGCCCGGGAGTGGCAGCACCGGGTGCCCCGGGATTCGTCCTGAACCAAGGCCGTCCGCACTGTGACAATGTCCGTACCAGAAGCACGAGTCGGGGAGGGCGGGCATGCTGGACGAGACGGTGTACCGGACCGAGGACGTGGCACCGCCGGACCGCCTCGAATACTGGCGGCACCGACTCGCCGAGAGGAGCGCTCCGTTCGAGGCCAGCACGGGAAACGCCGTCGACTTCCGGGCGGACCTGCGCATCCTGACGCTCGGTGAGCTACAGCTCTGGAACATGGAGAGCCCGTCGATCACCGTACGCCGGCCGGCGCGCCTGATCCGCTCGTCCGACCCGGAGTTCTACCTCCTCTCGCTCCCGTTCCCCGGCGCCGGCCCCGCGGCCAGGTCCGACGGCCACGGCGAGTGGCGCCCTCGGGACCTGGTGATGTACGACAGCATCCGACCCATCGCCCTCCAGGTGAGCACCGACGATCCGCGCCGGCAGATCCACGGGACCTGGCTGACCGTCCCCCGGCAGGCGGTGCCCCTGCCACCGGACAAGGTGGCCGACCTGATCGCCCACCGGATGCCCGGGGGCGAAGGCGTGGGCGCCCTGCTCGTCCAACTGCTCGTCGGCATCGCCGCCGACCCCGGCGCCTACCGGGCCGGCGACGCGCCCCGGCTGGGCGCCGCCGCCCTCGACCTGGTGTCGGCTCTGCTCGCCCACCACCTCGACGCCGAGGACGCCGTACCGCCGGAGAGCCGGCGCCGGGCGCTGGTCCAGCGCGTCCGGGCCTTCGTCCGCACCCACCTGCACGAGCCGGACCTCAGCCCCGGCGCCGTCGCCGCCGCGCACCACATCTCGGTCAGCTACCTGCACCGCCTCTTCGAGGGCGAGGAGGAGACCGTCGCCGCCTGGATCCGCCGCCAGCGCCTCGAACGGGCCCGGCGCGACCTCGCCGACCCGGCCCTGGCCGCGACCCCCGTCCACGTCATCGCGGCCCGCTGCGGGTTCCCCCGCGCCGCGGACTTCAGCCGCGCCTTCCGCGGCGCGTACGGGCTGCCGCCGCGCGACTTCCGCCACGGCGCCGTGACGGCCGGCGGTGGACTCTGAACCAAGCGACCGTGGACTGACTGCTAGCGACAACCCACCCGGGAGGTCGGCAAGCTGATGCCGTGTCCACCACGGGGGCTCATCCGGTGGACACGGACCGACACCAGCACCCTCGAAGGGGGACCATCCATGTCCAGCAACGGACTCCGCAGGAACCCGCGCTCCGCCGCCGGGATCGCCCTCGCCGCCCTGGCGCTCGGGCTCACCGCCCTCGGCGGCGGCCAGGCCGTCGCCGCGCCGCAGGACGGCGCCGAGACGCCGAGCCTGGGCACCGTGCTCCAGAAGGGCGACACGCTCGCCGCCGTCTCGGACCCGTTCGTCATCAAGAACAACAATGGCAAGTGCCTGGAGATCACCAGCTCCTCCACCGCGAACGGCGCCGACGCCCAGCAGTGGACGTGCAAGGGCCAGGCCGGCGCGGTGTGGCGCTTCAAGCCCGCGGGCGATGGTTTCTACTACTTCGTGAACGAGCACAGCAAGAAGTGCCTGGAGATCGAGGGCTCCTCCACCAAGAACGGCGCCAACGCCCAGCAGTGGACGTGCAACGGCCAGGCCGGCGCGAAGTGGAAGTGGCAGGAGACCCGGTCGGGCGACGGCATGACCCGTTACCTGTTCAAGAACCACAGCGGCAAGTACCTGGAGATCACCAACTCCTCCACCGCGAACGGGGCCAACGCCCAGCAGTGGGAGAACAAGGGCCAGTCCGGCGCCCTCTGGTACTGACCCGCCAGCGCCGCCCCCGCCCGTCGTACGGTCGGGGGCGGCCGGGCGGCGGTTGACCGTTTCGGCGGAACCCGCCCATGATCGCCGCCGTGAACGCACGCACGCTCTACGAGCAGCTCCTCGACCACGACGGCCCGTACGAGGACGACATCGACCGCTGGCTGGCCGGTCCGGAGGCGCCCGGGTACCGCGACCGCCTCCGGACCGCCGCCGTCCACCGCACCTCCTGGTGGGCCGACGCGAGCGTGGGCGGGCCCGACCTGCTGGAGGAGCTCTACGCCCTCGGCCGGGTCGCCGACGTGCTTCTGCTCGACCCGCAACCTCCTTGCTACCCAGGCCTGTTCACGGCCCTCGGGATGGCGCCCTTCGAGAGCGCCGCCCGCTTCGACCCCTTCCTCCACGAGATCGTCGAGGTCGAGCGGGCCGAGGACCCGCAGGCACCGATCGAGGTCCTGGACGTCAGGTGGCCCGGCCTGATGCTCGGCGAGCTGCTGTTCAACCGGGCCGGCGTACGGGTCCGGGCCGGCGCGGCGCACGCGGAGCACGGGGTGGCCGACCGCTTCCCGCTCTACTGGACGTTCCGCCGCGCGCACCGCCCCACCTGCGACCTCTCCCACAGCTGGGGCGGCAACTCGCAGTGGCGCACCGACTTGCGGCTCGACTACCGCACCGCCGGAGGCGACCTGTTGAACGTCGCCGAGGCCGGATCGGTCGACGGCCGCCCCGACCTCGGCCACTACCGGGACCTCGGCCCCGAGGAGCGTCTGCTCACCCCCGCCGAGCGGCGCGAACTGCTGCGCCACCGCTGCCTCCTGCGCACTCCGGAGGCGGCCGGCGAACTCGCCGCCTCCCCCGGGTGGGAGCGGGAGCTGTTCCCCTACGAGTGGCGGCTGCCGGACGGGGAGGCGTGATCGGCCAGCACCTCGGCGATCACGTGGCGGGCGATGCCGGTCATCCTCGGGCTGCTGTCGCGGTAGTAGGCCACTTCCGACAGGGCGATGGAGAGGGCCCAGCCGCGGGCGCGGTCCCACGCCGCGTCGTCGACGGCAACGGCCGCACGGAAGACGGTACGGGCGGCGGCGGGCAGCACGTACCAGGCGGGGATCAGGTCGACGGCCGGCTCGCCCAGGCCCGCGCAGCCGAAGTCGATGACGGCGCTCAGCCGGCCCCGTGCGTCCACCAGCAGGTTGCCGGGCTGCAGGTCGCCGTGGATCCAGACCGGGGGGCCGGCGGGTGCGGGGGCCCGGAGCGCGTGCTCCCAGGCGGCGGTCACGGCCTCGGCATCGACCAGGTCGGCAACCGCCGCGATCGCGGTCCTGGTCCCGGCGTCCCGCTCCGCCAGCGACTCGCTGCGGTGGGCGGCGGGGCCGTCGGCCGGGTCGATCCGGCGGATGGCGGTCACGAAGGCCGCCAAGTCGCGGGCCAGCAGTCCGGGTTCGGCCGGCCGTCCGGCGGCCGGGTTGGTCCCGTCGAGCCAGCGCAGCACCGACCAGGGCCAGGGGCAACCGTCGACCGGCCCGCCCACGGCCAGCGGGACCGGTACCGGGACCGGCAGCCGCGGGGCGAGGCGGCGCAGCCAACGGTCCTCCTTGGCGATCTCCTCGACCACCCCGGGGATCCGCGGGATGCGCACCACCAGCTCCGTCCCCAGCCGGTACATCGCGTTGCTGGTCCCGACCGGCGCCACCGGCTCGACTGGCAGACCGGCCCACTGCGGGAAGCACTCGGCGACCATCCGGCGCACCAGCGCCTCGTCGATGTCCAGTTCGTCGGGGTGCAGCCTGCCGGAGGAGGTCATGCTGCCCGACCCTGCCAGCGCCCGTCCCGCCCGGCAACCGGATTACCCTGCCCCGGTCACTCCCCCACCGCGCCCGCGGCGATCAGTGCGGGCAGCTCGCGCATGTCCTCGAAGACGACCGTTCCCGGCCCGGCCAGCCGCTCCGCCGCCGTGACGCCGCCCGCGTAGCCGAGCGCGCGCATTCCGGCGGCGCGGGCGGCCTCGACACCGGGCCGGCTGTCCTCGACCACCACGCAGACGGACGGGTCGACGCCCATCGAGCGCGCGGCGTGCAGGAAGAGGTCCGGCGCGGGCTTGCCGCGCCCGACCTCGGTGGCACTGAAGATCCGCCCGGCGAAGTGGCCGTGGAGGCCGGTCCGGCCCAGGGTGTGACGCATCTTCTCGTGCGTGCCGCTGGAGGCCACGCAGGTGGGCAGGGTGATCGCGGCCAGCGCCTCCGGCAGGCCGTCCACCGGGGTCAGCCCGGCGTCGACCTCCTCGGCGTGCAGCTCGTGGAAGCGCTTGCCCCACACCGCCGCCGTCTCCGCCCCGAGCCGCTCGGCGACCAGCGCGTTGTTGACCGCCTCGGACCGCCCGACGAACCGCTCGATCGCCTCCGCCTCGGTCAGCGGCCAGCCGTACTCCTCCCCCAGCCGCACCAGCACCCGGACGGCGATCACCTCGCTGTCCACCAGGACACCGTCGCAGTCGAATATCACCAGCTCAATCGGCTTGATCATCCGGCCAGCATACGACCGGGCCAGGCCCGTCCCGTCGACGTCCCCACAGCGTCCGGGCGTTGGCAGCAGCAGGCCGCGCGGCCCGGGGGGACGGGCCGCGCGGCAGGGGGTCACCGACTCAGCTGGTCTGGACGGAGGTGTCGTCGATCACGAAGCTCGTCTGGAGCGAGGAGTCCTCGGTCCCGGTGAACTTCACGGTGACCGTCTGGCCCGCGTAGGCCGACAGGTCGAAGGTGCGCTGCTGGTAGCCGGCCGCGGCGTCCACGTTGGAGTAGGTCTTCAGCGTGGTGCCGTTCACCGACACGGTGAGCTTGTCGTACGCGGTGCTGCCCGACTCGGCGGTGTCGATGTGCAGCCAGAAGCTCAGCGTCGCCTTGCAGCCCGACGGGATGCTCACCGTCTGCGACAGCGAGTCGCTGTGCGAGGAGCCGTAGCCGTCCAGCCACGCCTTCCACGAACCGCTGCGGGCCGGCTGCGAGGTGCTGCTGTTCACCACGCCGCTGGACGCCGTCCACGGGGTGGCGGCGCCGGTCTCGAAGCCCGCGTTGCCCAGCAGCTGCGCCGGGGTGCAGCTGCCGCCACCGGCGGAGACGGTCCAGGTGAAGGCGGTGGAGGCCGACTTGCCCGCGGCGTCCGTCACCGTGACGGTCACGTTGGAGCTGCCCGCGGCGGAGGCGGTGCCGGCGATGACACCGGTGGAGGAGTTGATCGACAGCCCGGCGGGCAGGCCGCTCGCGGCGTAGGACAGCGGGGCGGTGCCGCCGGAGGCGTTGATCTGGAGGTTCACCGCGCCACCGACGGCGGTGGACTGGTTGCCCGGGTTGGTGACCGAGACCGCGCCGCTGCCGGCCGGCTTGGTGAGCAGGCAGCCGGACACGTTGAGGTCGATGACCCGGCTGGAGTTCAGGCAGGTGGTGAACCAGTACGTCTCCTCGCCGTAGCTCTGGCCCTTGTAGGCCTTGGTGGTGCCGTCGGCGGCCACCTCGCACGGGTTGTTGAGGGTGCACATGGCGCCGTCGTCGTTGCCGGTGTTGTTGATGCCGACGATCCGCCCGCTGGCGGAGTCGACGATCGGCGAGCCGGAGGTGCCGTGCGTGGTGTTGCAGCCGGAGCTGTAGCGCAGCGAGTCGTGCCAGGTCCACTCGTCCTCGCGCAGGGTCGGCACGAAGCCGTTGACGGAGCAGTTCCAGACCTGCTTCCAGTACGACGAGGGTATGTACATCGACGCACCGTCGGCCGGGTGCGAGTCGTTGATGGTCAGCGCGGTGACGCCGTACTTGGAGCTGATCGACCCGTAGGTGTCGGTGAGTTGGTAGAGCGCGACGTCGGTGCCGGTCATGGTCGCGTAGAGCACCTTGTCGGCCTGGACGGAGCCCAGGCTGTTGCCCGCGCCGTCGAGCAGGGTGCCGCTGCGGCTGGCGCCGGCGTTCTGGATGACCTGGCCGGCCGGGGGCATGGTCGGCAGGCAGTGCCCGTTGGTGAGCATCATCGCCCGGTCGCCGGCCACCGAGGTGGGGTAACGGACCAGCGAGGCCGAGCAGTTGCTCAGGGCGATGGTGGCGGTCAGGTCGGCCGCCTGGACGGCGTGCGCGGGGGCGGCGCCGAAGGCCAGGCCACCGGCGACGACGGCACTCGTACCGGCCACCGCGACAAGTCTCTTGAACATGGCTCTCCTTGTGGGGGATCGCGGGGTGTACGACTGGTCGCCGACGCCCACGCCGCACGAAAGTGCCATGGCCACTTCAAGAGGTCAACCATTGCGACCGAACTCGCCACTGCCGGGCACGGGTCGTGCCACCCGGGGGCAACGACCCGTCCCGGTATGCCCGTTACGGGCCAGGGCTACGGATACGGCTACGGCTGCGGGAAGGCGTTCGGGTCCACGTCGACGGTCGTGGCGTTGCCGTCGACCACCGGCTGGATGGTGATCTCCCAGGAGGTCACGGTCCGGCCGGTCTCGAACGAGAAGGTGTCCTCGAACTTGGTGAAGTGACAGTTCCGGGTGAAGCCCTTGGCGTCGGAGTCCCAGTCCGCGCCCTCGGAGACGTAGACCTCGTACGTGCCGTCCTCCACGCCCTCGACGTCGGCGTGCTGCCCCTTGCCGACGAAGACCGAGTGCACCGCCTTGCCGTTCAGGGCGAGCGACACCACGGCGTCCGTCTTGCCGCCGTTCTCGACCTTGAACGCGCCCTCGCCGCGCAGCTTCCCCTTGCGGACCATGGTGCCGTTGTCCAGCGAGCGGGACTGCTGCTGGGGCAGCGGCGGCACGGCGAAGGTGGTCGGGTATCCGGCCGTGGTCATCTTGGTGAGGGCCGCCGACACCGCCGCCAGCCCCTGGGAGGTGCCCAGTTCGGCCTCGGCCGAGCTCAGGGCGCAGACGTCGTGGAACTTGATGTCGCTGCGGACCTTGCCCGCATCGGTGGCGAGAGAGGTCATCGCCTCCACCAGCTCGGTCTGCACCGTCGAGACCGCGGGCGGCTTGTCCGCCTTGCTCAGGGCCTTGGCGGCGCCCTGCGCGCTGGTGACGACGCCGCCGAGCACGGTGTCGAGGTCGCTCAGGCTCTTGGCGCCGGCCACCTGGGCGAGCGCGGTGGTGACCGGGTCGACGCTCGCGCTGAGCACCGGGCCGTACGGCGCCGGGGTCGGTGTCGGCTTCGCGGAGACCCCCGGACCCGCCGACCCCGCCACGGACGAACCACCCGTCGAACCGCCTCCACCGCCACCGGAACAGGCCGCCAGCACCAGCGCCGTGCCGACGGCCAGGCCGGCCTTCCCCACGAACCGCTCGGACCCCACGAACCTCATGACCCACCCCCGGTAGCCGGACCGCGCGCACACCGCGCACTCGCGCGGCGACACATGGTCCCGGGCACGAACGACCCCGTCAACCCGATACCCGGCGGCCACCTCCGAGGGGCCGCCCCGGGCCGTCTCCGGAGGTCAACTACGATCGGGCTCGTGCTCAGTCTCACCGGACTTCCCCTCCAGATCATCACCTCGGTCCTCGCCATCGCCGTCTTCGCCGCCACCATGTGGCTCTGGCCGCGGTTCGGCGGAAAGGGCTGGAAGTCCTGGCTGGGCCGGATCGGCGCCTTCCTGGCCACCCAGATATCGGTGCTCGCCGCGATGGGCCTGATCGCCAACAGCTACTTCGGCTTCTACAGCTCCTGGACGGACCTGCTCGGCACCAGCGGCGGGCTCGGCACCGTGGTCGACCACGCGCCGAACGCCTCCGGGGTGTCCGTCACCGGTGAGCAGAAGTTCTACTCCTCCCAGGGCTCAGACCCGGAGCGCTCCGGCCTGATCCAGAAGGTCGACGTCAAAGGAGCCGGCAGCGGTCTGACCACCGAGGCGTACGTCTACCTGCCGCCCCAGTACTTCCAGCCGGACTTCGCCAAGCAGCGCTTCCCGATGGCCCTGGTGCTCACCGGCTACCCGGGCACCCCGGAGAAGCTGATCTCGCTGATGCAGTACCCGGCGTCCACGCTCGCCGCGATCGAGCAGAAGAAGCTGCCGCCGACCGTCCTGGTGATGACCCGCCCCACCCTGGTCGGCGACCGGGACACCGAGTGCGTGGACGTGCCGAACGGCCCCCAGGTGGAGACCTTCTTCACCACCGACCTGCCCAAGGCCCTCGCCACCACCTACCGGATCGGCACCGACCCGGCCAACCGGGCGGTGATCGGCAACTCCACCGGTGGCTACTGCGCGCTCAAGTTCGCGCTGCGCAAGCCCGACTCCTACCGCGCGGCGGTCGCGCTCTCCGGCTACTACAGCGCGGCCCACGACCCGACCACCGGCGACCTGTTCGGCGGCAGCGCCCAGCTGAAGCAGGAGAACGACCTGCTGTGGCGGCTGAAGAACCAGCCGCCGGCCCCGGTCTCGCTGCTGCTGACCACCGCCTACGACGAGAACAACTACGACGAGACCAAGGCCATGGTCGCCGCCTTCAAGGCCCCCACCAAGATGTCCACCATCACCCTGGACACCGCCGGCCACAACTTCCACACCTGGACCCGGGAGATCCCCCCGGCGCTGGAGTGGCTGGGCAAGCACATAGCCATGCCGGCATCGGTCTGACACCCGACAGATCACACCCGCCTCACAGCCCCGTCTCACGCTTCTCTCAGACGCGCCACCCACCGTGTGGCGCATGACCACGAGCAGCTACTCCCCTCCGGCCGGCGAACCGTGGCCCGAGGCCGCGAACCACCCGCCGCCGGAGGTGCCGGGACCGGACCCGGTCCGGCCGGACCCGGCACCGCTCTTCCCCGAGCAGCCCCTGCCGCCCGCCGGCCGCAAGGGCACGGCCTCCTGGTCCGGCCGGCTGCGGACCCTCC
>NZ_JAHSQD010000298.1 GCF_020103755.1 Streptomyces sp. LS1784
CGGCCGCCTGCGCGGCGAGGCCGAACGCTCCGCCCCCGCCGACGGCGAGGCGCACACCGAGCTGCCCGAGGACCTCGTCCCCACCGATCCGGAGCACGCCCAGGCCCTGCTGCGCACCGCCACCAGCCGCCTCGCCGAGCGGCGCGAGGCCCTGGACGCCGCCCGCACCGCCCACGCCGACCTCCAGCGGACCTTCGACACCGCCCAGGCCGCCGCCGCGGACTTCGACGAGCTGGCCGGCCAGCTGCGCGACGGCCTGCGCGACCACCAGGAGGACCCGGACGACCCGGTCGAGCCGTACCTGGGCTCGCTGGCCGAGGCCCGCACCGGCGCCACCGAGGCCCGACGCGCCCTGCGCACCGCCGCCGGCGAGCTGTCCTCCGCCGAACTCGCCGTCCGCGACGCCGCCGACGCCCTGGTCCGGCACGCCAACGCCGCCCGCTACGAGGCCGTCCGCACCCCCGCCCGTCAGCAGATCCGCGAACTGCCCGCCTCCGCGCTGCCCGAGCACGCCGCCGCCTGGGCCGCCGCCTTCGCCCCCCGGCTGCGGGTGCTCACCGACGAGCTCGCCCAGCTGGAGAAGAACCGCGGCTCGATCGTGGACCGGCTGCGCGGCCTGGTCGAGTCCTCGCTCACCACCCTGCGCGCCGCCCAGCGGCTGTCCCGGCTGCCCGAGGGCCTGGGGGAGTGGTCCGGCCAGGAGTTCCTCCGGATCCGCTTCGAGGACCCGGACCACGCCACCCTGGTCGAGCGCCTGGGCGAGGTCATCGACGAGGCGACCCGTGCCGCCGTCAGGAAGAACAGCGACCTGCGCCGCGACGGCATGTCCCTGCTGCTGCGCGGGGTCGCCGCCGCGATCGGCCCCAAGGGCGTCAGCGTCGAGATCCTCAAGCCCGATGCGGTGCTGCGCGCCGAGCGGGTCGGCGTCGGCCAGATGTCCGACGTCTTCTCCGGCGGCCAGCTGCTCACCGCCGCCATCGCGCTGTACTGCACGATGGCCGCGCTGCGCGCCAACGACCGAGGCCAGTCCCAGCTGCGGCATGCCGGCACGCTGTTCCTGGACAACCCGATCGGCCGCGCCAACGCCACCTACCTGCTGGAGCTCCAGCGGGCCGTGGCCGACGCGCTCGGCGTCCAGCTGATCTACACCACCGGCCTGTTCGACACCACCGCGCTCGCCGAGTTCCCGCTGGTGATCCGTCTGCGCAACGACGCCGACCTGCGGGCCGGCCTCAAGTACATCTCGGTCGAGGAGCACCTGCGTCCGGGCCTGCCCGCCGCGCCGGACCCGGACGGCCCGACCATCCACGGCGAGATCACCGCCACCCGGATGTTCAAGCGCCCTGCAGAGGTTCCCGTCCAGCCGTGAACTCACTAGCGTGATCGTCATGCTGACGATCGCGCACCTCAGTGACATCCACCTCGGCCAGGTCCACCGCCGGGACGGCGGCAAGCGGGCCCGGCGGCGGGCCGAGCAGGTGATGGCGTACCTCGACGCCCTGCCCGGCCCGCTGGACGCGGTGCTGGTCACCGGCGACCTCGCCGACCAAGGCCTGCCCGAGGAGTACCGGCAGGTCGCCGAGGTGCTGTCCTCCCGGCACCCGGTGCTCACCTGCCCCGGCAACCACGACCGCCGTTCGCCCTACCGCGAGGTGCTGCTCGGTGAGGCACCGGGGGAGGAGCCGGTCAACCGCCTGCACCGACTGCCCGGTGCCGACGTGCTGATGCTGGACTCCTCCATACCCGGGCAGCACGACGGCCTGCTGGACGATCGGACGCTGGACTGGCTGGATGCCGAACTCGGTTCCGGGCGCAGCGAGTTGCCCGCCCTGGTGGCCTTCCACCACCCGCCGGTGGAGCTGCACCTGCCGTATGTCGACGAGATCCGCCAGTTCGGCGAGGTGCGGCTGGCGCGGGTGCTGCGCCGCCACCCCCGGGTGGCCGCCCTGTTCTGCGGTCACTCGCACACCCCCGCCGCGACCACCTTCGCCGGCCTGCCGCTGCTGGTCGCGCCCGGGGTGGTCTCCACCGTCACACTGCCCTGCGAGGGCGGGCAGGTCATCTCCTTCGACCACCCGCCGATGCTGGCCTTCCACATCCTGGACGGGGACGGCCGGCTCACCACCCACTACCGGGCGCTGCCGTTCCAGGACTGACCGGCCCGCCCGGGGCTACGGCTGGTTGGTCCGCACCCGGGCCTGGTGCGGCGGCTGAGGCGGTGACTGGCGCGGCGGTCGGTGCGGCTCCTGGTGCGGCAGCCGGGGCTGCTGCTGCCCGGGGCCGTACGGCTGCGGCTGCTGCTGCCCCGGCCCGTAGGGCTGCTGCTGCCCCCGCCCGTACGGCTGCGGCTGCGCCGACTCGTACGGCTGCCGGTACACCGAGGAGGAGCCGGGCCGGGGGAACGGCAGCGCGGCCGGCGGCTCGGAGGGCGCCCGGCTGCCCGCCATCGGGTGAGCGGAGCCGGGTGCCCGCATCCGCTGGGCGGCGACCTGGCGGGAGATCAGGATCTCCAGCAGGCACCACATGGTGCCGAACACCCCGAGCCCCATCGCCAGCAGTGCCGGCGTCAGCAGCCAACTGCCCGCGTACGAGGCCAGGGTGGCCACCACGACGCCCACGAGCGTGAAGGACAGGCAGAGCACCGCCCGGACTGCGGCGGCGCGCACCTCGTCGGGCAGGCGGCGACGGCGGCGGCGTGGCACGGACATCGAGCGACCCCCAGGCGCGTGGCGCGTGTTCGGTGAAGCATGCGGAACGGGCGCACACGAAACGCGCCCCCTGGCCTCACTCTGCCCCGTCGAACCAGGACTATGCGTCCGAAATCGCCGAACTGCCGCCAAATCGTGTCATCCGGGAATTCCCGGCAGGTGCGCCTGGCGCTCCCGGCAGGCCTGGCGCTCCCGGCCGCTCCGCCGGCCCGGGCTCAGCCCAGCTGGAGGTTGAGCTCCTCCAGCGCGCCGCTCACGATCGTCCGCATCGCCTGCTCGGCGTGGATGGGGTCCTTGGCACAGATCGCCTCCGCGACCTCGCGGTGCAACCGGATCGCGTACGACTCCGGCTGATGGGGCATCAGATGGTACTCGGTCCGGCCGGTGAGCACCGCCGCGACGGTGTCTCCGAGGTGGGCGAACATCTCGTTGCCGGAGGCGCGCAGCACCAGGGAGTGGAAGGCGATGTCGTGCTTGAGGAAGGTGGCCAGGTCGGCTGCCCGTGCGGTGACCGTCAGATCCACGGCCAGTGAGCTGAGTTCGCGCCGGTCGTCGTCGCTCGCGTGGGTGGCGGCGAGCGCGGCCGCGGCCGGTTCGACGGCGACCCGCAGCGAGCCGAGCGAGCGCAGCTGGGCGGGGCGGTCCGAGCCGGCCAGGCGCCAGCGGATCACCATCGGGTCGAAGACGTCCCAGAGCGACTTCGGCTGCACGGTGATCCCGACCCGCCGCCGGGACGCGACCATGCGCATCCCCTCCAGGACCCGCACCGCCTCGCGGACCACCGTCCGGGACACCCCGAACCTGGCCTCCAGCTCCTCGCCGCGCAGCACCGCCCCCTCGGGGATCTCCCCCGACGCGATCGCCGGCCCGAGCTCGTCAAGCAGCCGCCCGGGCAGTCCCTGGATCTCCATCCGCTCAGCGTAGACGCCCGCCCTGGGAGAGTTCACGCCGCCCTGCGACCCAGACCACACCGCAAAAGTATGACGATTTGGTTTCCACCACTTGAATACGTCATATCTTTGAGGCGATAGTGGCGGCCTGCAACGAAGGAGCACCACCATGGCTCTCAGCGTCGAGAACCACGACCTCCCGGAAGGTCCCCTCACCGTCGTGGTGATGGGCGTCTCCGGTGTCGGCAAGACCACCCTGGCCCGTCTCCTGGCCGACCGCCTCGATCTCCCCTTCGCCGAGGCGGACGACTTCCACCCGGCGGCCAACATCGCCAAGATGTCGGCCGGCATCCCGCTGGACGACCAGGACCGCCAGCCCTGGCTGCGCGCCATCGGCGCCTGGCTCACGGAGCGCACCGAGGACGGCACCGGCGGCGTGGTCACCTGCTCGGCGTTGAAGCGCGGCTACCGCGACACCCTGCGCGCGGACGCCCCGGATGCCTTCTTCCTGCACCTCAGCGGTGGCCACGACCTGGTCGAGGACCGGCTCTCCCACCGCACCGGCCACTTCATGCCGACGTCGCTGCTCAACTCCCAGTACGCCACCTTGGAGCCCCTGGGTGTGGACGAGCGCGGCGCCGTCCTGGACGTGGGCCCGTCCCCCGAAGAACTCGTCGAGATGGCCGTGGCGCTGCTGCGGCCCGTCAATGGAGACCTCGCGTGAGCATTGCCCCCACTCTGCTGGCGGCCGCCCCACCGGCCCTGCCGCACACCGGCAGCGACTCCCAGCTGCTGATCGCGGTGCTGGTCAGCATCGGTGCGATCGTCGTACTGATCACCAAGCTGAAGCTGCACCCGTTCCTCGCCCTCACGCTCGGCTCCGGTCTGCTGGCCGCCGTCGCGGGTGCCCCCTTCGACAAGCTGCTCAGCAGCTTCTCCACGGGCTTCGGCTCGACCGTCGCCAGCGTCGGCCTGCTGATCGGCCTCGGCGCGATGCTCGGCAAGCTGCTCGCCGACTCCGGCGGCGCCAACATCATCGCGGACACCGTGCTCTCCCGCACCGGCAACAAGGCGCTGCCCTGGGCGATGGCGCTGATCGCGGCCGTGCTCGGCCTGCCGCTGTTCTTCGAGGTCGGCGTCGTCCTGCTGATCCCGATCGTGCTGCTGGTCGCCCGCCGCGGCAACGTGCCGCTGATGCGGGTCGGCATCCCGGCCCTGGCCGGTCTGTCGGTGCTGCACGGCCTGGTGCCCCCGCACCCGGGCCCGCTGGTCGCCGTCGACGCGCTGAAGGCCGACCTCGGCATCACCCTGGCGCTCGGCCTGCTGATCGCGGTCCCGACCCTGATCATCGCCGGCCCGCTGTTCGCCAGGTTCGCCGAGCGCTGGGTCGGCCCGCTGGAGATCCCGGCCACCACCGCCCCGGAGGACACCGCCAAGCACGAGCGCACCCCGTCGTTCGGCGCGGTCATGGCGACCATCCTGCTGCCGGTCGTGCTGATGCTCGGCAAGGCGCTGGCCGACGTGGTGATCGACGACCCGAAGGCGCTGGGCCAGCGGGTGTTCGACTTCATCGGCTCCCCGCTGATCGCGCTGCTCGCCGCGACCCTCCTCGGCATGCTGACCCTCGGCAAGGCGGCCGGCTTCGACAGGGCTCGGATCTCCGACACGGTCGGCAAGTCGCTCGGCCCGATCGCCGGCATCGTGTTCATCGTCGGCGCCGGCGGCGGCTTCAAGCAGACCCTGATCGACGTGGGCGTCGGCAACGCGGTGAGCGAGTGGTCCGGCAAGTGGCACGTCTCCGCGCTGCTGCTGGGCTGGCTGATCGCGGTGCTGATCCGCCTGGCCACCGGCTCGGCGACGGTCGCCACCATCACCGCGGCCGGCATCGTCTCCCCGCTCGCCGCCAACATGTCCTCGACCCACGCGGCCCTGCTGGTGCTCGCGATCGGCGCCGGTTCGCTCTTCCTGTCGCACGTCAACGACGCCGGCTTCTGGCTGGTGAAGGAGTACTTCGGAATGAGCGTCGGACAGACGCTGAAGTCCTGGTCGGTGATGGAGACGGTGATCTCGGTCGTCGCGATAGCCCTGATCCTGCCGCTGAGCCTGGTCATCTAGCCGGCGAGGCAACACCACCGCCGAGGGGCGGCCCCGTAACGGGGCCGCCCCTCGGCGTTTGCGCGTCTCAGCCCAGCAGCCCCGACAGCACCGCCGCCGTCGCCGCCAGCAGTTCCTCCGCGGCCGCCCCGCCGGCGGCCGTACGGGCCAGCAGCCCCTCGCGCGCCGCCAGGATCACCGTCGCCGCCTGAGCGGCGCTCGCCCCCGGGGGCACCAGCTCCGGCAGCGCCCGCTCCAGGACGTCCGCCAGCGCCCGGGCGACCGCCAGGTCGTGCGCGGCGACCTGCTCGGCCAGCGCCTCCGTACGGGCCGCGACCAGCCGGAACTCCAGGAACAGCAGGATCCACCCGGACTCCGCCGGCTCGACCCGCAGCAGCGCCTCGACCAGCAGCCGGGCCCGCTCCTGCGGCGCCAGCGCCTCGCAGGCCGCCGCCAGCCGCTCCAGCTCGGCCATCCGCCCGGCCGCCTGGTCGTCGAAGAGCGCCAGCAGCAGTTCCTCCTTGCTGCCGAAGTTCGAGTAGAAGGCCCCGCGGGTGTAGCCGGCGGCGGCGCAGACGTCCTCGATGCTCGTCCGCGCGAAGCCGACGGAGAGGAACAGCTCGCCCGCCGCGGCGAGCAGCCGGGCACGGGTGTGGACGCGGCGGCGGGGCGGTCGGGGAGCGGCGGCTTCGGCGGGGGGTGGGTTCACAGGAGAACGATACATGGTGTATTCAGTACGAGCCGTATTCAGTACGTCTCGTACTGAAATCGCGTTCCGCACCGAACCGGAGGGGCCACCACCGTGAGCCGACTGCTGATCACCGACGCCCACCTGCTCCACCCCGAGGACGGCACCCGTACCGACCGCGGCTGGCTGGAGGCCGCCGACGGCCGGATCACCGCCACCGGCACCGGCCGTCCGCCCGCCGCCCCCGACGGGGTCCGCGTCCTCGACGCGCAGGGCGCCACCGTGCTGCCCGGTCTGATCGACGCCCACGTCCACCTGCTGGTCACCTCGCTCGACCTGCCCGACGTCGCCAACTGGACCCCCGGCTACGCCACCGTCCGCGCCCTCGCCGAGGCCGAGCGGATGCTGCGCCGCGGCTTCACCACCGTGCGCGACGTCGGCGGTGCCGACCACGGCATGGCCCGCGCCCTGGCCGAGGGCCTGGCCCTCGGCCCCCGACTGCTGCACGGGGGCAAGGCGCTCTCCCAGACCGGCGGCCACGGCGACCTGCGCCCGCTCGGTGACGACTCGCTGCCCTGCTGCGAGGCCCGCCCCCACTTCGGCCGGATCGCCGACGGCGTGGACGCCGTGCGCGCCGCCGCCCGGGACGAGTTCCGCAAGGGTGCCCGGCACCTCAAGGTGCTGCTCTCCGGCGGCGTCGCCTCCCCGCACGACGAGATCGCGGCCGTCCAGTACAGCGAGGAGGAGATCCGGGCGGCCGTCGAGGAGGCGGAGAACCACAACCGCTACGTCACCGTGCACGCCTACCACCCGCGCGCGATCGACCGAGCCCTGCGGGCCGGCGTGCGCTGCGTCGAGCACGGCAACCTGCTGGACGACACGACGGTCGCGCTGCTGCTGGAGAAGGACGCCTTCCTGGTCCCCACCCTGGTCGCGTACGTGCGGACCGCGGAGCTCGGCGCGGCCTCGGGTCTGCCGCCGGCGTCCCTGGCCAAGCTCGCCGAGGTCCGCGACCAGGGGCTCGCCGCCCTGGAGCGCGCCCACCGGGCGGGTGTCAACCTGGTCTACGGCAGCGACCTGCTCGGCCCGCTGCACCCGGCCCAGCCGGCGGAGTTCACGCTGCGCGCCCAGGTCCAGCCGGCTGCCGACGTGCTGCGCTCCGCCACCACCACGGCGGCCCGGCTGCTCGGCATGGCGGGGGAGATCGGCACCCTCGCCCCGGGCGCCCACGCCGACCTCCTGGTGGTCGACGGCGACCCGCTCGCCGATGTCTCGGTGCTCGCCCGTCCGGACCGGCACCTGCGGCACGTGGTCAAGGCCGGCGCCGTCATCTGAAACGAAACGGGCGGACGCTCCTCCACGGAGCGCCCGCCCGTTCGTCCCTCGCATCCGGGCCCACGGCCGGCCCCGGCGGGATCAGGTCAGCAGGACCCGCCAGCCGCCCCCGCCGTCCGGGCCGTCCATGCGGAGTGTCAGCTCCTTCACCTGGCCGGTGCCGTGGAAGGTGAGCCGTACGGTCTGCCGGTTCGCCGGATCGTCACCGAAGTCGGCGGTGACCTCCCCGGCGGCGCCCGGCCCGTAGGCGCGGACCCACTCCTCGGCCGCCGCCCGGCGTGCGTCGGCCGGGCCCTCCGCGGCGGCCAGCTTCACCAACCGGTCCGCGGAGCCGTCGGCCAGCCGCCACACCACCTGCTGGACCAGGCCCAGCGTCTCCGGCACGGGGTAGCCGGTGACCTTCAGGTGCGGATGGGCGGAGTAGTCGGCCGCGTGCTGCAGCCGGGCGTCCTCCGCGCCGCTCGAACATCCGGCCAGGAGGGCAGCGGAGAGCACGGCCGCCAGTGCGGCCGCCACCGGCCGCCCCGCCGCCATCAGTTGGTCCCGAGCGGGCGGACGACGACGAACCACTCGATCGGGTCGCCCTTCTGCCGGTAGTACGACAGCACCTCGTTCAGGGTGGTGACACCCTGCCGGCCGTGCTGGCGCAGCTCCATCCGGGCGCCCCAGCTCACCACGATCGCGGCGTGGTTGATCCGCGACTCGTTGCGCCACTTGAAGAACACCACGTCGCCGGGGCGCGCCTCGGAGGTCCAGCGCAGCCAGGTCGAGTACCGGTAGTTCAGCAGGTGCCGGTGCAGGTTGGCCGCGCCGGCCCAGGTGTAGCTGCGGTTCTTGTGCCAGCCGAACAGCCAGTAGTCGTTGGTCCACCAGGCACTGTCCCAGGTCTTGAAGCCGTACCGGGTGCGCATGCCGCCACCGTAGTAGAGGGCCTTGGAGACGAAGTTGGTGCAGTCCTGGGGGAAGTCCCAGCCGATGTTGACGTTGCGGCGGGCCCAGTCGGCGGTGCCGTTGTAGTTGTACCCGGCCTGGACGGCGCCGGCGGCCGGCTGAGCCGGTTGGACCGGGAAGCCGTTGGCGTCCAGCGGGACGGCCTTCTGGGCGTCCGCCGGGTCGGGCTGTGCGGCGTCTGCCACGTCGACCTGGGCCTGGGCGGCCGCGGAGGAGGACAGCTTCTGCTGGGCCGCGAGGTCGTCGGCCTCGGAGACCATCACCGCGGCGGTGCCGACGGCGAACTCGAACCGCTTCGGGCCGGCGCTCTCGCTCGGCGAGTCCACACCGCCCGACCGGATCATCACCGAGTCCTTGACGGTGGCCCGCACGACGACCTTGCCGGCCGTCTGCTGGTCGACCACCACGTCGGTCAGGCTGACCGCGGCGGCCGTGTACAGCTGGCTCTGGGTCGCCAGCGCCTCGCGGTTGGCGACCAGCGAGGCCTCCTGGGTGGCCAGCAGGTCGACGAAGACGGTGCCGTGCGCGGCCTCGGCGGCGGCGTCCGGCGCGGTGAACCCGGCCTTCATCTTGATCTTGTTGCGGGCGTCCAGGTACTCCTGCACGTAGCCGCGGTACTGGTTCGGGCCGCCGGCCGTCGGCGTGCCCTGGACCACGGCCGAGGCGACCGGGGCGGCGGTGCCGTAGCTGTTGCGGGCGGTGACCACCGCGCGGTACGAGAGGGCGTTGTCGAGGCCGGTGAACACGGCCCGCAGGTCGCCGGTGGTGACCTCCTGGACCGGGGCGCCGGCCGAGGTCTCGACCCGGACGGTGTAGCCGACGTCGCCGACCGAACCGCGGTCGGCCGGGGCGTTCCAGGTGACGACCAGACCGGCGTCGCCACCGACGGCGGCCACCAGCTCGGCCGCGCCCGGTGCGGTCGGTGCCAGGTAGTCGAGGGTCAGCTTCGGCCGCCGCGCCGGGTCGGCGGCGGTGGCCGAGGAGTAGCGGGCCGCACCGGTCCAGCCGGCCGGCGGGCGCAGCGCCAGGCCGTAGGCCTCGCCCTTCTCGATCCACGAGCCGACCAGTGCGGCCAGGTCGGTCTCCGACAGCTTGGCGGCGGAGGCGTAGCTCTCCGCGCCGGCGGCTGCGGTCAGTGCCGCACCGCCCTGGCCGGGAGCCCAGGCGCTGCCGAGCTGGAAGACGTCCACGGCGGTCTCGTCGCAGCCGGCGGTACCGGCCGCGCAGTCCGAGCGGGTCAGTTCGAGCTTGCCGCCGATCACCCGGGAGCCGGCCGGGACGGCCGACAGGTCGGGCTTGAGCCAGCTGGTCCAGCTGCTGCCGTCGGGCGTGGTGCCGATCCGCAGCTCGGCCGGGTCGGCGGCCGGGCACGCGCCGGTGTCGCAGCCGCCGCCGGCCGTGGCCGCCGAG
>NZ_JAHSQD010000299.1 GCF_020103755.1 Streptomyces sp. LS1784
GGGCGGCATCCGGAGCCGCCCGCCGACCGTGGGAGTAGGCCGATGAGCGCGCCGCCGCACCGGCGGGCCGTCCGGAGCACGCGCCGGGCGGCCCGGCCGCGGGTCCGCATCCACGCGCGGGTGCGGGCCGACCCGTTCTTCGCCTTCCGGCAGGCCGAGAAGCAGAGCGAGGGCTTCGGCATCGCGGTGACCGAGCGGATCAGCCGCTCGCGCAGCACCTTCATCCTGGCCTGGTTCATGATGGCCGCGATGTGGGCGCTGGCGCTGTCCGTGCTGGTGGCGGCCTGGCTGATCGTCCGCCGGCGGCGCGGCATCGTCCGGCCGGCCCTCGGCTGGATGGCGGCCACGCTGTTCGCCCTGGTCGGCATGCGCAACGCCGCGCCCGGCAACCCGCCGATCGGCTCGCTGCTGGACCACGCGGCGTTCTTCTGGGCGGAACTGCTGGTCGCGGTCGGCCTGACCATGGTCGTGGTGCGCGGCGCCCGGATCGAGGGCGGGCACAAGGACTGACGGGCGCCGGCCGCGACCATGGCCGCAGCCAGTACGCGCAGTCCTAGTACGCGTAGTCCGCGGTGACGTCCGCCGACAGGCCGAGGGCGCGTTCGGCGCGGGGGCCGCGCAGGGCCAGCAGCGTCTGGGCGAGCGCGTCCACGGCGGCCAGGTGGGCGAGCCGGCTGGCGGTGGTCTCCAGGCCGAAGACCAGGTCCTGGCCGCCCGCGACCAGGGCCAGGGTGGCCGTTTCGGTCAGCGGGGAGCGGGCGTAGCTGGTGAGCGCCAGCACCTCGGCCCCGGCCTCGCGGGCCAGACGGGCGGCGTCCACCACGCTGCGGGTGGCGCCGGTGTGGCTGACGGCCAGGCAGGCCGTGCCGGGCCCGAGCCCGGCGGCGGCCAGCTGGGCGGTGATCGGGTCGGCCGGGGCGTCCACCAGCAGGCCGAGCGCGCGCAGCCGGTACCCGAGGTCGAGCACCACCGCGCCGGACAGTCCGGCGCCGATCAGCACCACCCGGCTCGCGCCGTCCAGCAGTCCGGCGGCCGCCCGCAGGTCGGCCGCGGAGAGGGTGGCGGTGAGGGGACGGTCGGCGGCTACGTGGCCTGGCTCTTCCTGCTCCAGGGGCCACTGCTGGCGCTGATCGTCCGGGTCCGGCGCGGTCCCGGGCTGCTCGCCGGGGCGGGCCGGGCGGTGCCGCTGGGCATCGCCGGCGGGGTGCTCTCGCTGACGGCGTACGGGCTGGTGGTGTGGGCGCAGGCCCGGGGCAACCTGGCGACGATCGCGGCGCTGCGCGAGACCAGCATCGTCATCGCCGCGCTGATCGCCACCGTGGTGTTCCGCGAGCGCCTCGGCCGGCTGCGGCTGACCGCCGCGCTCACCGTGCTGGGCGGGATCGCCGTCCTGGAACTCGCCCGGCCCTGAACTGCCGGGGCACGGGCGAGGTCCGGCGTCCGTTCCTAGCCGGCGTCGGGTACGACGACCGTCAGCGAGGTCTCCTGGAGCACGAAGCCCAGCGACTCGTAGACCCGGCGGGCCGGGTTGCCCTCGGACACCACCAGGGTCACGTCGGCGAGCCCCCGCGCGCCGGCGTCCCCGATCGCCCTGCGCAGCAGGTCCGCGCCGAGGCCGCGGTAGCCGAGCTCCGGGTGGCGGAAGACGTCGGCGACCCAGGGCCGGCCGTCGCGGTCGGTGAGGATCAGCCCGGCGACCACGCGGTCCTCCGCGTCCACCGCGAGCAGGCTGGACGGCAGCACCGGGCCGATGCTCTTCCCTTCGAGCAGCAGTCCGAGACGTTCGGCCAGCACCTGGGCCTTCTCGCCCGGGTAGTGGTCGATGTGGCCGGGAGGGAAGGCGGCCCGCCAGGCCTCGTACAGCTCCTCGGGCGCGCGGTCGCAGGGCACCGCCCGCAGGCCCTCGCGCAGCGGCGTCCCGGCCCAGTCGGCGGGCGGGGGATCGGCGCGCAGGTCGCGGCGGAAGGTGTGGGCGTGCCGCAGCACCCGCGCGCCGCGCGCCACCAGCTCCCGCCCGAGCCCGGGAGAACTGGAGACCACCCAGCCGGGCAGCTCGGCCCGGATGAACCCGGCGGCGTCCACCGACTCGTCCAGGACCTCCAGCAGGTCGGCCCACGGCCGCCCCTCCCGCTCGTCCAGCAGGTAGCGCAGCACCGGCTCGCCGTCGGTACCCCGCCTGACCACCCAGTCCTCGGCCATGGCCCACCCCACAATCGTGTGATCGTTCGTCGGCGGCCCATGCTCACCGAGGCCCTGCCAGCCGGCAACCGGTTATTTCAGGCCACCACAGGCTCAGCCCACCACCGCCGCCCGGACGCAGAGCACGTCCGGCAGGTGGGAGAGCAGCAGTGACCAGCTCTCGCCCTCGTCCCGGCTGCCGTACACGTCGCCGGTCCGGTTGCCGAAGTAGATCCCGGCCGGGGCGGCGTCGTCGGTGCGCAGGGCATCGCGCAGCACGATGCCGTAGTGGTCCTCGCCGGGCAGGCCCTCGGCGAGCTGCTGCCAGCTGGTGCCGCCGTCGGTGGTGCGGAAGACCCGGCAGCGGCGGCCGGGCGGGATGCGGTCGTCGGAGCCGCCGAGCGGGAAGAGGTAGGCGGTGTCGGCCCGGCGCGGGTGGGCGGCCACGGCGAAGCCGAACTCGGCGGGCAGCCCGTCCACGATCGAGCGCCAGCTGCCGCCCCAGTCGTCGCTGCGGTAGACGCCGCCGTGGTTCTGGAGGTAGAGCCGGTCCGGGTGCACCGGGTCCGGGGCGATCTTGTGCACGCACTGGCCGAACTCGGGGTACTGGCTCTCCTGCGGGAAGAACTCGGCGCGCAGGCCGGTGTTGGAGGGCTCCCAGCTGTCGCCGCCGTCCTTGCTGCGGTAGACGCCGCCGCTGGAGACGGCGACCAGCAGCCGCTGCGGGTCGCGCGGGTGGGTCAGGATGGTGTGCAGGCCCTGGCCGCCGTAGCCGGCGCCCCACTGCGGCCGCTGCGGGTGGTTCCAGAGCGGCTCGACCAGGGCGAAGGTCTCGCCGCCGTCGGTGGAGCGGAACAGCGCGGCCGGCTCGGTGCCCGCGTAGACGACGCCGGGGGCCTCCGCTCCGGCGGGCTGGAGCTGCCAGACCCTGGTGAGCGAGGCGCCGGTGGACTCGGGGAAGCGGACGGCCGGCTGCGGCGGCTCGAACCAGCTGGCGCCGAGGTCGTCGGAGCGCCAGACCGAGGGCCCCCAGTGGCTGCTGTCGGCCCCGGCCAGCACTCTGGTCCGGCCGTCGCGGCGGTCGATGGAGACGGAGTAGATCGCGTTCATCGGGAAGTGCGGCCCGCTGAACTTCCACGTCAGCCGGTCGCGGCTGCGGCCGAGAAAGAGGCCCTTCTCGGTTCCGACGGCCAACAGCACCTCGGTCATGCCTCACACCACCTGGTCACGAGCTCGGCCCCCCGGACGGCCCCCGACTGCCAGTGTCCCGCCGTCCACGGGTGGTCACACCTCGCCGCGCCGGTCACCCGGGAGGCCGCCGTCCGTTCGGACGGGCACTCGAACGGACGGGCGTTCGAGTGCCCGTCCGGTCGGAGGGCCGCCCGTTCGGGGGCGCTATCCCCGGCAGTCCTCCAGCAGCCGCAGCCAGACCTCGCTGATCGTCGGGTACGCGGGCACCGCGTGCCAGAGCCGGTCGATCGGCACCTCGCCGACCACCGCGATGGTGGCCGAGTGCAGCAGCTCGGCCACCCCGGGCCCGACCAGGCAGGCGCCGACGATCACCTCCCGGTCCAGGTCGAAGACCACCCGGGCCCGGCCGCGGTAGTCGTCGCCGTAGAGCGAGGCCCCGGCGACGGAGCCGATCTCGTGGTCGACGGCCTTCACCCGCAGCCCGGCCGCCTCGGCGGCGGCCCGGGTCAGACCGACGGCGGCGACCTCGGGCTGGGTGAAGACCACCTGGGGCGCGCCCGCGAGGTCGGCGGACGCGGCGTGCGTGCCCCAGCGCGAGGTGTCCAGCGGGCGCCCCTGGGCGCGGGCGGCGATCGCCGCGCCGGCGATCCGGGCCTGGTACTTGCCCTGATGGGTGAGCAGCGCCCGGTGGTTGACGTCCCCGGCGGCGTAGAGCCACTCGTCGTCCACGCCGAGCACCGTGCAGCTGTCGTCCACCTCCAGCCAGCCGCCCGGCTTCAGGCCGACCTGCTCCAGCCCGATGTCGGCGGTGCGCGGGGCCCGGCCGGTCGCGTACAGCACCTCGTCGGCGGTCAGCGTCCCGCCGCCACCCTGGCCGTCCCGGGCGGCGAGCGTCAGGGTCACCGGTCCGGAGCCGTCCGCCCGCTCCAGCGCGGTGACCTCGGTGCCGAAGCGGAGGTCCACCCCGGCCGCCCGCAGGCCGTCCGCCACCAGCTCGCCCGCGAACGGCTCCATCCGTGGCAGCAGCCCGTCACCGCGCACCAGCAGCACCACCTCGGAGCCGAGCGCCCGCCAGGCGGCGGCCATCTCCACCCCGACCACCCCGCCGCCGACCACCGCCAGCCGCCCGGGGACGGTCTGCGAGCCGGTCGCCTCCCGGTTGGTCCACGGGTGGGCCTCGGCGAGCCCCGGCACGTGCGCGGGCAGCAACGGGCGGCTGCCGGTGCAGACCGCGACGGCGTGCCGGGCGGTGAGCACCCGCTCGCTGCCGTCCTCGGCCTCCACCGTCACCGTTCGCTCCCCGGCCAGCCGGCCGTGGCCGCGGACCAGCTCGATGCCGGTGTCCCGCAGCCACCGGACCTGGCCGTCGTCCTGCCAGTCGGAGGTGAAGGAGTTCCGCCGGGCCAGCACCGCGGCCGGGTCCAGCCGCCGGTCGCCGACCGCCTCGCGGGAGCCGGCCACCGCGCGGGCGTCGTCCAGCGCGGCCATCGGGCGCAGCAGCGCCTTGCTGGGCATGCAGGCCCAGTAGGAGCACTCGCCGCCGACCAGCTCGGCCTCCACGATCACGGTGCGCAGCCCGGCGGCGACCGTCCGGTCGGCAACGTTCTCGCCGGTCGGGCCGGCCCCCAGGACGATGACGTCGTACTCCTCGGCGGTGCTGGTCATGCCCGGTCCTCCGTCGTCTCGATGGCCACCCCGGCCCGCTGGGCGAGGGTGGCGGGTGTGCGCTCGCGGATGTCGAGCGGCCGGGCGCGCCGGTTCCCGTCCGGGCCGCCGGTGCGGGCGACCCTCCGGGAGTGCGGGCCGCGGCTGCCTTCGCTTCCGTACCCGAGCCTGACCCGGTCCGCCGCCGGCGGCCACTTCTCGCGCCCGTCACGCGTCCGCAGGGTGACCAGGGCGCAGGTGCCGGGTGCGGCGCGCAGTGGGGCGGACGGCCTCGGACCGCGGTCCGGCCGGAACTCCGGCACGGCGTCCGGCGGTTCGGTACGGCTGGGCTGATCGCGCACGGATGCTCGCTGTTCGCTCGGGTACGGCGTGGGCCCCATCCTGCCGGTCCGGGCGCGGTTGCGCGACGGACGGACACGCGGAGGGCGCCGTCGGACGAACCGAGGGCACGGACAGGACAGGGCGGGGCCCGGCGGCGGACGGACCGACGGGCTCAGAGCGCGGCGAGCTCCGCCAGCACCGCCGCCGTGTCGGCCGGGCGGGAGAACATCGGCCAGTGCCCGGTGGGCAGTTCACGCAGCTCCCAGTTCGGCCCGGACAGCCCGGCGAAGTACGGGTCCCCGGAGGCGATCAGCTCGCGCATCCGGGAGAGCGGGAAGGAACAGGAGACCAGCGCCTGCGGCAGCGCGGCCCCGGCGCCGGTCAGCCGCAGCCGGTCCCGGAACGCCCCCGCCGGGTGCGGGGTGGCGTGGGAGCGGATGCGGGCGAGGGCGGCCTCGTCCAGCCCCGCCGTGCTCACGCCGTGCTCGGACTGGAACTCCCAGGACGGCATCGGGAGGCGGCCGTCGACCACCGAGGTGTCGGCCATCCGCCGGAAGTCGGGCTGCCACAGGTCGTACACCGACGCGCCGTCGACCAGCGGGCGGCTGTCCAGGTAGACCACCCGGCGGATCCGCTCCGGCAGCCGGTCCGCGAGCCCGCCCACCGGGGCGCAGGCGCCGCTGTGGGCGACCAGGACGACGTCCGACAGGTCCTCCCGGACCAGCAGTGCGGCCAGGTCGGCGATCTGCTCCTCCAGCCCGAACTCGCCCGTCTCGGAGGCGCGTTCGGCCATCCCGGGCAGGCTGACGGCGTACACCCGGTGCCCGGCCGCGCGCAGCGGCGCGGCCACCTCGTCCCAGGCCCAGGCGCCGAGCCAGAACCCGGGTACCAGTACGAACGTGCTCATGGTGGTCTCTCCTTCGTCGACGGGGATGTCCGGAGGAGGCCTCGACGGGCCCGCGGGAGGGTTTCGCCGCGATGGGGCCTTCTCCGCCGTCGACCCTAGGATCGGATCCGCGCGGACGTCGCCCGATTTTCTCCGCCTTGCTGCCTTGCCGCCGGGCATGTGGAAGAGCGGCGCGGAGACGGGAAGGAGTACCCGGTCGGCCGCGTCCTCGCCCTGCTGCAACTGCTCCGGGACCGCCCCGGTCTGACCGGTGCCGAACCGGCCGCCCGACTCGACGTGGACGAGCGTACCGTCCGCCGCTTCGAGCCGCCCGAGGGCTTCGACCCGGTCCAGCGGGTGGTGGAGTCGCCGGCCGGGGCGCCCTGGCGGCACCGGGGGCCCGGTACGGCGAAGGGCCGGGGAGACGAGGCTCCCCGGCCCTCGGGCGTCCGGATCAGGCCTGGCCGCCGGCCGCCTGGTCCTCGGCGACCTTGCGCTTCACCTCGGCCATGTCCAGGTTGCGGGCCTGGCCGATCAGGTCCTCGAACACCGCCTCCGGCAGCGCTCCGGGCTGCGAGAAGACGAGTACGCCCTCACGGATGATCGCCAGCGTCGGGATCGACTGGATGTCGAACGCGGAGGCCAGCTCCTGCTGCGCCTCGGTGTCCACCTTGGCGAAGACCAGGTCAGAGTGGCGCTCGGCGGCCTTCTCGTACACCGGGGCGAACTGGCGGCACGGCCCGCACCACCCGGCCCAGAAGTCGATGAAGACGAAGTCCTTGCCCTCCGGGCCCGGGACGATGTCGTCGAAGTTCTCCTTGGTCAGCTCGACCGTGCTGCTCATCTCGCGGTTCCTTCCCTTCCGGCGGTGGTGCTTGCGACCATGTGCCCGCCACAACGGTCCTGGTCGACGGGGTATTCCGGCGGTCCCGGGCGCCGGGGTCGAGCCGTCGGCGGCCACCGCCCGTACGGAATGCTGTCCGGTCCGTCCCGATTCTTCCCCCTTCGCGGGAGGCACCCCATGCGCAACACACTCCGCAACCGGCTACGGCAGCCGGGACGCAACGGTGCACACCACCGGCGGCGCGGCCTTCCAGCCGGGGGACATCGACCACTTCGAGGTCCGGGTGCAGGCCGGCTGGGCGCTACTGGTCACGGTCCCAGTGCATCACGCCTGACTTCCAGCGGACCGTGTACGACTCCAGCCGCTCGATCCGGGCCGCGCCCCGGACACCCGGCCAGTGCGGGCTGGGCCCGCCGGCATTTGTCATGTGCTCGCGCCGCCAGATCCGGCTCCAACTGACCCGCAGCCCCGGCTCGAAGCGGTGCCACTGCCCGCAGCCGCAGGGCGTCAGCACCCGCGCGCAGCAGCGGCACAGTCCGGCGTGGCCGTGGGCGGTCGCGACCGTCACCGTCGGGCCCTGCTCCCCGCAGGCCGGACAGCCGGGCAGCTCGGCGCCATCCATCAGCGCGTTCTGCCGCCGGACGTAGTCGGGCAGGCGCAACGGCGGGTGCAGGAACGGGTCGTAGCGCCAGGCCAGGTCGAACGAGCCCCAGGACCAGCGCCACCAGGCCGGCTCCGGCGGTTGCCGGCGCCGGGCCTGCTTCTGCGCCCGCCGCTGCGCCGCGTACTCCTCGGCCCGGGCCCGCCACAGCTCGCGCGCCTCGTGCAGCTCGTCCACCGCACGGACCAGCGCGTCCGGGTCGGCTGGCAGGTGGCGCGGCATCCGGGCGCTGAGGGTCAGGTGGTGGTAGGTGGCCTGGAAGCCGTAGGGGGAGAAGCGGTTCAGGCAGGTGAGCAGCGCGCTGTGCCGCCGGTACGGCGGGAGCGAGGAGTCGTGCACCAGGGCCCGGTGGGTGTGGAAGCTGGTCATGCCGGCGGCTCCAGGTCCAGTGCCCGGGCGAGCGCGACGGTGACGGTCTCGGCGTGTTCGGGAATCTGCTGCCCGGCCCAACTCGCCACCAGGGCAAGGAAGTCGAGCAGGTCCCGCTCGACCCCGGTGAGCAGCCGGCGCAGTTCGTCCACCGGCAGCTCGATCACCGTGTCGTCGTGGTCCTCGCCGTCCTCGCGGTCCCCGGCGTCCTGGGTCAGCCGGACGACCCGGCCGACGCGTTCGGCCCGGGCATCGGGGTCGTGGCCGAACCAGGCGGTGCCGGAGCCGTCCGTGACGTCCCGCCATTCGCGCCAGTCCTCCAGGCCGTTGCAGCAGCCCGGTTCGAAGACGGCGCCGGTGGCCGAGTCGCTCAGCACCAGCCCGCCGGGAGCGTACGGGTGCGGCTCGGTGAGCAGCCCGTGCAGGAAGGCACCCAGCGGGTCCGCCGGCCGGGGGCCGCGTTCCTCGGCCTGCTCGTGGTCGGGCTCGACGTCGTTGCAGGCGGCCAACCGCCACACCGCCGTCCCCACCTCGGCCGGCGTCAACCGCCCGCTCAGCGTGAGGTCCAGGTGCGGCGCGTGGCTGCTCGTCGGCCAGAGCGCGAAGCCGTCGGGGGCGAAGATCTCCAGGACCGGGCGCATCGACATCATCCGCCGATCATCCAGGACAGCCCACCGTCCCGACCAGCGGTTTGACCCCCCGCCGCCAGGCGCCGCGGCGACCCGGCCCGACCGTTCGCCGCCCGGCCGGTCCTGCCGCCGTTCAGTCGGCCGGCCCTGCCGCGATCCGGGCCAGTACGCGTCCGCAGTGCCGGGCGAAGGCGCGCTGGGCGAGCGGGAGCAGCGGGCCGGCCAGTCGGGCGTACCAGGCGACCGGGCGGCTGAAGGCGGTGACGGAGAACCGGACCGCGCCGTCCGGGGCCAGTTCGACCAGGAAGGTCTCCTCGCCCCGGGCCAGGTGCCCGGCCCTGGTGCCGTAGGTGAAGCCGTACCGGTCCGGGCCGTCGACCGCGGCCAGCACCCGGTTGGGGGCGCCAGCCCGCAGCGGGCCGAGGCCGATGGCGCAGCGTACGGCGACGCCCGGGGCGGCCCGGTCGGCCGTCGAGTCGATCCGGACGCCCGCGAGCCGGTGCATCCGCCAGTCGAGCAGGGCGGCGCCGGCGGCCTCCAGCGCGGGGCGGCCGTGGCCGATGAGGGTGCTGTGCCGCAGGTGGTTGTAGCCGGCGGGCAGTTCGCCGGTGCGGCTGGCGCCCTGCTCGGGGTAGTCGTAGTCGTTCATCGGACGGTCTCCGGCGTCTTGGCCGGGGTGGTGCTGCGGGGGTGGTCGGCGGCGAGCCGGCGCCAGGCGAGCAGGGCGCAGAGCGCGAAGCCGAGCGCGTTGCCGACGCCGTGGGTGGCGGCCATCCAGGCCAGGGTGGGGTGGGGGAGTCCGGCGGCCCGGCCGAGCGCCCACCACAGGGCGAGCAGCATGGTGAGCGCGAGGACGACCGAGGAGGCGGCGAGCAGCCGGGCGGTGACCGGATCGCCGCCGCGGGGGCGCAGTTCGCGCCAGGTGACCAGGCCGACCAGCCACATCCCGGTGGTCAGCACGGCGGCCCCGGCGAACTGCCAGCAGTCGCCGAGGAAGTACCCGGCCAGCACCAGCAGGGTGCCGGCCGGGATGCTGAGCGCCGCGCAGCGGGCCGCGACCGAGCCCGGGCGGGCGGCGCGGCAGACCAGTCCGGCGACGAGGGCGGCGGTGAACCCGGCGTAGTGGAAGTGCGGGACGGTGAGCGCCAGGACGTGCGGTTCGAAGCCGAACAAGGGGTACCCGGAGCGTTCGGCGACCAGGGCGACCCCGGCCACCGAGGGCGCGGCGAGCGCGGTGAGCACCGCGACCTCGGCGGGGGCGAGCGAGCGGGTGCGGGCCAGCCGCAGCGGCGCGTGCAGGGCGACGG
>NZ_JAHSQD010000003.1 GCF_020103755.1 Streptomyces sp. LS1784
GGCCGGAGCCGGGTGCGCGGCGGTGGTGCGGCGCGCGGCAGGGGCGGCGGGCGCGGTCGAGGGATCGTCACCGCCCGGCACGACCCGCTCGATCCGCAGCACCAGGTTGCGGCCCTGCCGGTCGCCCGCCCGGTCCTGGTTACGGCTGTGCACGACCTGCGTCAGCACGCCCCGGACCTCCTGCCACCGGCTCTGCACCGCACGGACGTTGGGGTACCACTCGCCCTGGTCCCGGTGCTCCAGGTCGAGCTGCCAGCTCTCCGCCTCCACGAAGTGGACGGCGCCGACCTCGCCCGGGATCTCCACCGGAGCGGCACCCCGGACGGTCACCACCGCCCGCTGCGGGAACCGCCCCTCCACCGCCGTCACCGTGATCCGGCTCGACCCCTGGTACCAGGCCATCGCTGTCCTCCTCGTCCGTTCCTCGGGCCGGCTGCCGACCGCCCTCAGCCGGTAGCACGGACGGCGCCCCCTCCGGGGTTCGACAGAACCGCGTCCGGTCTGAACCCGCCGGCCCACGGCTTCCGTTCAGCGGGGCCCGGTCGGGTCCCGCGACCGACCGGGCCCCGCCCCTCGTTCCCTACTCCGCGGGGGTGATGACGCCATAGTGGCCGTCGTACCGGTGGTACAGGACGTTGCCGCGCCCGGTCTCGCTGTTGGTGAAGAAGACGAACGGCAGGCCGCTGAGGTCGAGCCGCGACACGGCGCCGGCGACGGTCAGTTCGGGCACCGCGTCGGTGCTCACCGAGATGCCCGGCTCGGTCTCCGGCGCCGGTCCGGCCGAGGCGATCCGGTACTCCCCCGCCGCCCCGTCGTGGTGGACGACGCTGTCGCAGCCCGTCACCGCGTCGGTGTACAGGTGGAAGTCGTAGTCCATCGCGTCCAGGTCGAACACCGCCGCCCACGTGGTCTGACGCGTGAAGCTGTAGCTCTTGTGCCGCACGATGCGGCGCTCCTCGGCATCCAGCACCCGGCGCTGCGGCCGGTGTTCCTGCCCGGCGACGGGCCGCTCGGCGTGCTGGCGGTGGTGCCGGTGGTGGGTCCGGACCCGGGCGATCCTGGCGTTCAGCCGGTCCTGGAGCAGGTCGACGGCTTCCTGCATGGTGGCGGCGGCGACGTGGGCGCGCACGGGCCGGCCGTTCAGGTCGAGCGTGGCCTGGGCGGTCGACGGCTTGGCCACGGCGTGGTTGGGCTCCTGGGTGAGCTTCACCCGGACGGCGAGGACCGGTTCGTCGGTCTTCTCCAGGACGGCGAGCAGCTTCGTCCTGGCGTAGTCGGGCGCGGCCAGGGTGACCTCGCCGCGGGTCGTCACCGTGATGGCGGGGGCGGGTCGGGTCTGCAGTCGGTTCATCGTGGTTCCCTTCCTGGTGCGTCAGACCGTGGTGTGCGTTTCGGCGGGGTCGTGGGCCGGGGTTCCGGCCGGCAGGACCTCGTGCTCCGGCTTCGCTCCTCCGGGGGCGGTCCGGACGGTGGTGCCGGTGGTTCCGAGGAGCGTGCCCAGCGCGTTGTCCAGCGGGCCGATGGCGGCGATCCGGCCGGTCTGCTCGGCGAAGGTGGCGGCGGCGTCGGCCTTGGGCCGCATCGAGCCCTCGGGCAGGTCCAGTGCGCGCAGCCGCTCGGGGGTGGCGGTGACCAGCGGGCCCGGGTGGGCCGTGCCGTAGTGGGTGAACACGTGGGTGACGTCGGTGAGGATCAACAGCGCGTCGGCGTCGAGCTGTCGGGCGAGCAGGGCGGCGGTGAGGTCCTTGTCCACGACCGCTTCGACGCCGCGCAGCCGGCTGGTGTACGGGTCGCGGGTCACCGGGATGCCTCCGCCGCCGGCGGCGATCACCACGGCGCCGGTCGCCAGCAGGGTGCGGACCGCCGGTACCTCGACGATCGCCTTCGGCTGCGGGGAGGGAACCACGCGGCGCAGTCGCGCGCCGTCGCGCGCGGTGGTCCAGCCGCGCTCGGTCTCCATCGTCCTGGCCTGCTGGTCGGTGAGTTGCCCGCCGATGAACTTGCCCGGCCGTCGGAAGGCCGGATCGTGGGGGTCGACCTCGGTGTGGGTCACCAGTGCGGTGACGGCGCGGCCCGGCAGCCGGTCCATGAGCTCGCGGGCGAGCAGGGTGCCGATCATGCCCTGGGTCTGGGCTCCGAGGACGTCCAGCGGGTACGGCACGGTGAGCGCCGGGTCGGCCTCGCTCTCCGCGGCGAGCAGGCCGATCTGTGGACCGTTGCCGTGGGTGATCACCACCTCGTGCCCGGCGGTGACGAGTTCGGCGAGCGATCGGGCCGCGTCGTGGACGTGGTGCTGCTGGACGGCGGCATCGGGGTGCTCGCCCCGCTGGAGCAGGGCGTTCCCACCGAGGGCGGCGACGATGCGCATGGTCACTTCCTCCCCAGGGTGGCGACGAGGACCGCCTTGATGGTGTGCATGCGGTTCTCGGCCTGGTCGAAGACCAGCGAGGCGGGCGACTCGAAGACCTCGTCGGTGACTTCGAGGCCGTCGAGCCCGTGTTCCTCGGCGAGTTCGGCACCGAGGTCGGTGCGACGGTCGTGCAGGGCGGGCAGGCAGTGCAGGAAGGCGGTGTCCGGGTTGCCGGTCGCCGCCATCGTCTTGGCGTTGACCTGGTACGGCAGCAGCCGGGCGATCCGCTCGGGCCACTGGGCGTGGTCCTCCCCCATCGACACCCACACGTCGGTGTAGAGGTAGTCCGCGCCGCGCACGGCCTCCTCGACCTCGTCGCTGAGGGTGATCCGGGCGCCGCTGTCCCGGGCGAGCCGCCGGCATTCATCGACGAGCAGCGGGTCGGGCCACAGCTCGCGCGGAGCGGCGACGCGCACGTCCATGCCAAGCAGACTCCCCATCATGAGCAGGGAGTTGGCGGTGTTGTTGCGGGCGTCACCGAGGTAGCAGAAGGAGATCTCCTCCACCGGCTTTCCGCTGTGCTCGCGCATGGTGAAGACGTCGCACAGGCTCTGCGTGGGGTGGCAGGCGTCGGTCAGGCCGTTGTACACGGGGACGCCGGCGTGGCGGGCGAGTTCGGTGACGGCGTCCTGGTCGAAGCCGCGGTACTCGATGCCGTCGTACATCCGGCCGAGGACCCGGGCGGTGTCGGCGATGGTCTCCTTGTGGCCGATGTGCGACCCGTCCGGGCCCAGGTAGGTGGTCATGGCGCCCTGGTCGGCCGCCGCGACCTCGAAGGCGCAGCGGGTCCGGGTGGAGGCCTTCTCGAAGATCAGGGCGATCCTGCGGCCGGTCAGCCGGGGCGTTTCGGTGCCCGCGCGCCGGGCGGCCTTCAGCTCGGCGGCGAGGTCGAGGAGGTGGTGGATCTCGGCGGCGGTGAAGTCGAGTTCGCGCAGGTAGTGGCGGCCGTTCAGGTCGACGGTCATGGCAGGTTCTCCTTGCCGGTCAGTTGGCGGGGTCGCGCTGGACGGGGCAGCTCATGCAGCGCGGGCCGCCGCGGCCGCGGCCGAGCTCGGAGCCCGCGATGGTGACGATCTCGATGCCCTGCTTGCGCAGGTAGGTGTTGGTGGTGGTGTTGCGCTCGTAGCCGACGACGACGCCGGGTTCGAGGGCGAGGAAGTTGCTGCCGTCGTCCCACTGCTCGCGCTCGGCGGCGCGGGCGTCCTGGTCGGCGGACAGGAAGCGGACCTTGTCCAGGCCGAGGGCCTCGGCGAGGGAGGCGGCGAGGTCGGTGTCGGGGGTGACGTCGAAGCCGGCCTGGCGCTCGGGGGCCGGGGTGAGGGTCCACGAGCGCAACTGGTCGGCCAGGCCCGGGTAGAGCGCGAAGGTGTCCCGGTCGATCATCGTCATCACCGTGTCCAGGTGCATGAACGCCCGGCTCTCCGGCAGCCGCACGGCGATCAGCCGGTGCGCGGTGTTGGTCAGGAACAGTTGCCGGGCGAGGTTCTCGACTGCCGGTGCGGTGGTGCGCTCTCCCATGCCGACCATGACGACGCCCGGGGCGATCACGTGGACGTCCCCGCCCTCCACGCTGAGCCCCGGCGCGGTGGTGGTGCCGTCGAGCAGCGGGGGTGCGGTCTCGGCGAACAGCGGGTGGAAGCGGTAGATCGCGGCGGTGTGCAGGGTCTCCCGCCGGCGGGCCGGCTTCGCCATCGGGTTGAGGCTGTACCGGGCGCCGATCCAGCAGGAGTTGTCGCGCGGGAAGAGGTGGTTGGGCAGCGGCGGGAGGGCGAAGTCCTGGTCGCCGAGGGTGTTCCACACCAGGCTGTGCGGGCTCCTCAGCGGCAGGTCGTCCTTGAGGACGCCGCCGATCAGGTACTCGGCGAGCGTGGCGCCGTCGAGCTGTTCGCTCAGCTCGCGCAGCGGCTCGACCAGGGCGGGGCCGACGATGGCCGGGGTGGCAACCTGGCCGAGCAGCCAGGACCGGGCGGGGGCCAGGTCGAGGGTCTCGGCGAGCAGGTCGGCGTAGTGGTGCACGCGCACGCCGTGGTCGCGCAGCACCTGGGCGAAGGCGTCGTGCTCCTCGCGGGCGCGCTTGGCCCACAGGATGTCGTCGAACAGCAGCTCGTCGACGTTGCGCGGGGTCAGCCGGGCCAGCTCCAGGCCCGGTCGGTGCAGGATCACCTGGTGCAGGCGGCCGGCTTCGGAATCGACACGCAGGGTGGACATCGGTGGCGCTCCTCGGAGTTCAGTGGGGGTGGCGCGGGGTCAGCGCGCGGCGGAGGATGGTCGGAAGGCCGACGGGCCGGGCGGTGCGGGCCGCCTTCAGCGGCGGCTCGTGGCGGGCCGGCCCGGTGCCGGTGGCCGGGGCGGCGGTGCCGGTGGAAGCCGCCGTGGCGGGTCGGGCGTGCGGTCGCTTGAGCCAGATGTAGACCGGGATGCCGAGCAGGACGGTGAACAGGCCGTAGTAGACGGTCTGGTAGCCGCTGCCCTGGATCGACCAGTACGAGAAGGCCAGCGCCAGGACGGTGACGGCGACGTCCCGGGCGAAGCGGCGCCGGTCCAGCTCCTCTCGACCGTGCCTCGCCAGCCAGTACAGCTGGGCGGCGGCCGAGACCAGGTACGGGATCACGGCGGTGAGCACGCTCAGCAGCACGATCTCGGTGAACACCTGGGTGAAGCGGGTGTAGCTGATCACGGTGAGCACCGACGCGAGGACCGTCGCCGAGACGATGCCGAAGACGGGTGTCTCGCCGCGGCCGCGGGTACCGGCGAAGGCTGCCGGGAACAGTCCGTCGCGTGCGGCGGCCATCGGCATCTCCGCGCAGATCATCGTCCAGCCGTTCAGCGCCCCGAGCCCGGAGACGATCGCGGCGACGGCGACCAGGTTCCCGGCCCAGCTGCCGCCCGCGATGCTGTTCATCGCGTCCGTGAACGGTGCTACGGAGGAGCCGAGTTGAGCATGCGGGACGGTGCCGAACACGGCCAGGGTGCCGAGCAGGTAGATCGCCGCACAGGCCAGCGTGCCGTACACCGTGGCCCGGGGCACGTTGCGCTTCGGGTCCCGCACCCGCCCGGCCGCCACCGAGGCGGTCTCCAGGCCGATGTAGCTGAACAGCGCGATCGCCCCGGCCGCCGAGATCGCGCCCAGTGCCGAGCCGCCACTGGCGTTGAAGGCCCCGAAGTTGCCGGACTTCACGAACAGCAGCCCGGCTGTGGCCATGAAGGCCAGCGGCAGGAACTTCAGCACCGTGGTGACCACCTGGAAGGCCCCGATGCTGCGCACGCCGGCCAGGTTCACGATCGCCGGAAGCCACAGGCCCGCCAGGGCGATCGCGATCGAAGCCCCGGTGTGGTGGCCCTTGTTGACGAACACCTCGACGTAGCCGACCCAGGCCACCGCGATGGCCGCGTTCCCAGCCCAGGCGGTGATCCAGTACGACCAGGCGGTCAGGAAGCCCGCGAACTCACCGAACGCCTCGCGGGCGTAGACGTACGGCCCGCCACTGCCCGGCACCCGCTCCGACAGCCGCCCGAAGGTCACCGCCAACGCCAGCGCCCCGACGGTCACCAGCACGAACGCCACCAGCGCGACCGGCCCGTACGGCGCGAGCGCGGACGGCAGTGCGAACACGCCGGTGCCGATGATGCTGCCCACCACCAGCGCCGTCGCCGCCGGCAACCCGAAGGACGGGCTCCGCCCCTGTGGGCCGTCTTCCGGCGTGCTCGCCGGTGGTCTTCCGCGGTCCTCTACGGACATCAGACGCTCCTTCCCCAGATGCTCAACCGGGTGGACGGGCCCCGGCCTCGCCGTGTCCCGTCGTAGAAGATCCTCGAACCGGCGAGCGGCGCGTCCCATGGGCCAACGGTCCCGCTCCCCGCACCGGCGGTCCCGGTTTCCCCGCCCGATGGTCCCGGGCCCCGGACCGCGCCGCGCACCGGCGCATGTCGTATGCCGCATGGCACTTGGCGCAGACGCGCTGCCGGATCCGTCCCGGTCGGGACCACCGGCCCACCGACAGGTTCCGTCCGGCCCTGGGGTTCCGCGAGGCCCGACGGGAGATTGGTGCTCACCGGGCGACGGTCGTGCCCGGCCCCCGGCCCGACTTCAAGGGAGCACCCGTGACGACGCGACACGTCCTGGCCGGCCTCGACGGCTCACCGCGGAGCGAGAGCGCCGCCATGTGGGCGGCGGCGCAGGCCCAGCGGCTCGGAGCGCCCCTGCGCCTCCTGCACGTCTGGCCCTGGCTGAGCGACGAGAACCTGGACCGGGCCGAGCCCGGGGACCTCCGGCCCGCCGCGCTCGACGCCCTCGCCCGTGTCGCCGACCGGATCCGCCTCGCCCACCCGGACCTGACGGTGGAGACCGCGGTGCGGCCCGACGACCCGGTGGACGGGCTGGTCGCCGAAGCTCGGGAGCAGGAGCTGCTGGTGCTCGGCTCCCGGGGCCTCGGGGGATTCGCCGGCCTGCTCGTCGGCTCGGTCTCCCTCGCCGTGGCCGCCCGCGCGACCGTTCCGACGGTCCTCGTCCGCGAGGCGGCGGCGCCCCTCCCCGTCGGGAACGCCGGAACCTCCGGTGAGGTCGTGGTCGGGCTCGACTCCTCCGAGCCCGGGGAGGCCGTCCTCGCATTCGCCTTCGCCGAGGCGGAACGCCGCGGTGCCACACTGCGCGCCGTCCACGGCTGGGAACCGCTCTCCGCCTGGTCCTACGGCAGCATGATGCCGCCCCCGATGGACATCCCCGGACAGGAGCGCACGGAGGCGGCCCTGCTCTCACAGCACCTCGCGGACCACCGCAGGAGGCATCCGGACGTGGCAATCGTCGAGGACGTCCGGCTCGGCGGCGGGGCGAAGGCCCTCCTGGACGCGGCGGCTGCCGGTGCCGAGCTGGTCGTCATCGGCCGGCGCGAGCGCCGGCATCGCCTCGGCATGCTGCTCGGACCCGTCGCCCACGCCGTGCTCCATCACTCCACGGCGCCGGTGGCCGTGGTTCCCCATCCGTGAGGACGGACCGCACCCGCCGTCGTCCACCAGGCAGTTGGAGAAGGAGTATCGACATGACCGCCGTTTCCGGGCCGCCCGGTCCGGTCCCGCGCTTGCGCAACCACCTGCGGCAGGCGTTCCGGCGGGGCGGCAACCCGCTGGTCCGCCCGATCGACCGCGCACGCAGCCGGGCCCTGCTGCTGGCCGCGCTCGGCATCGGGCTGGCCCTGCCCTGCTGCGCCGGTGCGGCGACGGCCGAGTTCGTCTCGGCCCGGCACCGGGACTCCGTGACGGCCACCCGCCTGCACGGCGTCCAGGCGGTCGCGCTCACCCCGGCACACCGGCGGATCGAGCCCGGCACCGGAAGGACGCGGTACGAGGCCGACGCCGTATGGACCTCCCCCGACGGCCGCAGCACCACCGGAACCGTCGCCGTTCCCGCCGGCACCGTCGTCGGCGCGGCCGTCGGGATCCGGGTCGACGACACCGGCCGGTCCGTCCCCGCCCCTCCCGGGACGGTCCGTGCCGCCGCCGAAGCGGCCTGCCTCGGGCTCCTCGCGTTCGGCGGCCTCGCCGCTCTCGTCATCGCCGGCCTCAGCATCCGTCTGATGGTCCTCGACCGCCGGGCCGACCAGGCCTGGCAGCACTCCTGGATGCTTCTGGAGCCCCTCTGGAGCGGCCGCACCCCACGCGACAACCGAGCGGGCTGACACCACCGGCCGCGTCCGCGGACGAACCACGCCGGCGACGCCCGGCATCCGGCACCCGGATGGGGACGGCATCATGCCCGAACAGCCGTCGGCGACGACGCCGCCGGCCACGGCCCTCAGCCGTGGCGGACCTCCGGGCGCCGCGCCCCAACAGGGCCGGGAACCGTTCCCCTTCCCGCGGTCGCGGACCGGACGGGCCCTACGTCGGACGGCCGGGCCGCTGCCGGGTGGCGCCGCCCGCCTCGGGTCCGGCGGCGAGGAGGAAGCCGGTGACGAGCTCGGGGCGGATGCGCACGACGTGGTGCATCGCGGCGTCCACCCAGGGGGTGGCCAACTCCTCGTAGCGCCGCACCTCGGCCGGGTCGGAGACGAGCTCCGCGTAGCCGGTGGCGACGACGCTCCACCCCAGGTGGGTGTCGAGGTCGATGGCGTCGGCCTCGTACGCGACGACCGGGCCGGGCGCGCCGGGTACGTCCGCGACGGAGGTCAGGGCGGCGCCCTCGTGGGTGCGGATGATGATCGCGCCGTCGGCGACGACGTGGTTGACCGGCCGGATGGCCGGCAGGGCGTCCTTGGTGAAGACGACCCGGCCGAGCGGCACGCCGGCGAGCAGACGCAGGCAGTCCTTCCGTTCCAGCGGCACCATGTGCCGGGCGGCGACGGCCGGCCGGGGCCGCAGTCGTGTCCTGAGGTGCCGGCGGACGGCTTTGTCCCTCACGGCCGGCCCGCGATCAGGCCGAGGTGGCCTTCGAAGCGGCGGTACAGGACACGGCCCCGCCCGGTGGCGGGATCGGCGTAGAACAGGAACGGCAGTTGCGCGTCCTCGATGCGGTTCACCGCCTGCTCGTCCGTCAGGTGCCGGGCGCCGACGGGGCTGAGGGTGAGCGGTGCGGTGGACCGGCGGGGCGGGGCGGCGGCAACGATACGGGCCAGGCGGTATCCGGTCGGCCCGGTGCGGTAGACGACGGCGTCGGTCTCGGTGGCCGGGTCGGTGAACAGGTGGATGTCGTAGTCCATCGCGTCCAGCGTGCGGATCGCAGCGTCCGGTGAACACCACACCAGCGACGGCGACTTGACGCGGGTGATCAGCCGGGCCCCGTCCCGGGGGGCCGTGTCCCCGGGCGGGACGGGGCGGGGCCAGGGCCGGGGTTTCCAGGTCCCGGTGACGGCCGCGATGCGTCGGCGCAGCTGCTCACCGATACGGTCCACGGCCTCGGTGAAGTCCTGCGCCGCCTCCTGGACCCGAACCCGCCGGCCGTCCACCTCGGCGTTCACCTGCGCCAGCACGCCCGATCCGGTGGCCGACAGCTTGACCTTCAGCGCCTCGACCAGCGCGTTGGCGCTCTGGGAGGCCGCCGCGATCCTCGCGCGTCCCTCCGCCAGCACCTCGCGCGGGATGCCCCCGAAGGCCACCACTGCGATCTCCGTGCTCATGCCCGTCCTTCTTCTGATGTCCGGCCCCGATCCGATGCACGCCTACGCTGCGCGCAAGCCGGACCTGCCACAAGGGTCGAACGGCCCCATCGCCCGGGGTGCTTGTCGTCGACGCCGCGTGGCATCGTCCATCGGCGACCTCACGATGTGCCTCGGCGTGACGCGGAAGGCGCCCCACGGCCCGATGTCAGAGCGCCGGCTCCTCGGCGACGGCGGTTCAGACGCCGGAGACATGGGCGATCTGGCCGACGGCGGCCGTGACCGCCATGGCGAGGCCGCCGCCGATGACAACACGGGCGGCGGGCCCCAGCACGGTGGTGCCGGCGGCGCGAGCGCCCAGTACGCCGGCGAGGGCGAGGCCGCAGAGGGTGACGACGACGATCAGCCACAGGCGGGCCGTGCTGGAGGACGCGAGGAGGCCGAGGAAGGGGAGGAGTCCGCCGACGAGGAAACTGGCGGCGGAGGCGAGGGCGGCCTGGAGGGGGTTGGCGGCGGTCTGTTCGTTGTGGCCGAGTTCGTCGCGCAGGTGGGCCTGTAGCGGGTCGGCCGCATGCAGGGCCTCGGCCACCTGGCGGGCGAGGTCGCGGGGGACGCCGCGGTTCTCGTAGATGGCGGTGAGTTCGGCGAGTTCGGCTTCGGGGGCTTCGGCGAGTTCACGGGCTTCCTTGGCGCGGTCGGCGGTCTCGACGTCGACCTGGGAGCTGACGGAGACGTACTCGCCCGCGGCCATGGACATGGCCCCTGCCGACAGGCCTGCCAGGCCTCCGGTGACCACGGTGGAGGTGCTCACGCCACTGGCGGCCAGGCCGACCATGAGGCTGGCGATGGAGACCAGGCCGTCGTTGGCGCCGAGCACGGCGGCGCGCAGCCAACCGGCCCGGGAGGCGGTGTGCGTCTCGGGGTGAGGGGCGAACCGGTCGTGTCGGGTCATCGGGCGGGATGCTCCTGCCTGCTCGTCGAGGCCGTTGTCACGAATCCGACGCGGTGATGTCCAGCTCGACGTTCGCCTGGGTGTTGGGGACGAACCACCGTACCGGCTCCGGCTGTTCGGCCGACTCCGGAACACCGTCACGGACGGGAGGCGATCGCCGCCCCGCCACGGGCGGCCGGCAGTCTGCGGGCCACGAACTTGCCCAGCTCCCACAGCAGCAGGAGCGCGACGGCGGCCAGCAGGGCCCATCCGAACTGTCGGGCGTCGATGTCGGTGGTTCCGAGGATGCGGTGGAACACGTCCATCTGGGTGACCAGCACCGCCAGGACGAACTCGCCCAGGGCCGCCAGGTTCATCTGCTTGCTGTCGAAGGTGCTGACGGTCAGCGCGGAGCCGCGCTCACTGCGGCACTCGTAGGCCGCCACGATCAGGCAGAGCGCGAAGGCGGTGAACGCGATCGAGTTGCCGACGTGCGTGCTGTGGTAGTGCGCCTCGCCCAGCTTGGTCAGCCCGAGCAGGGCGACCGTGACGGCCAGCCCGGCGAGTCCGACGGTGATCACCACGGGCCTGGTCAGCACCGTCTCGCCGCGCGGGCGCGGGGTGCGCCGCATCAGACCGGGGCTCTCCTGGTCGAAGCCCAGGGCGAAGCCGAACGGGGCGTTGACCACGAAGTGGACCCACAGGACCTGCGCCGGGGTGAACGGTTCACCCGCGGCGATGTTCAGGAGCGCGGCTCCGAGGAAGGTCAGCACGAACGTCACCAGCAGCACCAGGACGAACCGGATGTACTTGGTGAGGTTGTCGTAGAGCTTCCGGCCCTCCTCCACGGCGTAGACGATGGTGGCGAAGTCGTCGTCGGCGAGGACCATGCGGCTCGCGTTCTTCGCCGCGTCGGTGCCGCTGCCCATGGCGATGCCGATGTCGGCGGCCTTGATCGCCGGCGCGTCGTTGACGCCGTCGCCGGTCATGGCGACCACGTCGCCCTTCTGCTTGAGCGTGGCGGCGAGCAGCACCTTGTGCTCGGGCGCGACCCGGCCGACCACGCCGATGCCGTCGATCCGGGCCAGTCGCTCGTGCTCCGGCAGGGCGGCGAAGTCGGCGCCGAGGACGGCCTCACCCTCGATGCCGAGTTGGCGGGCGATGGCCGCTCCGGTGGTGACGTCGTCGCCCGTCACCATGCGGACCCGGATGTGGGCGGCCTGCGCGCTGGCGACCGCGGCCCGTGACTCCTCTCGCGGCGGGTCGACCATGGCCACCAGGCTGGTCATCCGCAGATCCTCGACGAACGCCAGCAGGTCGCCGTCCGGGTCGAAGTCCGCCGGGTCCAGGTCCCGGACGGCCCCGGCCATCACCCGCAGTCCTTCGCCGCCCATCCGCTCGGTCTGCGCCTGGGCGCGTGCGCTGAGGTCCGCGTCCCAGGGGATGACGACGCCCTCCGAGAGGGCCGAGGAGGCGCGGGCCATGACCGCGGGGGCCGCGCCCTTCACGAAGCACCGCACCACCGCCCGGCCGTCCGCGTCCTTTGCCTCGTTGAAGCTGGCCATCAGCTTGTAGCTCGGGTCGAACGGCAGCGTGGCGAGCCGGGGGAAACGCTCCCGGCTGGCCTCGATGTCCAGCCCGGCCTTGTGGCCGAGAACGAGCAGGGCGCCCTCGGTCGGGTCGCCGACGACCTCGCCGTCGACCAGTTTCGCGTCGTTGGCGACCAGGTAGGGCAGGACGGCGTCCTCGATGCTCGGGGCGGAGCCCGCCGCGTGGTGGATCCGCCCGTCGAGGCGGTAGCCGGTGCCGGAGACGGTGTAGCGGTCGGTGGGGCTGAGCACCTCCACGACCGTCATCTGGTTCATCGTCAGGGTGCCGGTCTTGTCGGAGTTGATGGCCGACGTGAAGCCGAGGGTCTCGACGGACGGCAGTTCCTTCACGATCGCGTGCCGCCTGGCCAGGTTGAGGCTGCCGACGGAGAGGATGACCTGGCTGACCGTCGGCAACGCCTCCGGGATGGCCGCGATGGCCAGCGAGACCGCACTGACGAAGAGGGCGTCCCACGCCTGGTCGCGGCTGCGGCCGAGCGCGAACATCACGACCATGGTCAGGCCGGCCGCCCCCGCGATCCACAGCGTCAGGGTGTTGAGCTCCCTGGTGAGCGGCGACTGCTCCCTCTCGGTCGCCGACAGCATCCCGGAGATCTTGCCCAGTTCGGTGTCGGCGCCCGTCGCGGTGATGACGAGCAGTCCGCTGCCGTGGGTGACCGGGGTGTTCATGAACGCCATGTTGGTCTGGTCGCCCGGGCCCAGCCGATCGGCCGGCAGTGTGCCGGCGTTCTTGGCGGCGGGGACGCTCTCGCCGGTCAGCGCCGACTCGTCGATCTGCAGCGCGCTGGCCTCGACGATCCGTCCGTCCGCCGGGACCTCGTCGCCCGCCGCGACGAGCACCACGTCGCCCACGACCAGCTGTTCGGCCGGGACCTCCGCCTCCGTCCCGTCCCGCCGCACCCGCGCGGTGGCCTTCATCATCGACCTCAGCGCGTTCATCGCGCTCTCGGCCTTGCCCTCCTGCCGCAGACCGACCACCGCGTTGAACAGCGTCAGGACGATCAGCAGGACCCCGGTGGTCCACTCCTTGATCGCCAGCGAGACCACCGCCGCCGCCACCAGGATGATCTGCATGTAGCTGCGGTACTGGTCGAGGAAGCGCAGCCAGTCGGGCCTCGGCTTCTCCTCGGGCAACGCGTTCGGCCCGTTCGCGGCGAGCAGTTCGGCCGCCCGGGCGGCGGTGAGCCCGGTCGCCGGATCCACCCCGAGCGAGGACGCGACCTCCCGGGGAGGACGCGCGTACCAGGGGTCCGGGGACTCCTGCGGGCCTGACGGCCCAACCTGCTCCGCCACCTTCACTTGCTCCGCCATCCTCACTCCTCAAGATCCGGGAACGTCCACCCGGGCGTCGGTCGGTCCGGCGCGCCTGCGCGGACGGGTCACGCGCGGCCGCCTCGGGGGGCCTCGCCCTCCAGCCGGCGCTTGGCCGCGCGCAGTTCCTTCCGGGCCTGCTCGTCGACCGTGGGGAACTGCGGATCGATCTCGATCAGCGTGTGCGCGAGCACCGCCGCCGAGCAGATGCGCGCGAACCACTTGCGGTCGGCCGGCACGACGTACCAGGGCGCCCACGGCGTGCTCGTGGCCGACAGCATGTCGGAGAACGCCTCCTGGTAGTCGTCCCAGCGCTCACGCTCGCGGATGTCGGCCTCGGAGAACTTCCAGTTCTTCTCGGGCAGGTCGATCCGCGCCAGGAAGCGGCTGCGCTGCTCCTCCTTGGAGAGGTTCAGGAAGACCTTCACCACCTTGATCCCGTTGTCGGTGAGGTAGCGCTCCCAGTCGTTGATCTCCCGGTACCTGCGGTGCCAGACCCCCGGGCCCTTCGCCTCCTCCGGCAGCTTCTGCCGGTCGAGGTTGTCCGGATGGACACGCACCACGAGGACCTCCTCGTAGTGCGACCGGTTGAAGATCCCGATGTCCCCGCGCGACGGGAGCCGCTGCGCGTACCGCCACAGGAAGTCGTGGTCGAGCTCCTCCGCGGAGGGAACCTTGAAGCTGCTCACGTGGACGCCCTGCGGATTCACCCCGCTCATGACGTGACGGATCGTTCCGTCCTTCCCGCCGGCGTCGAGCGCCTGGAGGCAGAACAGCACTCCGTAGGTGTCCTGGGCGGCCAGCCGTGCCTGGTACTCCGAGAGCAGCGACACGCCGGTGTGCAGCAGCTCCACGCCCTCGCGCTTCTTCATGCCCGCCTTGTACCGGGGGTCGAAGTCCTCCGCGAGGTTCACCCGCGACCCCGGCTTCACCCGCAGCGGCTTGATGAACTTCGCAATGCGCCTGGCCGTTCGTCCGTCCGACATCGCCTGTACCAGTTCCTCTCGGGTCCGGCGGGCATCGCGAGGCCTGCCGCGCCGCCCCGCTGCGCACCGACGTCCTCGACACGGCGGAACCGGGACCGACCAGCACGGAGAGTGCTACCTGCCACGCTGTGGCCCCCGGATGGCCGTGTCAATCCGACGGCGTCCTTCCGGGCCGGGCCCACCCGCGCTGCCCGGCGGGCGCGATTCCGGCCGGATCGCTCGTGCGGCATCCGCGTGTGGCAACGCCCGGGACTGTCAGCAGACCTGACAAAGACGTTATTGACGCTTCTAAGCTCTCAGAAGTCAAGAGCCCAGGGCCTGACTTCTCCTCCGCATGCCCGGGGCCGTTCCGGTCGGCCCGCACGGCAGCCGTGACCTCCGCACCCCCTCCATGCCCTCGTACGGGAGACTCATGATCCACACCCACGGACTCACCCGAAGGTTCCGCGTCAGAGGAGAGACCGTCGACGCGGTACGCGGTCTCGATCTCGACATCGAGGCCGGTTCCGTGGTGGCCTTCCTCGGCCCGAACGGCGCCGGGAAGACCACCAGCCTGCGGATGCTGACCACCCTGCTCGCCCCGACCGCGGGCACCGCCACCGTCGCCGGGCACGACGTCATGGCCGACCCCGCCGGGGTGCGCCGCCGGATCGGCTACCTCGGCCAGGGCAACAGCGCCGGTACCGACTTCCGGGTCGTCGACGAACTCGTCACCCAGGGCCGCGCCCACGGCCTGAGTCGCGCCGGGTCCCGCGTCCGGGCCGAACGTCTCCTGGACGCCCTCGAACTGGAAGGGCTGGCCCGGCGGACGGTGGGCACCCTCTCCGGGGGCCAGCGCCGTCGGCTCGACATCGCCATGGCCCTGGTCCACGAACCGGACCTGCTCTTCCTCGACGAGCCCACCACCGGGCTCGACCCGCACAGCCGCGCCGACATCCGGGAACACGTGCTGTGCCTGCACAAGGAGCTCGGCACCACCATCGTCTTCACCACCCACTACCTGGAGGAGGCCGACCTCTGGGCCGGGCGGGTCCTGGTCGTCGACCACGGCCGGGTGATCGCCGACGGCTCCCCCGAGCGCCTCAAGAACGATCTCGCCGGTGACCTCATCACCTTCACGACCGCCGAGCCTGCCGACACCGGCCCGGCCGCGGCCCGGGCCCGCGCCCTGCGGGCCGTCCGGGACGTGACCGTCGACGACCGGGAGGTGCGGGTGCGGGCCTGCGACGGCGACGTCCGGCTGCCGGAGCTGCTGCGTGACCTCGACGCGGCCGGGATCCGGGTGCACAGCACCCGGCTGGACCGCCCGACCCTGGACGACGTCTTCCTCGCCCTGACCGGCCGCACCCTCCCGGAGGGCGCTGGCGCCGGCATCCCGACCACCTCGCACCGGGGAGCGTGACCTTGAAGGTACTCACCGACACCCGCACCGTGTTCGCCCGCGAACTCGGGCCCGAGCTGCGCCGGCCCGCCGGTCTGCTCTTCACGATGATGCTGCCGTTCCTGCTGCTCGCCCTCTTCGCGCCGCTGCTCCCGGGCGAGGCCGGCGGACCGGCGGGTGCGGGCTCGCCCTGGCAGTGGTTCGTGCCCGGCATGCTCGTCCTGCTCGGCCTGTCCGCCACCGCGGGAGCGGGCGCCTCACTGCTCGGCGAGATGTCCTCGGGCGCCTTCGAGCGGCTGCTCGTCACGCCGCTCAACCGGGCCGCCATGCTCGTCGGACGGACCCTCAAGGAGGTCGTGGTCCTACTCGCGCAGGCCCTGCTGATCCTCCTCCTGCTCCTGCCGACCGACTTCCGGCTGCACCTGCCGGGCGCCCTGGCCGGAATGATGCTGCTGAGCGTCTTCGGCGTCGGTATCGGCGCGCTGTCCTTCACCCTGGCGCTCCACTCCCGTCGGCAGCAGACCCTGTTCTACGGGGTGCAGCAGGTGGTCTTCTTCCCCCTGCTGCTGCTCTCCGGAGTCCTGCTGCCGATCACCCGGGAGGCCGCGCCGGCCTGGCTCTACGTGCTGAGCCGGATCAACCCGGTGACGCACGTGGTCGAGGCCGAACGTGCCCTCTTCGACGGCCGTTTGACCGAGTCGGGCGTGCTGTACGGATTCGTCGCGGCCGCCGCCGTCGCGGCGCTGGGTGTCGTGGCCGGGATCCGCGGCATGCGCAGAGCCTCCCTGTGAATCCCGTCCTGCCGCACCCGTCGACCTGGCGCCGCGGTCCCGGCCTGCCCGCCGGAGAAGCCGACCACCACGTCACCAAGGGACATGACGTACCGTCGGCGACGGAATGACCACGGTCTCCCCCGGTTGAGGTGAACCGCCTTGAGGACCCACATCCCCTATCTCCTGGCCGCGGCCAGCACGGTGGCGACGCGCCGCGCGGACCAGCGCCTGCGCGACTACGATTTGACGCTTCGTCAATATGGTCTGCTCGTCCAGCTTTTCCTCGAACCCGGACTGACCATGGCCGATCTGGCCCGCCAACTCGGCATCGCCCGGCAGTCGGTGCACCGGCTCGTCGACGAGCTGGTCGAGGCCGACCACGTGCGCCGGCGCCCCGGAGCCGATGATCGCTCACGACGACTGGAGCTCACCGACACGGCGCACTACATGCTGACCCGGATCGACGGCCCGCTCGAACGGGTGGAGGCGGAACTGCTCGGCGATCTCGGCCCGGACGAGGTCGAGACCCTGCGCGGGCTCCTCCAGCGCGTGCTGGCACATGCCACCGACGACGAGGCCTGGCTGCCCTCCCGATGACGCCGTCGCACGGATGCCCGCCGCGCTGCCGGGAACGGGCGTTGAGGGGCGAGGCCCACGTCTTCGTACCGGCGCCCCGGGTCCTGACAAGCCCGACGGGTGGAGCCTCCGACGTGCGTCGGAGGCTCCACCCGTGATGGCGCGGGGGCCGGTCAGGCGCCGGCGGACGCCAGTCGGGCGTGCCGGCGGGCGGTCGCCTCGGCGGGGTCGAGCACCGGGACGGCGGCCAGCAGGCCCTTGGTGTAGTCGTGCCGGGGTGAGTCGTACACGGCGTCGGCGTCGCCCTGTTCCACGATCCGCCCGGCCCGCATGACCGCGACGCGGTCGCTCACCTGCCGGACCACGGCGAGGTCGTGGGCGATGAAGACCAGCGCGAGGCCGAGGTCGCGCTGCAGCTCGCCCAGCAGCTCGACCACCTGAGCCTGGGTGGTGACGTCCAGCGCGGAGACCGGCTCGTCGCAGACGATCAGTCGCGGCCGGGGCGCCAGCGCCCGGGCGATGCCGACCCGCTGCCGCTGCCCGCCGGAGAACTCGTGCGGGTAGCGGTGGTACCAGTCGGCGTCGAGCCCGACGCGTTCGAGGAGATCGCCGACCCGGGTGCGGATGCGGCGCTCGTCGCTCTCGCCCGCGACGCGCAGCGGGTCGGCGACGGACTCCCCGATGCTGCGGCGCGGGTTGAGCGAGGAGACCGGGTCCTGGAAGACCATCTGCAACTCCCGTCGGATCGGGCGCAGTTCCTTCTCCCCGAGCGCTCCGATGTCCCGGCCGCGATAGTGGAGCCGTCCGCCGGTCGGCTCCAGCAGCCGGACGAGCATCCGTCCGAGCGTGGTCTTCCCGGAGCCGGACTCGCCCACGATGCCCAGCGTCTCGCCGGCCCGCACGGTGAGCGATACCCCGTCCACGGCGGTCACGGGGGCGGCGCGCCGGGCGAGGCCGCCGCGGGTGGCGAACTCCCGGCGCAGGTCGACGGCTTCGAGCAGGACGTCGCCCTCGACGGGCCCGGTGGAACCGGCAGGCCCGGCGAGGGCCTCCGGGGCGTCGACCCGCGGCACCGCCGACAGCAGCGCGCGGGTGTACGGCTCGCGCGGAGCGCCCAACACCTCGGTGACCGGGCCGTGTTCCACCGCCCGGCCGTCCTTCATCACCAGCACCCGGTCGACGCTCCCGGCGACCACGCCCAGGTCGTGGGTGACCAGGACCAGCCCGGCCCCGGTCTCGGCGCGCAACTCGTGCAGCAGGTCGAGGATCTGGGCCTGGACGGTGACGTCCAGCGCGGTCGTCGGCTCGTCGGCGACCAGCAGCCGCGGCTCGCAGGCCAGCGCCATCGCGATCAGCACCCGCTGGCGCATGCCGCCGCTGAACTCGTGCGGACGCGACCGCGAGCGGCGTGCCGCGTCGGCGATGCCGACGCGGTCGAGCACCTCGACGGCCCGGGCCCTGGCATCCCGGCGGGAGACGTCCCGGTGCACCCGTACGACCTCGGCGATCTGGTCCCCCACCGCGTAGTACGGGTCGAGGGCGGAGAGCGGGTCCTGGAACACCATGGCCGCCAACCCGCCGCGCAGGCGCCGGAGTTCCTCGCCCTCGGCGGTGACGGCGTCGACGCCGGCGACCCGGACCGAGCCGCCGATCCGGGCGCCGGTCCCGCGGTGCAGGCCGAGCAGTCCGTAGGCGACGGTGCTCTTGCCGGAGCCGGACTCGCCGACGATGCCCAGCGCCTGCCCGGCCTCCAGGGTGAAGCCCACGCCGTCGACGGCGCGGACGTGGCCGTCGCCGACCGGGAAGTCGACGACCAGGTCCCGGACGTCGACCAGGGGTCCGGCGCTCGGCGGTCCGGCGACCAGGCGTGCGGCGCTCAGGGGTTCGGCACTCAGGGGCACGGCGCTCACGTCAGGACCACCCTTCGGTCGGACACCGCGTAGAGCACGTCCGCGATGACGTTGGCGAGGACCACGCAGAACCCGGTGACGAGGGTGAGGCCCACGACGGTCGGCAGGTCGATCAGTCCGACCGAGGTGACCAGCAGCTTGCCGAGCCCCGGGAGGCCGAAGAGCGACTCGGTCAGCACGGCGGACCCGAACATCGTCCCGAGGTCGATGGCGGTGAGCGCGATCACCGGGGTGAGCGCGCCGCGCAGCGCGTGCCTGGTCACCAGGCTCCGTTCGCTGACGCCGTACGCCCTGAAGGTCCGGATGTGGTCGTCGGCGAGGGCCTCCAGCATGGACGAGCGGGTCAGCCGGGCGTACTTGGCGGACTCGATGAGGGCGAGCGAGACCCAGGGCAGCAGCAGGCCCCAGAACCACTGCTGCGGGTCCTCGGTGAGCGGCACGTAGCTCGGGAACGGCAGCCACTGGAGCTGGGCGCACAGGACGATGAGCAGCACCAGGCCGATGATGAACACCGGGACGGAGCTGCCGGCCAGCGTCAGCCCGGTCAGCAGGCGCTCGCCGAGCCGGCCCCGGCGCAGCGCGGAGACCAGCCCGGCGCCGACCCCGAGGACCAGCCAGACCACCATCGCGCCGAGCGCCAGCGAGGCCGTGACCGGGAGCCGGGCGGAGATCATGTCGGTGACCTGCTCGCCGCTGCGGTAGGAGACGCCGAGGCAGGGCGCCGGGCAGTGCAGCAGGCCCGTTCCGGCGCTGAAGTCGCGGCCGGCGACGATGCCCTGGAGGAAGTGGGCGTACTGCAGGTGGACGGGCGCGTCGAGGCCAAGGCGTTCGCGCACCTGGGCGACCTGGGCGGGGCTGCACTTCTCGCCGCAGGCCAGCTGGGCGGGGTCGCCGGGGGCGATGTAGAAGACCGCGTAGACGATCAGGGAGAGCGCGAGCAGGACGCCGAGCATGCCGACGGCCTTGCGGAGCAGGAAGCGGGTCATGCGGTGGCCTCCTCGGTGGTGCTCGAAGGACGGGCGTCCGAGGCGGGCCGGTCCGCCGGCGAACCGGCGCTGCCGCGCGCCGTACCGACCCGCAGCCGGGAGGCCGCGCGGGGGTCGAGCTCGGTGCGGACGGCATCGCCGAGCACGGTGAAGGCGAGCACGGTGACGAACAGCAGCGCCGACGGGAGCAGCACGTACATCGGGTCCGCACGGAACCAGGTGGTCGCGCCGGAGAGCATCTGGCCCCACGACGAGGTCGGCGGCTTGACGCCCACACCGAGGAAGGACAGCCCGGCCTCGGCCATCACGTTGGACGGCAGCAGGACCGCCGCGTAGGTGATGACCGGCGCGGCCAGGGAGGGCAGCAGCTCCCGGCGGGCGATCCGCCACCGGGTGGCGCCGGCCAGCCGGGCCGCGGCCACGTAGTCGAGCTGCCGGAGGCTGAGCGTCTGCGCCCGGACCAGCCGGGAGGTGCCGCCCCAGCCCAGCAGCCCGATGACCAGGGTCAGCAGGAGCGGGCGGGGGAAGCCGGAGGGCACGACCGCCATCAGCGAGATGGCGAAGACCAGCGAGGGCAGCGCGAGCATCACCTCGGTGGTGTTGCCGATCAGCTGGTCGAGCACCCGGCTGCCGAGGCCCGCGGCCAGCCCGAGCAGGACGCCGATCGCGACCTGGACGAGGGTGGCGCCGACGGCGACGAGCAGCGAGATCCTGGCGCCGTCGACCAGTCGGGCGAACACGTCGCGCCCGGTGCCCGGTTCGACGCCGAGCCAGTGCTCGGCGCTGACACCGCCGAAGGAGCCGTTGGGCACCCCGCCGGCCGCCGAGTCGAGCAGGTCGTTGTGGTAGCTGGTGGGGTCCTGGCCTTCGATCGCGCCGAGCAGCGGTGCCGCCGCCGCGATCAGGACGAGCAGGACGATGACGAGGCCGGCGGCGAGGACGGCGCGCCGCGCGAGCAGCCGCCGCCACACCTGTCGCCCCCCGGCGGCCGGGGAGGCCGCGAGGCCCTCCCCGGCTCTGGGTTCCTGTGGAGCCATGGTTGTCCGATCGATCCGTCCGTCGCCGTCCGCTACTTGACCGCGACCTGGGAGATGTCGAGCACGCCGGTCCAGTCGCTGATGACGATGTTGCGGACGTCCTTGCCGGACAGCCGCTTGTAGACGGGGTGGAACAGCGGGACGGTGAGGGCCTGCTCGCCGATCCGCTTGTCCAGGGCGCCCCAGCGCTTGGCGGCCTCGGCGTGGTCGGTGATCTTGTTGATCTGGTCGATCTCGTCGTTCACCGACGGGTCGTCCAGCTGCGCGGAGTTGAAGTTGTAGCCGTCGGTGACGATCTGCCGGCCGTCGAAGATCGGCGCGAGGAAGGGGCCGCCGGACGGCCAGTCGGCGCCCCAGCCGGAGAGGAAGAGGCCGGGCTCGGTGCTGACGGTGTGGATCGTCTTGGAGTACCTGGTGGAGTCCAGGGCCTCCAGCTGGACGGTGATCCCCGCCGCCTTCAGGCCGTCCTGGACGGCGGTGGCCAGGTCCGGGCCGTAGCCCTTGCCCGTGGCGCTGGAGTGGGTGAGCGTGATGGTCAGACCGTCCGGGTAACCGGCCTCCTTCAGCAGCTCCTTGGCCTTCTCCGGGTTGCCGGTGGCGCCGGCCGGGAACGGGTCGTACGGCGTGTACCCGAACGTCTCCTGGTTGGGCAGGTAGGTGGTGGCGGCCTCGGCGAGCGAGGAGCCGCCGGCGGCGTTGACGACCGAGGTGCGGTTGATCGCGTAGGCGACGGCCTGCCGGACCCTGGGGTTGTCGAAGGGCTTGACCTTGGGGTTGAACGCCAGGTAGTTGACGTAGCCGAAGTGGCCGGTGCCCACGCGTGCGGCGAGGGCCTTGTCGTCCTTCACCTGGGCGAGTTCGGAGGGGCCGAGGTTGGTGTCGGTGGTGACGGCGGCCGCGTCGGCGCCGGTGCCGGCGGAGAGCCGCTGGTTGATCACCGCCGGGTCGAGCCCGGACTGCACGTCGATGGTGTCCGGGTACGCCTTGCGCTGGTCGTCCGTCGCCGCAGACCAGTTGGGGTTGCGCGTGAGGACGAGGTGGGCACCGTCGTTCTCGTTCTTGACGACCTGGTAGGGGCCGGAGGAGACGGGGTGCTCCTGGTACTTCGTCCCGGTGTCCTTCGCCTTCGGGACGGGTGCGAACTGCGTCTGGGTGGCCAGGTACGGGAAGTCGCCCTCGGGCTTGGCGAGATGGAAGACGATGGTCTTCTCGTCCGGGGTCTCGATGGCGCTCAGACCGCCACCGTCCTTGTACGGACCCTGGTAGTCCGCGGCGCCGACCAGCCAGTCCCTCAGGAACGGTGCGCCACCGGAGAGTTCGGGAGCGAACGACCTCTCGATGCCGTACTTGATGTCGGCGGTGGTGATCGGCGAGCCGTCCTCGTACGTGAGGCCGTCCTTGAGCCGGTAGGTCCACACCGTCGCACCCTCCGACGGGGTGCCGGTGTCGGTGGCGAGGTCCGGGACCACCTTGGTGCCGGCCGCGCCGTCGGCCCGGTTGCGGGTGGTGAGGGTGCGGAAGACCAGGGAGGGCACGTTGCCGCCGCCGGAGGTGTAGAGCCGTGCGGGGTCGAACTGGTCCTGCGGGTTCTGGTTGAGGACGGTGAGGGTGCCGCCCTGCTGCGGCGCGGCGCCCTTGTCGGCGCCTCCACCGCCGTCGGCCTTCGGTCCGCACGCCGCCACTCCGACGACCAGGGCGACGGTGACGGTCGCCGCGGCGAGGCGGCGGGGGGTGAAGGTGGTTCGAGACATCGGAAAGGGGGCCTTTCGCTACCGATGGTGCACGGAGGAAGGCGGGCGACAGTGAGGCCTTGGGAAGAGTGAGCGGCACCGCGCCCGCAGGAAGGGGCGACGCCCCGACGCGGCGATCACCGCAAAACGCGTCGGGACAGGCGGATTCAGCGACAGAGATTGTCGGAAACGCAGTGCGCGGCCACGCCGATCAGCGCCAGCTCGATGGCGGCGCACTCGATCGGGTGGCGGTCAGACATGCCGAGAAGACTGTATGAATTTAAGTGGGATGTCAAAATCCCCGACACCATCCGGCCTTCGCCGGCGCGTTTCGGAACGGCGGCTCGCGGCCGTGCGGTAAACACCGCCCCCACCGCCCGGGTGAGTTCCGTGAACACCGCGCCGCCCCCACACGGGCGCCACCCGCCTCCTTCGACAGGACGCCGGTCAGCGCGCCCTGCCCCCACCGCGCGCCGTGCCGGCCCGGGAGCCGAGGAGGGACGAGAGCACGGCAGCGGCGTGCGGATTCTGCTGCCGGGACCGCTGGAGCTGCGACCCGCCGAGGGCACGGCCGTCCACGCCGGAGGCGCCGGCGCGGGCCGGGCCCCGGAGAAGGGGTCCGGCCCGCGGGCGGAGTGCGGTGCGCTTGTGGTGACTTACCGTCAGTCGGCCGCCCCGGCCCGGGAAACGGGGCTGCCGCCCGTGCGGGCGTCGTCCCGGCCCTCGACCAGGACGGCGGGCTCCAGCGGCGAGGCGATCTCCTGCGGTCTGCTGCGGGACGCCCAGTCGCGGATGCCGAGCAGCACCATCACGAAGAAGATCCCGTAGACGATGCCGGAGAAGTACAGCTCGGAGTGGACCGCGAGCGGCACGCCCACCAGGTCGACGGCCAGCCAGACGAACCAGAACTCCACGTAGCGGCGGGCCTGGCTGTACATGGCGAGGATCGAACCGACGAAGATCCAGGCGTCCGCGAGCACCATCCACCACGGCGCCCCGGGGTAGAACGAGGCGTCCGTCCCCTTCAGCACCGCACCGAACGCGGCCGTCCCCAGCACCATCGCGGCCATCAGCACCGCGCGTTCCCGCCCGGACGCCCAGCGGACGTTGATGGTGCCTTCCTGCTCCCGGCTGCGCTTCCAGGTCGCCCAGCCCCAGGAGGCCGAGACGATGATGACGATCTGCCGGGCGGCGTTGCCGCCGAGGTGCACGTTCAGGCTGGCGATCAGCAGCAGCACCGAGCCGAGGATCTGCACCGGCCAGGCCACCAGCGAGCGCCGCAGGGCCAGCCAGACGGTGGCGAGCGCCAGGATGTTGCCCAGGAAGTCGGACCAGTAGACGGGGAGGCCGAAGAAGTCGAACTGCTCGTTCAGCCAGTGGAACGCGCTCATGACTCACACCTTTGTTCGTGCGGAGCGAGGTGGGGGAAGGGGCGGTCGGCCCCGCCGAAGCGGGGTGCGGGGCCGACCGGGCTCGGGGCGCGGGGCGCGCGCAGTCGTGAGGGGGGCGGGTGTGCGCGCCGGCAGGTGAAGGGTGGTGGTGCCGGTGGATCAGGAGGGGAAGGGCGGCACCGGTGGATCAGGAGAGGGCGGCGAGGACGTGCCGTCCGTGCTCGGAGTCCAGCAGGGTCTCGGAGCGGCGGACGTCCTCCCGGGCGGCGAGCAGCAGCTCGTCGACGGAGGCGAACCTCTCGGTGTCCCGGATCCGGGCGACGAACCACAGGTCGACGCGCTCGCCGTACAGGTCGCCCGGGGCGTCGTGGCAGTACACCTCGGTGTGGATCTCGGAGGTGTCGCAGAAGGTGGGGTTGGTGCCGATGCTGATCGTCGCGCGGTGCACGGTGCCCGTCGCGCGGCGGGCCAGCCAGCCGCTGTAGATCGCGGGCGGCGGGACGGGCGCACCGGGGTCGGAGGCGATGTTGGCGGTGGGGAAGCCCAGCCCCCGCCCCCGGCCGGCACCGTGCACCACGGTGCCGGACAGGGGGGTCGTCGGAGCGTCAGCCATGGGGGGTGAGCTCACGGAACTGGCTGGTGTGGAAGACCAGCGGCTCCACCCCGGGGAACAGCTCGACGGTGAGCAGCTCCATCAGGACGATCTCGTGGTCGCCGCCGTCGTACACCGCGTTCACCCGGGCGGTCTGCCACAGCGCCGCGTCGTGGATCAGCACAGCGCCGTCCGGCGTCGCCTGCCACCCGGTGCCGTCGAAGCGGTCGCCCTCGCGGGAGGCGAGCCGTCGGCAGAGCGCGCCCTGGCCACGGCTGAGCACGCTCAGCCCCAGGACCGGCGCCTCCGTCAGCCTCGGCCAGGTGGTCGAGGTGCGGGCCACGCTGACGGCGACCATCGGCGGCTCCAGCGAGATCGACACGAAGGAGCTCACCGCGAGCCCGACCGGTTCGCCGTCGCGCAGCGCGCCGAGCGCGACCACCCCGGTGGGGTAGGCCCCGAACGCCTGGCGCAGCGCCGCGGCGTTCAGCTCCGCCGTGTGCGGTACGACCGCGTTCGGTTCCGCGGACGCGGCGGCGGGCGGGTTCGGATGGTGGGCGGGAGTGACCATGGTCGTCGCCGTCCTCTCGTCGCGAGTGGGGTGGTTCAGTGCCGGTACTGCGCGGCCGGGTGGCTGGCCGGCAGCGCCCGGTCGGACGCGCCGGTGAGCCGCTCGCGCAGCGACTCGCCGGCCGCGTACTCGCCGCGGAAGACGCCGCGGGCGCGCAGGATCGGCAGCACCGACTCGACGAACTCCGTGGTGGAGGCCGGCTGCACGGTCGGGGAGAGCAGGAAGCCGTCCAGGTCGGCGCCCTCCGCCAGGGCACAGATCTCGTCGGCGATCTCCTCGGCGGTGCCGACCACCGGACGGGCGCCGACGCCGTGGGTGTGCCAGTCGGCGAGGACGTCACCGACGGTCTTGCCGGCGAACCGGGCGACCTGGGTCTGCGACATCTCGGTGGACAGCTCCGACATCGGGGTGTCCGGCGCGTACGAGGACAGGTCGAGGCCGGTGAACATGGCGTAGCTGGCGACGGTGACCTCCGGACGCTGGGCGTCCAGGACACGCTGCCAACGGCGTTCGGCGTCCGCGGTGGTGGCGCCGACCACGCAGGAGAACGCCGACATCACCTTGACCTCGTCGGCCCGGCGGCCCGCCCGTACGGCCTCCTCGCGGATCGCCGCGGTGTGCCCGGCGAGCTGCTGCACCGAGCCGCTGCCGACGAACATGCACTCCCCGTGCCGCCCGCCGACCCGGCGGCCTGCCGGGGAGGCGCCGGCCTGGAACAGCACCGGGGTGCCCTGCGGGGAACGGGCGGTGTTGCCGTAGCCGTGCGAGCGGAAGTACGGACCCTCGTGCTCGACCAGGTGCACCTTGGCCGGGTCGGCGAACCGGCCGTCCTTGTCCTTCTCCAGGGCGTCCGGCTCCCAGGCGCCCTCCCAGTACTTGTAGACCAGGTCGAGGAAGTCCTCGGCCATCGTGTACCGGTCGTCGTGCGCCACCATGTCCATGCCGAAGGCCTTGACCGCGGTGTCGGCCGTGCCCGTGGTCACGATGTTCCAGCCGAGCCGGCCGCCGGACAACTGGTCCAGGGTGGCCAGCCTGCGGGCGAACGCGTACGGCGGCTCCACCAGCACCGAGCCGGTCACCACCAGTCCCAGGTCGGTGGTGCCGGCCAGCAGCGCCGAGGCGACCACGAACGGGTCCAGGCGCGGCAGGTCCAGGGTCTCCTCGGTGGCGATCGGCGGGCGCACCCCGTTGATCTCCGACCAACCCCAGGCGTCGGCCAGGAACAGGAAGTCAAGCTTGGCGTCCTCGCAGATCTGCGCGATCTCGCGCCAGTACCCGAGGGTGTCGAACAGGTGCCGGCGGCTGTCGGGGTGGCGCCAGGTGGCGGTGCCGCTCGCGTTGGTCTGGGCGTTCTCGAACAGTCCGAGCTTGAGGTTGCGCATGGGTGTTCTCCGTTGAACCGATGGTGCGGGGGGGAGGTGGGGAAGCCGAAGGTGCGTCAGGACGCCGGGGAACCGAAAGTACGTCAGGACGCGGCGGGAACCGCGGGAACGCCGGGGGCGGCGGCCGCGTCGAGCTGTGCCGCGGACGGCATGGAGGACTGGGCGCCGAGACCGGTCACGGCCAGCGAGGCCGCGCGGACGGCGCGGCGGGCGGCGGCCGGCAGGTCGGAGCCCCGGGCGAGGGAGTCGGCGAGGGCTCCGCAGAAGGTGTCGCCGGCGCCGACGGTGTCGACGGCGTCCACGACGGGGGCCGGCAGGTGCACGGCGGGGCGGCCGGGCTGCTTGATCAGCGCCCCGTCCGCGCCGAGCGTCACCACCACGGCCCGGCAGGGCAGCGCGGCCCGTTCCAGCAGCTCACGCGCCCCGTCCGGGCCGGCGGGCGGCTCCGCGCCGAGCAGGGTGGCGAGTTCGCCGAGGTTGGGGACGAGGACGTCGACGGCGGACAGCACCTCCGGGGCGACCGGCCGGGCCGGGGCCGGGTTGAGGACGACCGTGCCGCCCTGCTCCCGGGCCCGCAGCACGGCCGCGGCGACCACCTCGGCGGCGATCTCGTGCTGCACCAGGACCACCTCGCCCGCCGACCGGGCCAGCCGCTCCGGCAGGTCCGCGACCGACAGCGCGGCGTTGGCGCCGGGGTTGACCACGATGGTGTTCTCGCCGCCCCGGTCGACCACCACCGAGGCGATCCCGGTGGTGCTCTCCGGCTCCGGGCGCACCGCCTCGACGTCCACCCCTTCGGCGGCGAGCGCCCGCAGGATGGTGTCGGCGTCCGCGCCGACCCTGGCGACCAGGCGCACCTGCGACCCGAGCCGGGCCGCCGCGACGGCCTGGTTGGCGCCCTTGCCGCCGACGCCCTCCACGAAGCCCCGCGCGAGCACGGTCTCGCCGGGGCGCGGCAGGTCCTCGACGGTGAGGACGAGGTCGCGGTTGACCGAACCGACGACGGTGATGGGCGGCATCTGCACTCCTTGGGAGATCGATCTCCCACACTGTGGACCAGCCCCCGGAAACCGTCAAGTACCCTCGTGCTGCGCATTCCGCCAGCTCAGCCGAGCCCGATTCCGACCGCGAAGGACCGCCCACGTGACAGCGCCCCGACTCCTCGACGTGGCCGCGGCCGCCGGCGTCTCCCGCGCGACCGCCTCACGCGTCCTGGCCGGCACCCCGCGCAACGTCGACCCCGAACTCGCCCGCCGCGTCGAGGAGGCCGCCCAGCGCCTCGGCTACCGCACCAACCACTCCGCCCGGGCGCTGCGCACCGGCACCACGGGCACCATCGGCGTGGTCGTCCCCTCGCTCGCCAACCCGTACTTCGTCCAGCTCGCCGACGCCATCGCCCAGCAAGTCCGCGCCGCCGGCGGGCAGTTGGTGGTCTCCGACGCCGCCAACGACACCGCCGTCGAGGCCGAGCAGATCGAGACCCTGCTCGGCGGCCGCGTCGACGGCCTGCTCGTCGTCCCCGTCTCCGCCGGCGCGTCCGGCCCCGCCGTCCGGGCCGCCGCCAAGCGCGCCCCCGTCGTCCTCTTCGACCGCTGGGCCACCGGCTCCGGCACCGTCGCCGTCACCCTCGACAACACCGCCGCGATGCGGCTGCTCCTCGACCACCTCGAAGGCCTCGGCCGCCACCGGATCGCCCTGGTCGCCGCCGACCAGGCCTCCTCCTCCGGCGCGGAACGCCTCGCCGCCTTCACCGAGGCCCGCGGGGCCGACGCCACCACCGTCCTGCTGCCCAGCTTCACCACCGACGCCGGCCGCACCGCGGGCCGCCGCATCGCCGAACGGCACGCCGAGATCGACGCCGTCGTCTGCGGCGCGGACGTCCTCGCGGTGGGGCTGGTCAGCACCCTGCAGCGCTCGGCGGTCCCCGTCCCCGGCCGGATCGCCGTCACCGGCTTCGACGACACCGAGATACTCGAACTCCTCGACCCGCCCATCACCTCCATCCGCCACCCGCTCACCACCATGGCCGAACGCGCCCTGACGCTCCTTCAGGCCCCTGACCGTGAAAGGACGGAGCGCGTGGAGCGCTTCGCTCCGCAGCTGGTGGTGCGCTCCTCCACGGACGCGAACGCCTGACCCCGAGCAGCCGGCCACGCCCGCCGGACCGGGCCCCACGCCGCACCGCCTGCACGACCGACGGACACGTCGAACGGTCCGAGCAACCACGACGTGGTACCGGTGCGCGGCGAACCGCACACCGGTACCACTTCCCGGCCATCGGCCTCGACCGGCCGGGACGCTCAGGCCTGCCGCCGCACGGCGATGACCACCGCGCCCAGGACGCACGCGACGGCGGCGGTGACGTAGGCGAGGTGGTAGCCGGCGAGCTGGTCCCCGCTGGTCGCCGCGACCAGAACCATCACCGCCACGCCCGCACTGGCGCCGATCTGCTGCGTCACGACGTTCACCGCGCCGGCGACGGCGTGCTGCCGCTCCGGGACACCGGAGAGGCCGGCGGACGTCATCGAGGGGAAGTTCAGCCCCTGGCCGATGCCGCTGACCACCAGACCGGGCAGCACGTGCAGCACGTAGCTGCCGTCCTGCGGCGTGCCCAGCCACAGCCCCGTACCCACACCGATCAGGACGAGGCCGACGGCCATCAGCGTTCGCGGGGAGTACGCGGCCAGCAGGCGACCGGTGGCGAAGTTGGCGGTGAGGAACACGGCCAGGGACATGGGCACCAGCGCGACACCGGACTCGAAGGGCGAGTAGTGCAGCATGCCCTGCAGGTACAGCGGCGCGAAGAACAGCATCCCGACCGAGCCCATGTACTGGAGGAACGCCGCCAGGCTCGCCTCCCGGACCGAGCCGATCCGGAAGAGGCCGAGCGGAAGCACCGGGTCGGCGGTGCGGTGCTCCCGCACGACGAACAGCACCAGGGAGACCACCGCGGCGCAGAGGATGATCCACGCCGTCGCGCCGCCGCTGCTCACGCCGACGACGAGCAGCGTGAGGCCGAGCGTGCCCGTGATCGCGCCGGGCAGGTCCAGCCGACCGCGGTGCCCGGCACCGTCGGGCAGTCCGATGCGCGTCGCGGCCAGTACGCCGAGTCCCAGCAGCACCGAGAACCACAGCACCGAACGCCAGCCGAAGAACTCGGTCAGGACGCCGCCCAGCAGGACCCCGCCGCTGAAGCTCGCGGCGCCGACGGCCGCGTACACCCCGAAGGCCCGGTTGCGCGCCGGGCCGGCCGGGAACGTGTCGGTGAGCAGGGCCAGCGCGGCCGGCCCGGACAGGGCGGCGCCGATGCCCTGGACGGCGCGCGCCCCCAGCAGCGTCGCGGCGTTCGGGGCCACCGCCCCGACCAGCGCGGACACGGTGAACAGGGCGACACCGACCTCGAACACCCGCCGCCGCCCGAGCACATCGGCCAGCCGGCCACCCACCAGCAGGAAGCCGGCGAACGTGACGGCGTAGGCGGTCATGACCCACTGGAGCGTGGTTTCGTCGAGGTGGAAGCGCTCTCCGACGGACGGCAGGGCGGCGTTGAGCACTCCGAGACCGCTCACGTCCAGTGCGAGCGCCCCGGCCAGCACCCCGAGCGCCAGCCCCGGCCGGCTGACCCGCTCGATCGCGGTGTCGGTCATGCGGGCCTGCCCGCGAGGTCGCGGCCGGCGAGTGCCCGGCCAGGGGGGTCGCTTCGCCGCGGCCGGGTGGACGGCACACGGCACTGCGGGAAACGCCCGGCTAAGGAGCTGTCGGCATTGTCCGATGCTGCATCAAGTTTCTCAACTGCCATGCGGCCAGCTTGCATTGGTCGCTCATCCGCTGTCCACCCCGCCCGGCGCGCATGATACCGGCAGTGCTCGCTCCGCGGAATCATTCGCCCACCATCGACCGGAGCCCGACGGCAGCGGGCGAGGCGCCGCCGAGCCGGGGCGCCTTCACCCCGGGTGCGGACCGCCGCGGTCGGGGCGGCTGATTTCGGCCGCGGGGCCGGCGATTCCGCACATCCGTCCCACCCGAGGAGATCGAATCGGACACTTTGGCGATCAAATCCCGCCACCGCTTCAACCGGCCCTCGAAGTGCGCAATCCTGTAGTCGATGCACTCGTAGTCGATACACCTCTGCGCACCACGGGCGGATGACAGAGACCAGCGCTGCGCAATCCCCGGCAGCGGAATTGCCTGGCAGGCCGATCGGCAGGAGCCGCACGCGTCGGCGAGAATTCCACAGTGAGCCGCTGATTGGTGAGTCGCCGATGTGCGATCACTCGAACAACCCCGAAGCCCCTGACCCTCACCCTGCATTGCCGCGTCGCGCGGTCGGCACTTCGAGCCCTTCTTCCTGCCACGAGAGGAGCAGCACTGCCCGACCGCAAGCCCATTCATGACATGTCCAGGCCCAGGGTCTCGCCGGCCGGACGCCCGGCGCCCCAGACGCGCATCCAGGCGGCCCAGGGACGGTTCGACCACGACATTGACCGCGCGCACCCCGGCCCCGAACTGCCGAAGAAGGCTGCGAGCGCGCACCGGATCCGGCCTCCCGGTCCTTGACGGGAACGACGCACAGAACCAATCATCGAGGGGTTCATCGCCGGCAGCCGGAACGAGCCGTGCCGGCAGGGTGAAACGGCGTCGCCCGAACCGTGGTTCCCGCCCGCTTCACCGGATTTCCCGTTCGCTCTGAACGCGGAGACCGAAAACGCCGCTCCCGTCCTCACGCCGCCCGCCGGCTCCACCGCGACAATCGGTGCGGCGAGAGGTCCTTCCACGCCTCGATCCATCCCTTTTCGGCTGCCCGGACATCAACCTACCCCCCCCCCCGCTGGCCTGCCGTGAAGCTCCACCGTCCTTTCCATCCGCCCTGCTGAGGGAGTCGCCATGCCCCAAGAGCGCGCAGCGCGAGACATATCCGCCGTAACGGATTTCCTGCTATCCCGTTTTGCCGAGCTGATGGACCTGTCCGCGAACTCGGTGGACCGCTGGGCGCCGATGCACCGGTACGGGCTGGACTCGTTGAAGTCGGTGAACCTCGCGGCCTCCCTGTCCGAGTTCCTCGGCTGGCAGGTCCCGGCCACCTGGATGTGGCAGTACCCGACCGTCGACGGGCTGGCCCGCGCCCTCGTCGACGGTCCGCGTGCCGCGGAGCCCGCCCCGGGCGCCGAGCGCCGCAAGCCCTCGCACGAGCCCGTCGCGATCGTGGGCATCGGCTGCCGGTTCCCCGGAGGACCGGACCCGTCCTCGTTCTGGCGGCTGCTGGTCGAGGGCGGCGACGCCGTCGGGCCGGTGCCGGCCGCGCGCCGCGATCTCCTGAACGACCGGGTGCGCTGGGGCGGGTTCATCGACGGCATCGACCGGTTCGATCCGCTGTTCTTCGGCATCTCGCCCCGCGAAGCCGTCCAGATGGACCCTCAGCAGCGCCTGATCCTGGAGTTGTCCTGGGAGGCCCTGGAGGACGCGGGCATCGCGCCGCACAGCCTCGTCGGCAGCGACACCGGCGTGTTCATGGCCTCCTGTTGGGGCGACTACGCCGCCCTGGCGCACTACCGCGGCCCCGACAGCCAGATCACCCCGCACACCGCGACCGGCATGCACGACGGGATCATCGCCAACCGCGTCTCCTACATCCTCGGCCTGCAGGGGCCGAGCATGGCCATCGACGCCGCCTGCGCCGGATCGCTGGTGTCGGTGCACGTGGGATGCCAGTCGATCCAGCTGGGCGAGAGCGACCTGGTACTGGCCGGTGGCGTGAACCTGAGCTTCGTCTCCGACTACTACACCGCCATGGACCAGATGGGCGCACTCGCCCCGGACGGCCGCTGCAAGTCGTTCGACGCCCGCGCCAACGGCTACGTCCGCGGTGAGGGCGCCGGCGTGGTCGTGCTCGCTCCGCTGAGCGTGGCGCTGGAGCGCGACCTTCCGGTGTACTGCCTGATCAAGGGCAGCTCCTCCAACAACGACGGTCTGAGCAACGGCATGACGGCGCCCAACCCCCAGGCGCAGGAGAAGATGCTCCGCACCGCGTACCAGCGGGCGGGCATCGCACCGCACCTCGTGGACTACGTCGAGTGCCACGGCTCCGCGACGCCGCTCGGCGACCCGATCGAGGCCAACGCCATCGGCGCGGTCCTGGGCGGCGACCGCGCGGAGCCGCTGCGGCTCGGCTCCGTCAAGTCCAACGTCGGGCACCTGGAGGCGGCCGCCGGCATCGTCGGCCTGGTCAAGATCGCGATGTCGATGCGCAACGGCGTGCTGCCGCCGAGCCTGCACTACAGCGCGCCGAACCCGCAGATCATGTTCGACGAGTACAACCTGACCGTCCAGGACCGGCTGACGCCGTGGCCGCGGCGGTCCGACGCCCGCCGCGGTGGCGTCAGCTCGTTCGGGTTCGGCGGCGCGATCTGTCACGTGGCCGTCGAGGAACTGCCGCGCCCCGAGGCCTCGCTCCTCCTGCTGGCCGCGGACTCCCCCGAGGCGCTGGCCGAGCAGGCCCGGGCGCTGCGCGACGGGAACGACCTGCGCGCGCTCTGCCGCCGGACGCCCGGCGACGGCCCGTTCCGGCTCGCGGCCACGGCCCGCGACATGGCCGAACTCCGCACCGGTCTCGACGCGTTCGGCAGCGGCACGCCCGCCCCCGGACTGAGCGTCGGGGAGAAGACCGACGGCAGGCCGCGGGTGGCGTTCCTGTTCTCCGGCAACGGCTCGCAGTGGGTGGGCATGGGCCGGCAACTGCTCGCCGGCCTGCCCGTGTTCCGCCGGTCCATGATGAAGTCCGACCGGCGGATGCGAGAGCTGCTGGGCTTCTCGCTCGTCGAGCAGCTGCTGTCCCCCGAGGGCCGCCTCGACGACATGGACGTGTTCCAGCCGCTGCTGTTCTCCATCCAGGTCGCGCTGGCCGAGACCTGGCGCTCGCTGGGGGTGGAACCGGACGTCGTCCTGGGACAGAGCGTCGGCGAGTTCGCCGCCTCCCACGTCGCCGGCGCGCTCGACTTCGACGACGCCTCCCGCCTGGCCGCCCACCACGGCCGGCTCCTCCAGCAGCTGGCCGTGGGACGCGGCGAGGGCATCGTGGTGATGACCCCCGCGGACGAGGTCCGGCCCCATCTGACCGGCGGGCTCACCGTCTCCGGCTACAACGGCCTGAACTCCACCCTGGTCACCGGCACACCGCAGGAGATCGACGACCTCGTCCGGCGGCTGACCGAAGCGGGCGTCACCAACCACCGGGTGCGGATGGGCCACGCCCCGCACTCGTCGCTGGTCGACCACGTCCTCGCCCCGCTGAAGGTCGAACTGGAGGGCATCCGGCCGCGGACCACCCGCATCCCGATGATCTCGACGGTCACCGGCGAACTCGTCGACGGCGCGGAGCTCGGGCCGGACTACTGGGCGGACAACCTGCGCCGCGAGATCCGGGTGGTCGACGCCCTGACGAACCTGCGCGACCACGACATCGACGCGGTGATCGAGCTCAGCCCGCACCCCGTCCTGCTCAAGTCGGTGTCGGAGATCCTGCCGGCGGCCACCCTGCCCTCGCTCCGGCGCGGCGCCGACGAAGCCTCGACCCTGCTCGGCTCACTCGGTGCCCTGTACACCGCCGGGTTTCCCGTCGCGGCCCACCCCTTCCTGGCCGGCGACCGGGGACGGCACGTCGCGCCGAGCCCGGGCGACGCCGCGGCCGGCGAGCAGCTGCACCTCGTGCCCGTCACGGCCCGCACCACGGGCGCGCTGGCCGACACCTGCCGCGAGCTGTCCAACCACGTCGAACGCGACCCGGGCCTGCGGGTCTGCGACCTCGCCTACACCCTCGCCGCCAGGCGCACCCATCACAGCCACCGGATCGCGCTGTTCGCCCGCAACCGGCAGGACGTCCTGGACGGGCTCGCCCGGGTCGCCGCCGGCCAGTCACACCCCGACGTCGTCACCGGCACGGTCTCCGGCAGCACCGACCGCCGGGTGGCGCTGGTGTTCTCCGGCGGCGGCACCCAGTGGGTCGGCATGGGCCGGGAGCTGCTGCGCTCGCACGCCGGCTTCCGCACCTGGATGAACGCCTGCGACGCCGCCGTGCGCGCGGCCGGCGGTTTCTCGGTGCTCGACCACCTCGCCGCCCCCGCGGAGGAGGCCAGGTACGAGGAGATGGACTTCCAGCAGCCGGTGCTGTTCGCCCTCCAGGTCTCGCTGGCGAAGGTCTGGCTCGAACTGGGCATCGAGCCGGCGGCCGTCGTCGGGCACAGCCTGGGCGAGGTCGCGGCCGCCTGCGTGGCCGGGGCGCTGTCCCTGGAGGACGCCGCCCGCGTCGTGGTCGCCCGCTCGCACCTGCTGGAGCGCAAGGCCGACGAGGGCGCCATGATCTCGGTCGACCTGCCGGAGGAGGAACTGCAGCCGCGGCTCGCCCCCTACGCGCAGCACGCCGCCATCGCCGTGGTCAACAGCCCCACCAGCGCGGCGGTCTCCGGCTCGCCCGAGGCCGTCGACGCCCTGGAGGCGGACCTCCGGCGGGACGGGATCTCGGTCCGGAGGATCCGGGTCGAACGGCCGGTGCACAGCCCCGGCATGGACCCGCTGATCCGGCCGCTGCGCGAGAGCATCGAGGGCATCACCCCGCTGACGCCGGCCATCCCCTTCCACTCCACGGCGCTGGCCGACACGGTGAACCCGGTCGCCGACGTCGACTACTGGGTGCACAACCTGCGCAACCAGGTCCGGTTCGCCGAGACGATCGGTGCGCTGGTCGACCGGGGCGTCTCCACCTTCATCGAGATCGGCCCGCACGAGACGCTGCGCGGCGCGGTCGAGGAGATCGGGCTGTCCCGCGGTGCCCAGGTGCACGCGGTCAACTCGCTGCGGCGCGAGGAGAGCGACGTCCGCTGCCTGCTGGGCGCCGCCGCCTCGCTGTACGTCAGGGGCCTGCCGCTGACCTTCGACCCGCTGTTCGCCGACGACGTCGAGGTCGTGGAGACCCCGCTCGTCCAGTGGCAGAAGGACCGCTACTGGATCGACACCGAGCCCCGCCGCGAACCCGCACCGGCCCCGGCCCCCGTCGAAACCGTGCCCGTGGCCGCGGCCGTGGCCGTGGCCGCGGCCGCTCCGGTGGAGACGCAGCCGGTGGCGCAGCGGCCGGTGGCGGAGGTCGTCCTCGCCGAACTCGCCGACGCGCTGGGCGTGCCGGTGAGCAGGTTCGACACGGCCGCCGGCCTGCGGGACTTCGGCCTCGACTCGATGCTGGCGATCCGCCTCGTCAACAAGATGCAGGCACTGTTCGGGCACCGGGTGTCGCCGGTGGTGTTCCTGGACGGCCGCTCGATCTCCGAGGTCGTCGGTCACTTCGTCGAGATCACCGGTGGACCGGCCGCGCCCGCGACAGCCACCCAGGCACCCCAGGCACCGGTCACGGCGGCCCGGCCCGCCCCGGCCCCGGCCCTCGGGGCCGAGCCGATCCGGTCGTTCCTGGAGGACCTGTCCGAACTGGACGCCGAGGAGCTGGTCGAGGAACTGGACGCGCGCGGGCTGCTGGAAGCCACCGACGCACCGGCGTTGGAGCAGCTCCGGGCCGAGGGCCTCGGTCTCCGGGTGGCGCCGGCCTCGCACGGCCAGGCCTCGCTGTGGTTCATGCAGATGGTCGCGCCGGACGCCGTGCCCTACAACTTCATGGTGACCGCCCGGATCCGCACCGCGGTCGACGAGGACGCGCTGGAGCGCGCCGTCCAGGCCGTGCTGGACCGACACCCCGCACTGCGCACCGTCTTCGTCGAGGCGGGCGGCAGCCCGTACCAGGTCATCCTGGACGAACCGGTGTACGAGTTCCTCGTGGTGGACACCTCCGGCCTGGACGACGAACAGGCCCGCGAGGAACTGGCCCAGTACGGGCACGAGCCGCTCGACATGGACAACGGGCCGCTCGTGCGGATCGTCCTCATGAGGCGCGGGCCGGCGGACCACTACCTGCTGGTGCTCGTCCACCACATCGCGTCGGACGCGGCGTCGGCCGACGTCATGATCCGCGAACTCCAGGAGTACTACGAAGGCGCCGACCCCGCCCGCAGCGCGCCGGTCGCCCCGTACACCGAGTTCGTCGAGTGGGAGCGGCAGTGGCTGGCCGGACCGGCGGCCGACGCGGCCCTGGAGTGGTGGTCGCGGAAGCTGGCCGACCCGCCCGCCCACCTCGACCTCTCCAGCAAGGAGCGGCCGCCGGGCGTCACCTACGAGGGCCGCGACATCGCGTTCCGCTGGAGCGCCGAGGAGACGCGCCTGCTGCGCGAGTTCGCGGTGCGCGAGGGCGTGTCGATCAGCACCGTCGTCCTGGCCGGGTTCTTCGCCACGCTCAACCGCGCGGCCGGGACCGAGGACTCGGTGCTGGCCACCGCCATCGCCCAACGGGCCGAGCCCGGCTGGGAATCCGCCATCGGCTACTACCTCAACACCGTGCTGGTACGCGCGAACCCCGCCGGCGACCGCAGCTTCCGCGAACTGCTGCACGAGGTCCACGCCTTCTCGCTCGGCCTCCTGGAGCACATGAACTACCCCCTCGACCTGCTGGCCTCCCAGCTGAAGCCGCCGCGGGCCGAGGGCCGCTCCCCGTGGTTCGACGTGGTGGTGAACTGGCTGTCCTCGGACGCGTTCCCCCGCTCCGTCAAGCTCTTCCACGGCGTCGGCGAAACCCTCACGCCGGACGGCGCACTGCCGCTCGAACCGCTTCAGGTGCGCAGGCACCTCGCCAAGTTCGACCTCGAAATCTCGATGGCCGACATCGACGGCAGGGTGGCCGGCCACGTCCAGTTCAAACCGAGCTACCTGGAAAGGCAGACCGTGACGGCACTGCTCGCGCTGTACCGCACCGTGCTCTTCGACTCGATCGCCCGACCCGACCTGGCCCTCGGCGACATCGCGTCGACCGGCCTCCCCGAGGAGACGGACCGGTGACCGAAACCCTGCACTCCGAGTTCATCGCCCAGGCGGTCAAGAACCCCGACGCGACCGCCGTCTACTCCGACGCCGGCGTCCTGACCTACGGCGAACTGAATGAGCGGTCCCGGGTGCTGGCCGAGCGGCTCGTCGCCGACGGCGCGGGCCCCGGCGTCCCCGTCGGCATCTGCGTCGAGCGCACCCCCGACCTGCTCGTCGCCGTCCTGGCGGCCCTGCGCGCCGGGTCCTGCTACCTGCCGCTGGACCCGAACTACCCCGCCGACCGGCTGACCTTCATGGTCCAGGACAGCGGGACCCGCCTGCTGCTCACCACGCCCGCGTCCCGGGCCGGTTGCCCGACCGGCCCGACCGTGGTCGTGCTCGGGGAGGGCGTGACGACCGAGCCCGGCGCGAAGCCGGTGGCGGTCGTGCCCGAGGACACCGCGTACGTCATCTACACCTCCGGCTCCACCGGCAGGCCCAAGGGCGTGGCCGTCCGGCACGCCGGCGCGGTGGCGATGCTCGCCGAGATGGACCGCGTCCTGGAGGGCTGCGACCTGAGCGGAGTCTCGGCGGCGAGCTCGGTCTGCTTCGACCTGTCCGTGATGGAGATCTTCAACGCGCTGTGCCGCGGCGGCGCCGTCGTGCTCGTCGAGAGCGCCGTGCACCTGCCGGAGAGCCGGTACGTGGACCGGATCACCCATCTGAGCGTCGTTCCCTCCGTCATGAACGGCCTGCTCGATGCCGGCGCCCTGCCCCCGAACGTGCGCTCCATCGTGTTCGGCGGCGAGGCGCTGCGCCGCAAGCTGGTGGACCGGGCCTACCGGGAGACCGGCGCCACCCGGGTGTTCAACGCCTACGGCCCCACCGAGGGCACCGTCTTCTGCTCGTTCGGGCTGGTGCCCGAACACGGGACCGACGAGCCGACGATCGGCCCGCCGACCACCACCGACCTGGTCTACGTGCTCGACGGGAACCTGCGGCCGCTCCCGCCCGGCGAGTCCGGCGAGCTCTACCTCGGCGGCGTCGGCCTCGCGCACGGCTACGTCAACCGGCCGCGCACCACGGCCGAGCGGTTCGTGCCGGACCCGTTCCGCAGCGGCGAGCGGATGTACCGCACCGGGGACGTCGTCCGGTTCACCGAGGACGGCGAACTCCGGTTCCTCGGCCGCTCCGACCACCAGGTCAAGCTGCGCGGCTACCGGATCGAACTGGAGGAGGTCGAGGCCCGGCTGACCGGGTGCCCCGAGGTCCGGGAGGCCGCCGCCGCCGTCCAGGGCAACCGGCTGGTCGGCTACGTCGTGCCCGCGGGCGACGACGCGCCGCAGGACGGGCCCCGGCTGGACCCCGCGCTCCAGAGCGCCATCACCGGCAGGCTCGCCGTCGAACTGCCCGACTACATGGTGCCCGCGACGCTCGTCTTCCTGCCCGCCCTCCCGCTGGGCCCGGGCGGCAAGCTCGACCGCAACGCGCTGCCCGAGCCGCCGGCCGCCGACACCGACGGGCCGCTGACGGCCGCCAGTACGCCGACCGAGGTCGCGCTGTCGGAGATCTGGGGCCAGCTGCTCGACCTCGAACCGTCCACCATCGACGTGCAGTCCGCCTTCTACGACCTCGGCGGCGACTCGCTGCTGCTCGTCCGCCTCGCCCGGCTGATGACCCGGCGCTTCGACCGCCGCGTCCGGGTGCCCGACCTCTTCAGCTTCCGCGACATCGCCTCCCTCGCCCGCTGGCTCGACGACGACAGCGGCGCCACCCCCGAGGTGGTCCAGTCGGCCCGCGAGCGCGCCGGCGCCCGGCGTGCCGCGCTGCGCGGCCGCGGCACCGGCCGCTGAGTCACCCTCCACCCGACACGAAGCAGGAGCTTCCCCATGACCGACAGCCCCGAGCAGGAGTACGACCCGGGTGACGTGGCCGTCATCGGCATGTCCCTACGGGCTCCCGGAGCCCGCACCAAGGAACAGTTCTGGGACGTCCTCGTCAACGGCCGGGAGACCGTGTCCTTCCTGGCCAAGGACGACATCCACGTCGACGAGACCCTGATCCACAGCCCGTTCTACGTGCGGGCCTGCGGCGTGCTCGACACGTACGACAAGTTCGACCCGTCGGTGTTCGGCATCAGCGACCGGATGGCGGCCGCGATGACCCCGGAGAACCGGCTGTTCCTGGAGAGCGCCTGGGAGTCGTTGGAGGACGGCGGCTACGACCCGGACCGGCTCAAGGCCGAGATCGGCATGTACGGCGCCAACAACCCGCAGACCGCCGCGCTCTACAGCTCCCCGCCGGACCGGGTGTCGGTCGGCCCCGAGGCGATCGAGGCCAGCCTGGCGTGGTCGCCGGACACCATGACCTCCAACGCGCTGTACTACATGGGGCTCACCGGCGAGGCCGTCACCGTCGCCACCGCCTGTGCGGGCTTCCACTACGCGGTGCACCTGGCCTGTCAGTCGCTCCTGCTCGGCCAGAGCGACATGGCGATCGCCGGCGGCGCGATGGTCCGCCTGCCGCACCCCCGCGGTCACCTGTGGGAGGAGAACCGCATCCTGTCGAAGGACGGCCACTGCCGCCCGTTCGACGCCAACGGCACCGGCACGGCGCTGTCCAGCGGTGTCGTCACCGTGCTGTTGAAGCCGCTGGGCCGGGCCGTCGCCGACCGCGACCACGTCTACGCCGTGGTCAGGGGCTCGGCCGTCAACAACAACGGCGTCAGCGCGATGGCGTACGGCCTGGCCCAGCCCGAGCGGCTGAGCGCGTGCATCGCCGCCGCCATGGAGGTGGGCGGCGTCACCCCGGACACCGTCTCCATGTACGAGGCCAACGGTCTCGGCCTGCCGATGACCGACGAGCTCGAAGTGCACGCGGCGACCATGGCCTTCGGGAAGCAGACCGCGACCACCTCGATCGGCGGGGTCAAGGGCAACGTCGGCCACGGCGGCGTGGTGTCGGGCGGCTTCGGTGCGATCAAGGCCGCGCTGGCCCTGTACCACAAGACGCTCCCGGCGACGATCAACCTCACGGAGGTCAACCAGGACCTCGACTTCCCCAGCACCCCCTTCGTGCCGCAGATCGAAGGCGCGCACTGGGAGCCGGAGGCCGGCATCCGCCGCGCCGGCATCACCTCGATCGGCGGCGGCGGCTACAACGCGCACCTGCTGCTGGAGGAGGCGCCGGCCGTCGCCGAGCGCGCCCCCGAGGACGAGGGCAGGCCGCGGCTGGCGACCCTGTCCGCCCTGGACGACGACGCGCTGGCCCGTCAGCGCACCCGGCTCCGGGACTGGCTGGAGGCCGACCCCGGCCTGCGCCTGGACGACGTCTGCTTCACCCTCAACCTGGGCCGCAAGGTGATGGGCCGCCGGTGGGCGGCCGTGGTCCGCAGCCGCGAGGAGCTGATCGCGGCACTGGCCGACGACGCCCGCGGCCCGGTCACCACGACCGTCGCCGCCCCGCAGACGGACCCGGGTTCCTTCTCGCTCGACGACAACGGGATCGTGCCGTCCGGCCGGGACGTGCGGGCGCTGTCCGACCTGGCCGCCGCCTGGGTGACCGGCCGGCAGGTGGACTTCGACGCCCTGCACCTCGGGGAGGCCAGCCGCCGCGTGCCGCTGCCCACCTACCCGTTCCAGCCCCGCCGGTTCTGGCGTACGGACTGGTGACCATGAGCACTCCGGCACTGGACACCCTGGACCTGGGCGACCCGGCCACGTTCGCGGACCACGACCTCGACGGGTTCTGGCGCACCCTGCGGGACACCGCGCCGATGCACTGGAACCCTCCGGCCGGCGGCCGCCGCGGCTTCTGGGTGCTCTCCCGCTACGACGACATCATGGCCACCTACCGGGACAACGTGAACTTCACGTCCGAGCGCGGCAACGTGCTCGTCACCCTCCTGGAGGGCGGCGACGCCGGGGCCGGCCGGATGCTGGCCGTCACCGACGGGCCCCGGCACCTGGAGCTGCGCAAGATCCTCCAGCGGGTGCTCTCACCGAGGGTGCTCGACGAGGTCGCGCAGGCGGTCCGGCTCAACACCCGGCAGTGGATCCGCGAGGCCGTCGAGTCCGGCGGCTGCGACTTCGCGGAGCAGATCGCCGGCCGGATCCCGATGACCACGATCTCGAACCTGCTCGGCGTGCCCGAACGGGACCGGGACTACCTGCTCTCCCTGACCAAGACCGCGCTGTCGGCCGACGACGAGGACGTCGACGAGGTCGACTCCGAGATGGCCCGCAACGAGATCCTGATGTACTTCATGGACATCGTCGAGGAGCGGCGCGAGTCGCCCGGCGACGACGTGATCAGCATGCTGATCGCCAGCTCCATCGACGGTGTGCCGCTGTCCGACGAGGACGTCGTGCTCAACTGCTACAGCCTGATCATCGGCGGCGACGAGACCAGCCGGCTGACGATGATCGACTGCGTCCGCACGCTCGCGGCCCGGCCCGAGCAGTGGCGGCGGCTCAAGCACGGCGAGGTCGCGGTCGAGACCGCCGTGGAGGAGGTGCTGCGCTGGGCATCGCCCACGATGCACTTCGGGCGCAGCGTCGAACGGGAGACCGAACTGCACGGCGTACGGCTGCGGCCGGGCGACATCGTCACGCTCTGGCACGCCTCCGGCAACCGGGACGAACGGGTCTTCGCGCGGCCCGAGGTGTTCGACCTCGGCCGCACCCCCAACAAGCACCTGGCCTTCGGCTACGGCCCGCACTTCTGTGTGGGCTCGTACCTGGCCAAGGTGGAGATCGCCGAACTCCTCAAGGCCCTGCGGGACTTCACCCTCGGCTTCGAGCAGACCGCCGCGGCGCTGCCGATCCGGTCCAACTTCCTGACCGGGTTCTCCACCATGCCGGTGCGCTTCCGACCCGACCACTCCGGACTGAAGGAGTGCGGATGAACATCTACATGTCAGGACAAGGGGCGTTCGCGGTGCAGGTCGCGGAAGCCCTCCTGGACAAGGGGCACAAGATCGCCGGTGCGGCCGCGCCTCGGCTGCGCAAGGGCAAGTCCGACGAGAGCGACGCGATGTCCTGGGACCGCCTGCGCGCCTGGGCGTTCCCCCGGGACATCCCCTGGACGGACTCGGCCGAACTGCGCGCGATGCACATCCCGGACGGGGTGGACGTCATCGTCGCCGCGCACTCGCACGCCTTCCTCGGCCGCCAGACCCGCGCCAGGGCCGGCATCGCCACCATCGGCTACCACCCCAGCCTGCTGCCGCTGCACCGCGGCCGGGACGCGATCCGGTGGACGATCCGCGACGGCGACAAGGTGACGGGCGGGAGCGTCTACCACCTGACCGAGCGAACCGACGGCGGCCCGCTCGCCGCCCAGGAGCACCTGTTCGTGCCCCCGGGCTCGACCGCGCAGAGCCTGTGGCGCGACCACCTGGCGCCGCTCGGCGTGCGGCTGTTGCTGAAGGTGGTCGACGACCTCGCCGCGGACCGGCGGATCGAGGTCCCCCAGGACGAGAAGCTCGCGACCTGGGAGCCCGCGATGGACACCCAGCCGCTGTTCAAGCCCGAACTCATCGCCCTGCCCGGGTCGGTGCAGGTCGAGAGCCACACGTGGGCACTTCACGAAGAGTGACGGCCGCGCGGTGAAAGCCGCATGGTGACGGCCGTCGCGGCGGTCGCGCGGTGACGGCCTTCCGACCCGCGAACACCGGTTCCCCGCACACAACTCGTGTGCGGGGAACCGGTGTTTGTGCCGCCACACGCGTGTCGGCCAGGCCCGAAACCCGCGGGAACCGTGCACCCCTCCCCTGGCGTCCCGTACTCGGGGCACGGCAGTGGCTCACCGCGATCCGCGCCGCCACCCCGGCCGAGCCGCCCCAGCCCGCGACACCCCCGGTGACCAGCACCGACGTCCCGGAGGCGCGGCGTTCACCGCTCGCCCCGGCAGCGCGCCGACCGCTCTCGGTCACCGTTCGCCACTACCGGCCGGGACCGGAACCGCCCCCGAGGCGGCCCCCCATGGCGTGTTTTCCGTCACAGACCATCAGACATTTTATCCGGTTTTACCTGGACTACTCCCGATCTGACGATACGTCGACAAGGAAATACCTCCTCACCGCTTTCTCATGAGCCTTTGACACTTCGTTTAGGTGTCCATGAAGATCCGCTCGCACTTCGCCCATATACCTGAGTCGGAGCTTACGCACAGTGAGAACATCAGCAAGACGGTCGGGCAGCCTGCTCGCCGCGGCACTCGCCGCGGTCGCGCTGGCCGCGACCGCGGTGGTGCCGGCCGCCGCCACCGGAGGGACACCTCCGCCCGGCGTGACGGATGCCCAGGACACCGCCGAGAGCCTGGCCGTCCACGAGGCCGCCCGCACCGGCAAGCCGGTCGAGGTGCTCGCCAAGCGCAGCGAGACCAGCGACACCGTCGCCCAGCCCGACGGCAAGCTGAAGACCACCACCTACGTCCAGCCCAGGCGGGTGCGCAAGAACGGCGCCTGGGTGGAGCTCGACCCGACGCTGCAGTCGCTGCCCGGCGGCGCCGTCGCCCCCAAGGGGTCCACCGCGGACCTGCAGTTCTCCGGCGGCGGCAGCGCGCCGCTGGTCACGATGGCCCGGGCCGGCAAGGAGCTGAAGCTCAGCTGGCCGAAGCCGCTGCCCAAGCCGGCGGTCAACGGCGCGACCGCCGAGTACGCGTCGATCCTGCCGGACGTGGACCTGCGGCTGTCCGCCACCAAGACCGGGTTCACCCAGGTCATCGTGGTGCACACCGCCGAAGCCGCGAAGAACCCCGAGCTGGACCAGCTCCGGCTCGGCCTGCACGGCAACGGCCTGACGTTCAGCCAGGAGGCGGACGGCACCCTCTCCGCGAAGGACCCGTCCGGCGGCGGCACCGTCTTCGAGGCGCCCGTCCCGGTCATGTGGGACTCCTCCAAGCCGGCCACCGCCACGCCGAGCGCCCCGGCGAACGCCCCGGCCGCCGCCCCCAAGGCTCTCAAGGCCGCCCCGCAGGCGGCTCCGCAGGCCGAGGCCGCCGCCCCCGCGCAGAACGCTCCCGCCGCCGGCCAGGACGACCCCGCCGCCGCCGGCTACGGCGACCTGCCCGGCGAGGGCGCCAAGATGACCCGGCTCAAGGTCGACCTGCCCAAGGACAGCCTGGTGCTGTCGCCCGACCAGGCCATGCTGGACGCCCCTGACACCGTCTACCCGGTGATGATCGACCCGGCGTGGAACACCCCGCACGCCGGCGACTGGGCGGGTGTCTCGCGCACCTACCCGAACCAGGCCTACTGGCACTTCACGTACAACAGCAGCTACGTCCACGACTGGGGCGTCGGCTACTGCGGCGACACCTCGCGGTGCGCGCCGACCGACGTGAAGCGGGCGTTCTTCCAGGTGCCCAACCCGTTCGCGGGCAAGCAGATCCTCAGCGCCACCTTCGGCACCTACGAGAGCTGGTCGTACTCCTGCGACGCCCGGCCCGTCGAGCTGTGGAACACCGGCTACATCGCCCCCGGCCTGACCTGGAACGGCCAGAACTCCTCCGGGTTCTGGGGCCGCTACCTGCAGACCATCAACACCGCGAAGGGCTGGGGCGGCAACTGCCCCGGCGGCTGGCTGGAGTACGGCGAAGACGGCGCGGTGCGCAACCTCGTCCAGGACGCCGCGAACTGGGGCTGGCCGACCATCACCTTCGGTCTGAAGGCCCAGAACGAGGGCGACACCCTCGCCTGGAAGCGCTTCACCGACGACGCCTACCTGTCGGTGTACTACAACCTGCGGCCCAACCAGATCCCGATGTCCGACATGACGATGTCGCCGGGCTCGGTCTGCCAGTACCCGGGCATCAAGATCAACAAGATGCCGCAGGTCACCACCCGGGCCACCGACCCGGACGGCGAGGCCATCGGCGTCCAGTTCGCGGTCGGCTGGGACGACGGCACCGGCCTGCGCCGGCGCTGGTGGTCCACCGGTTCGGAGGACGCCGCACCGGGGTGGGACACCTTCAAGGCCTCCGGCTCGATCTTCTCCTGGCCGCTGCCGACCAACCTGCCGCAGAACCTCCAGCTCGACTGGGAGGCCCGCGCGTGGGACGGCGCGCAGTGGGGGCCGTGGTCCTCCGACGGTGACCCGACCGGCTGCTACTTCATCGTCGACACCTCCGCACCGGACGGCCCGGCGATCACCTCGGACGCCTACCCGGGCTCCAAGGACGCCACCGCGGCGCTCCCGTGGACCGACGGCGTCGGCAGGAGCGGCTACTTCACCATGAAGTCGGCCGCCACCGACGTGGTCAAGTACCAGTGGGGCCTCGACACCTCACCGTCCGCGGCGAACGAGATCGCCACCAGCGGCGGCGCCGGCCAGAGCGTGCGCATCCAGCCGCAGACCGCCGGCGTGCACTTCCTCTCCGCCCGGGCCGTCGACGGCGCGGGCAACGCCTCGCAGCCCGAGACGTACTACTTCAACGTGCTCTCGGGCCAGACCCAGCGCGCCGCCTGGTCGATGGACGACCCGAGCGGCACCAGCGTCACCGGCGCCGGCGGCAACGTCGAGGCCGCGCTCGGGTCCGGCGCCACCCCGGGGGCGCCCGGCCACCTCAAGGAAGCCCTCGCCCTGAACGGCACTGCCAACGGCTACGCCGAGACCCAGGGCGCGGTGCTGGACACCACCCGCAGCTTCACCGTCTCCTCCTGGGTCCGGTTCGACGGCACCACCGGAACCCGCGCGGCGGTCAGCCAGGGCGGCCCGGACTACTACGCCTTCCACCTCGGCATCGAGAACGTCGCCGGCGTCCCCAAGTGGGGCTTCAAGGTCCAGACCGCGGCCGGCAACCAGGACGCGAGCACGATCGGCCTGCAGTCCACCGACCCCGCGACGACTGGCGTGTGGACCCACCTGACCGGCGTCTGGAACGCGGACACGCGCACCATCCAGCTGTACGTCAACGGCACCCTCGCCAAGTCGGCCACCGCGAACGCGGTCTGGGACGGACACGGCCCGCTGGAGATCGGCCGCACCCGCTGGAAGGGCCAGTGGGTCGACTTCTGGCCCGGCGCCATCGACGAGGTCAGGATCTGGGACCGCTCCCTGAGCCAGGCCGAGGTCACCGACGTGGCCGCCGACAAGCAACTCGCCATCGGCCGACCCGCCAAGGCGGTCTGGCACCTGGACGGCAGCGACGCCAAGCCGGCCGGCACCGCCGAGACCGACAACCTCACCGCCTACAACGGCGTCGCGCTCGGCCGGCCCGGCATCGCCGACAAGGCGATCCACCTGGACGGCGTGGACGACTACCTGCGCGGCACCCGCCCGCAGGTGGACGGCAGCCGGGACTTCTCGGTCTCCGCGTGGGTCAAGCTGCCCGCGCCGACCCCGGGTGACACCACCGCGAAGATCGCGGTCAGCCAGATCGGCCAGCACAACAGCGAGTTCTCGCTGTACTACTCCACCTACTGGAAGCGCTGGGCCTTCGGCCGCTACAAGGAGGACACCTCCGCCGACACCCTGGTCCGCACCTGGCAGCCCGACTGCACCCCGGGCACCCAGATCAACGGCGCGCCGTGCTTCGCCGGCACCACCGGCGAGTGGACCCACCTGCTGGGCGTCTCCGACACCGCCGCCAAGAAGCTGCGCTTCTACATCAACGGCTTCCTGGTCGGCGAGTCGGATTACACCCAGAACGCGCCGTGGGCCAACCCCGGCCCGCTGCAGATCGGTGCCGTCAACCGCGAGGGCGCCAACGGCGAGTTCTTCGGCGGCGACATCGACGACGTGCGGCTCTACGACCGCGTCGTCACCGGCCCGGAGGCCAGCGCCATGGTGCAGCAGCGCCCGCAGCTGGCCGGCCGCTGGAAGCTCGCCTCGACCACCGGCACCCCGGCCGTCACCCCGGACGAGGGCCCGGCCAAGGCCGGCGCCCAGCTCGGCGGCGGCGCCTCGATCAAGGCCGACGGCGGCGTGCTGCCCGTCCCCGGCACCCTGCTGCTGGACGGCTCCACCGGCTACGCGGCCACCGGCTCCGTCCCGCTGCACACCGGCCAGAGCTTCACCCTGGCCGGCTGGGCGAACACGGCGGGCGTCCCGACCCGGAAGATGACCGCCCTGTCCATTGCCGGCGCCAACAGCAGCGCGGTCACCGTGCGTTGGGTCCCCCTGGGCAACGACCCCGTCACCGGGCAGCCGTCCGGCCAGTGGGAGGCCGAGGTGCGCGACACCGATGCCAACACCGGTGGGACGCGCACCAGGACGGCGCACACCTCGGCCATCTCCGTCATGGAGAACTGGACCCACCTGGCGGTCAGCTACGACGCCTTCTCGGACCGGCTCGCCCTGTACGTCAACGGCCAGGTGGAGAACCAGGGCTGCGCGGACAACTCCACCGGATGCACCCCGCACATCTCCTGGGCCGCCGGTGTCCCGCAGCCCTACGAGGCCGGCGGGGGCGTGCAGTTCGGCCGGAGCAAGGACGCCGGCGCCTGGGGCGAGTACTTCTCCGGTGAGCTGGACGACGTCTGGCTCTACCAGGGCGTGCTGAGCCCGGCGCAGATCGGCAAGCTCGCCAACTACAACGTCGAGCTGGACACCTCCACCGGGGTCTGACCCCTCATCCTTCCGCGGGCCGGGCGGCTACCTGCCGCCCGGCCCGTGGTCTGCCATATCCACTTCCCTTTCGAGGAGTTGTTCCACCCATGAGTAGGAAGAGGTCGGTGCCTCGGCCGGCCCGGTCCAGGGTGTCCGCGATCATCGCGGGCACGCTGGTCGGGTCGCTGCTGCCGGCACTGCCACTGGCCGCCGTCGCGGCGGCCGCGGAACCGTACGCCAAGCCCTCCGCGGTCTCACCCGAGAAGCCGGTCAAGGGCTCGGACGCCAAGACCAAGGGCCGCAAGGCCGACACCACCGTCAGCAAGACGGACGGCAAGCACGGCGCGCTGCCCGGCGCGGGCAGCGCCACCGTCGACGTGCCCGGCGAGAAGGGCAAGGCGGTCAAGGCCGGCCAGCTGCCGGTCGCGCTCTCGTCCTCGGGCACGGCGGGCAAGGCCAAGGTCGAGCTGCTCGGCCAGGACGCCGCCGCCAAGGCCGGGATCAACGGCGTACTGCTGATCGTCTCCGGCGCCGACGAGAACAGCGGCCTGGCCGTCGACTACTCGTCCTTCGCCCAGGCCGCGGGCTCCGGCTTCGGCTCTCGTCTGAAGCTGGTCCGCCTGCCCGAGTGCGCGCTCACCACGCCCGACCTGCCCGAGTGCCGGGTGCAGACCCCGCTGCCGGGCGGCAACGACCCCGCGAAGCAGACCGTGGCGGCGGACACGCTGACCACGGCCCCGGCCGGGTCGATGCGCCTGCAGTCCGCGCCGGGCGCGATGGTGCTGGCCGCCACGGCCGGTACGGCTGGCCCGAGCGGCGACTACAAGGCGACGCCGCTGTCCAGCGCGTCGAGTTGGTCGACCGCGCTGAACAGCGGATCGTTCACCTGGTCGTACGACATGCCGATCACCGCGATGCCCGGCGGGCTGACCCCGAAGGTCGGTCTGAGCTACAACTCCGGTGCGATCGACGGCCGCACGGCCAACAGCAACAACCAGGCGTCCTGGGTCGGTGACGGCTTCGACCTGTCGCCCGGCTTCGTCGAGCGCAGCTACAAGGCCTGTGCCGACGACGGCGCACCGAAGACCGGCACCTCCAATCCGGGTGACCTGTGCTGGGGCACGGACAACGCGACCATCAGCTTCGCCGGGCACTCCGGTGAGCTGATCCCGGTCTCCGGCGACGAGTGGCGGCTCAAGAACGACGACGCGACGAAGATCGTGCGCGTCCGCGACACCGCCCGGGGCAACGGCGACAACGACGGCGAGTACTTCCGCGCCACCACGCCCGACGGCACCAACTACTACTTCGGCTACAACCGCCTGCCGAACTGGTCGGCGGGCAAGCCGGAGACCAAGTCCGTCTACACCGTGCCGGTCTACGGCAACAACGCCGGCGAGCCGTGCAACGGCGCCGACTTCGCCTCGTCCTGGTGTCAGCAGGGCTGGCGGTGGAACCTGGACCTGGTGGTCGACGCCCACGGCAACGACATCACGTACTGGTACACGCCCGAGACCAACAACTACGGCCGCAACCTGAAGGCCACCGACCGCACCCCCTACATACGCGGCGGGCGCCTGGACCACATCGAGTACGGCCAGCAGCAGGGCGACCTGTACTCGGCCACCGTCAAGCCGATGGGCCGGGTCGAGTTCGGCACCGCCGAGCGCTGCCTGGAGACCGCGGCCGGCGTGTGCGACCCGGCGAAGATCGACGCCAACCGGCAGTACTGGTACGACACCCCGTGGGACCAGAACTGCGCCGACGGCACCGACTGCACCGGCAAGTACTCCCCCACCTACTTCACCCGCACCCGGCTCACCCAGGTCGTCGCCAAGACCCTGCAGGCCGACGGCAGCTACGCTGCCATCGACACCTGGGACCTGAAGCACAAGTGGGGCACCGCCGACTTCGACTACCAGCTCCTGCTGGACTCGATCCAGCACACCGGCACCTCCGCCACCCCGTCCGTCTCGCTGCCGAAGACCACCTTTGCCTACAAGCAGCTGGCCAACCGGCTCGACAAGGTCGGCGACGGCCGCATGCCGTTCATCAAGCAGCGCCTGGGCACCATCACCGACGAGTTCGGCGGCCAGATCGACGTCAACTACTCGGCGCCGGCCTGTGACTGGAACGCCCTGCCGACCCCGCAGAACAACACCACCCGCTGCTTCCCGCAGATGTACCAGGCCTCGCTGGAGAGCCCGGTGACCACGGAGTGGTTCAACAAGTACGTCGTCGAGTCGGTCATCGGCACCGACCGCACCGGCGGCGCACCCGACATGGTCACCCGCTACAGCTACCTCGGCGACGCGGCCTGGCACTTCGACGACGAGGACGGCCTGACCAAGGACAAGCTCAAGACCTGGTCCCAGTGGCGCGGCTACGCCCGCACCCGGGTGCAGACCGGCGGCGTCGCCGCCATGTCCACCCAGTCCGACCACTACTACCTGCGCGGCATGGACGGCGACCGCTCCGACCCCGCCGACAAGACGAAGAAGCGCACCGTCACCGTCGACGACGGCCAGGGCACCACGATCACCGACGACAACGCCTGGGCAGGCTTCGAGTACCGCACCGAGCAGTACGACAAGCCCGGCGGCGCGGTCCTCGGCAAGACCGTCAACACCCCCTGGAAGAAGGAGACCGCCAAGCGGGTCCGCGACTGGGGCACCACCACCGCCAACATCACCGGCATCGCCGTCACCCGCGCCTTCACCTCGCTCGACAAGGGCGCGGGCAACACCTGGCGCGAGACCAGGAGCAACACCACCCGCGACGACTACGGCCGCTCCACGGTAGTGGAGGACCTCGGCGACGTGGCGGTCGCGGGCGACGAGAAGTGCACCCGCACCACCTACGCCGACAACACGGCCGCCTGGCTGCTGTCCAGCATCATGCGCGTCGAGACCGTGGCCGTCGGCTGCGGGAGCGACGTCAGCCGGCAGACGCAGGCCGACGGCACCTCCGCCGTCCTGTCCGACAAGCGGGTGCGCTATGACGGTCAGGCGTACGGCGCCGCGCCCACCAAGGGTGACGTCACGCTCGCGCAATCGCTCAAGTCGCAGACCGGCAACAGCGCGACCTACCTGGACAACGCGTTCACGTACGACGTCTACGGACGTACGCTGACCTCCACCAACCTGGCCTCCATCACGATCTACGACACCACCGGCGCCACCGGGCCGGTCACGTCGGCCTCGCCGGACGCCCGGACCACCACCACGGCCTACACCCCGGCCACCGGCCGGCCCGCCAAGTCCGTGGTGACCAGCCCGCCCGCCAAGGCCGGCGACACCACCACCACCCAGGTCACCACGACCGACTACGAGCCGGTACGCGGCCTGACGAACGACACCGTCGACGCCAACAACCGCCGCACCGACATCCAGTACGACGCGCTCGGCCGCACCCTCAAGGTCTGGCAGCCCAACCGCTCGAAGGGCACCGGGCAGAGCCCCAACCACGAGTTCGAGTACGCTGTCACGGACGGCAAGATCATCGCGATCTCCGCCAAGACGCTGAACAGCGACGGAACCCAGCAGACCGGGTACACGCTCTACGACGGCTTCGCCCGCGTGCGGCAGACCCAGGACCCGGCGGACAACGGCGGCCGCGTGCTGACCGACACCTTCTACGACGACCGCGGCCAGGCCGCCCTCGCCTACGCCCCGTACTACGCCACCGGCGCGCCCTCGACAACGTTGCGCAACGTCGACGACACCACCGGGGTGGAGAGCCAGACCGCCACCGCCTACGACGGCCTCGGGCGGGTCGTCAGCGTCACGGCCCTCGCCGGCAACGGCGTCGGCACCCCGCTCTCCAGCACGCTCACCGAGTACGGCGGCGACCGGGTCACCATAACCCCGCCCACCGGCGGCACCCCGACCACCACCATCTCCGATGCGGCCGGCCACACCACCGAGCTGCGCCAGTACAAGTCGGCGACCCCGACCGGCGCCTACGACGCGACCAGCTACGGCTACGACCCGGCGGGCAACCTCACCAAGCTGACCGACCCGTCCGGAACGGCCTGGACCTGGCTCTACGACCAGCTCGGCCGGCAGACCAAGGCGGTCGACCCGGACAGCGGAACCACTGTCAAGGCGTACGGCAGCCGCGGCGAGCTGGCCAGCACCACCGACGGCCGCGGCAAGACGATCGCCAGCGTCTACGACAACCTCGGCCGCCTGATCGAGACCCACGAGGGCTCGGCCACCGGTCCGCTGCTGACCTCGCAGGCGTGGGACCCGTCCGGCAACAAGGGCGTGCTGTCCTCCAGCACCCGCTACAGCACCGTCGGCGGCACCACCTACCAGTACAAGACCGCCTACTCGCTGTTCGACACCCTCGGCCGGTCCACCCGGACCACCGTCACCGTCCCGTCCGTCCCCGGCCAGGAGGCCCTCGCCGGCAGCTACGTCAGCGGGAGCATCTACCGCCTCGACGGCCTGCCGCAGAGCATGACCTACCCGGCGGCCGGCAACCTGCCCGCGGAGTCCGTCTCGTTCACCTACGACGCGCTGCGCCGGCAGACCGCCGTCGAAGGCATCGGCAAGTACCTGACCAACCAGACCTTCAGCCTCACCGGCAAGCCGTTGCAGTCCACACTCAGCAACGGCACTGCCGGCAAGGAGCTGTACGTCACCAACTCCTACGAGTGGGGCACCCAGCGCCTCGCCTCCAGCCGCACCGACCAGTACGGCGTCACCGGAGCCGTTCGCGCCGCCGCCTACACCTACGACCAGGCCGGCAACGTCACCTCGGTCACGGACACCTCGCGCTCCGGCACCGACCGGCAGTGCTTCCGGTACGACTACCTGGCCCGCCTGACCGAGGCGTTCACCCCGAACGGCGCCGGCTGCCCGGACAGCCCGAACGGCGCCGCCCTCGGAGGCCCGGCCCCGTACTGGACCAGCTGGACCTACAACACCAACGGCACCCGGGCCACCGAGACCCGGCACGACGCCACCGGCAACACCGCCCAGGACGCCACCACGACCTACACCTACCCCGCCGCCACCGCGGCCCGCCCGCACACCCTGACCGGCACCAGCACCGTCACCGGTGCCAACGGCACCCCCGTACCGGAGAGCTACGACTACGACGACGCCGGCAACACCACGGGCCGGCACCTCAAGCCGTCGGGCAACCAGACCAGCGACCAGGCCCTGACCTGGGACGTGGAGGGCCGGCTCGGCAAGGTCGTCGACACCGTCACGACCACGACCGGCTCCACCACGACCGCCACCCGGAGCACCGACTACCTCTACGACGCCGGCGGCAACCGCCTGCTCGGCCACACCCTCGACTCCGCCAACCCCGCCGCCGAGAACTGGACCCTGTACCTCGGCGGCACCGAGCTCAACCTCGTCAAGGGCGCGGCGAAGCCCACCGCCACCCGCTACTACGCGCTGGGCGGTGCCACGGCCGTCCGCACCGACGACAACCGGGTGACCTTCCAGGTCGCCGACCACCACGGCACCGCCGAGGTCGGCGTCGACGCCACCACCGGCGCCGTCGCCCAGCGCCGCACCAACCCCTTCGGTGGCATCCGCGGCACCGCCCCGTCCACCTGGGCCGGCACCCGGGGCTTCCTCGGCGGCACCAGCGACACCACCGGGCTCACCCACCTCGGCGCCCGCGAGTACGACCCGGCCACCGGACGGTTCATCAGCGTCGACCCGGTGATGACCATGTCGGACCCGCAGTCGCTGGCGGCGTACACCTACGGCGACAACAACCCGCTGACCCTCAGCGACCCGACCGGGCGCAACATCCTTGAGGGCCTGTTCAACTCCATCACGGCGCTCCTGAAGGCCATCCGGGCGACCAAGAAGGAACTCGGGATCAAGCACCCGATGGACAGGACGAGCGCGCACAACAACGCGCAGGAGGTCGCCGCCGGGGAGATCAAGAAGCAGGCGTCCAAGATGGGGGCGAACAAGTTCGAGGTCCTGCAGGGCGCCTCGGTTCCCCGGGCCACTAAGAAGTGCATGGACGACCCCTCGCTGACGGACTGCAACAACGGCTTCGTCGACATCCTCGGCCACGACCCCAAGAGCGACGTCTACTACGTGTGGGAGGTCAAGTCCGCCGGTGAGGCGTCCAAGGCCGTGCCGGAGGCCGAGTGGTACGTGAAGAAGCTGCAGGAGGACGGCAAGCAGGCGGTCCTCGGGTGGAGCATCGCCGGCCCCTACGACGTGCCCGACGGCAACATCGTGGTCGGCCCGGCGGAGGGTGCGGTGATCTACGGGAAGCCGGACAATCAGAAGATGAAGCAGCACATGCCCGCTTCCGGTACGGCGCAGCAGTCGCAGGCCGCACGGGTGCCCACCGCCACTCCCGGCCCGGCGCCCGGCAAGTACCCTGGCACCGCGCACCAGCCGGGTCTGGGGACCACGCCGCTGGCCGACAGCGGGGTGAGCATGGCGCCGCTGTTGATCCCGGCCGGGGTCCTCGTCATCGCGGGAGTCGTGGCAGGTGCCCCGGTGGAGGCCGGAGCCGCTGCGGGGACGGCGACGACCGTGGCCGTGACGCAGGCGCTGTTCGACCTGGCAGCATGACAATTCCGAACGGAGGAAGAGAGATGGTGTCTCTTGACGCGTGGACCCGACAGCACGTGGCGCCCGTGGCAAAGGAGGCCGGTCTGACCCGCAAGGGCCTGGTGTACCGCCTGGCCGCGGACAACGGCGACCACGCGCTGCTGGAGTTCCGGGCCCGACGCCTCGATCCGGCGATGGAGGTGTTCACGGTCAAGGCGTACATCGTGCCGGCCGCCTCCTGGGCGTGGAGCTACCGCAAGAGCTGGGAGTCCGCCAGGAAGAAGGCTCCGGACGCGTCGGCCGCCATCGTGCAGTGGGGCGTGATTCCACCGGAGCAGGCCGCCTACGAGCCCGACGACGTGAATCCGCTCAACCCGAACTGGGCGTACGGCGGACGGATCGACCCCGATGCCGCCGGCCAGGCCATGGCGGAGGTCCTTCGGGAGCACACCCTTCCGACCATGCGGCGGCTGCTCGACCGTGACGAACTGTTCACGGAGATCTGCAGTCCCAGCTTCGAGTTCCACCGCGGCCGGCCGCCCGGCTGGGCCCGGATGATCCTCCGGGTCGACGAGGCATCACCGGCCGAACTGGACGAACTGGTCAGCCAGGTCGAGACGGGATATCCGGTCGCCGACGAGTTCATCGCCTGGGCCCGGACCCGGGCCGCCGAACACGACGGATGACCAACGAGCGCCCGGCCGGAACCCCGGCCGGGCGCTCGTTCCGCATCCGGCCATCCACCGAGGGGCGGGGCTTCCGCCGGCCCCGTCGGGCCCGGAAAATCCGCTGGCGCGACACGCGCCGAACCTCGACCCTGGTCACCGTGCCAGAACCCAAGCATCGGATCCGCGCCCTCCACACCGCCACCACGGTGACCGTCTACCAGGCGTACTCGCCGGAGATCGGCCTGCCCGCCGCACGGGACGGCCGCTTCCCGGCGGCGTGGAAGAGGGACCGGATGACGTGGATCAAACCGTCGTTCCTCTGGATGATGTACCGCTGCGGATGGGCGAGAAAGGAAGGCCAGGAAACCGTCCTCGCGATCGAGATCACCCGCGAGGGCTTCGAGTGGGCCCTGGAGAACAGCTGCCTGTCCCACTACGAACACGGACTGCACCCCGACCGGGCAACGTGGAAGCGTGAGTTGAAGCGGTCCCCGGCGCGCGTGCAGTGGGATCCCGAGCGTGATCTGCGCCTGCAGCCGCTGCCCTACCGGTCGCTTCAGCTCGGCCTCGCCGGCGAGGCTGCTGCGCGCTATGCGGACGAGTGGATCGTCTCGGTGAAGGACGTCACCGCACTCGCGCACACCATCCACGCCCACGTGCGGGACGGGAACCTGGACGCCGCCCGGCAGCTCCTCCCGGCCGAAAGCGCGTACCCGTCCGGCGACACACTCCTGACCCACCTGGCCGGTTGAGTTCAAGTCAGTCCTGAACGGGGAATTCGCCGTCCTGGATCGCCGCGATGAAGGATCCCCAAGCCGCGGCGGGGAAGATCAGGGCCGGGCCATTGGGGTCCTTGGAGTCACGGACCGGGACGACGCCGGGGAGAAATCCGGGGGCCACTTCGATGCAGTCGCCGCCGTTGCCTCCGCTGTGGCTGCTCTTGCGCCAGACGGTCGCGTCGAGCTCGATCCTCGTCATCCATGAACCCTTTCAGCGCATCGGCGATCAGCGCAAGCGAGTCGGCCACTGGCAGTGCCGCCCCGTGAGCCAGATCATAGCTGCGGCGATGAGCCGCCACGATCGCCGGATCATCGCTGGCATGCCCGCGATCGAGGCTCTCGGAGTACACACAGGTCCGACCATCAGGCATCTCCAGCATCACCATGGACTTGTCGATGATGGCCTGCCGGCAACCGAATGGCGCAACCTGGATGATCACGTTCGGGAGTTCTGCGATAGCCAGCAGGTGCTGCATCTGGCGTCGCATGACTCCAGGCCCACCGAAGACAGTCCTGATGGCGCTCTCATCCAGAATCACCAGCAGAAGAGGCCCTTCCGGATCCAGGAATCGCGTCTGCCTCGCCAGTCGAGCCGCCGTTCGCTCCTCGATCACCTTTGGCTTCCCCGCCGCGTCGCTGACCGCGAAGACAGCCTCCGCATACTCGCGGCATTGCAGCAGTCCATGCATGACCGCCAGTTGGAAGATCCTCGCGGCCACCGCCTCGGCTTCCATGTCCACATGAGTCTGGAACCAGTCCGGATGCTCAACCCCAGCGTTCCAGTCCACCCGGTCCCAGAGCCGCTTCAGCGACCCGCCCGTGTCGAGCAACAGATCTGCCTGCACGACCATGTCCGGCGGCATGCGCCTCTGGCCGGACTCGTACCTTGTGATGTTCGGCCTGGTGCAGTGCAGCAGCTTCGCCAACTGCTCCTGCGTGTAGCCGGCCATCTCCCGGTAGAACCGCAGCTCTTCGCCGAAGATCCGCGCCGAACTGGCCGTCACTTCGCTCTTGAGTCGCCGGTGTGCCATGCCCGACCCCCTGACGTACCGCGTGTGCCTGGTACCCGATTTCGGCCATCACCGTATCTCCGCAGGCCGATCATTGAGACCGGAACGCAATCATCTGCATGCGTAGCGTGATTGCGCGCTCCCTTCGCACGCCCCCTCCGCCCCTGAGGTCCCCCCATGCTCACTGCCCGCCGCCCCCGCACGTTCGTCGCCCGCCTCGACTCCCGGGCCGAATCCACGCCCCTCGCACGGTACTTGCTCCGCGCCTACCTCTCCGGCCTGCCCACCGGCGAGCGCTACTGCGACACCGCCGAACTGCTCCTCGGCGAGCTGTTCGCCAACGCCGTCCAGCACTCCGACGCGCCCGCCGACCGGCACATCGAGATCCGCTTCGCCCTCGTCAACTCCCGCCTCCGGCTGGAGGTCCACGACGCCGGCAGCGGCCGTCCGTCCCTCCGGACCGCTGCGCCGGACGACGAGTACGGCCGCGGCCTGTTCCTCGTCGACGAACTCGCCGAACGCTGGGGCTGCGCCACCCGACCGGGCGGCATCGGCAAGTTCATCTGGGCCCTCGTCGCCCCCGCCCCCTCCCTCGTCACCGTCTGAAAGCCCAACCACGCCATGCACCTCGCCACCCTCGCCCGCCACGCCCTCTCCCGCGGCACCACCCCCGCCGCCACCTACGCCCTCCTCGCCCGCCGCACCCGCAAACCCCTCCCCTCCGCCCGCGCCGTCTGCCTCGCCCTCACCATCCCCCTCGCCGAGACCACCCGCCGCCTCGACGACTGCTACGACGCCCTCCTCGCCAACGCCCGCACGGGCTCCGAGACCGACACCGGCGAACTCCTCGAAGCCCTCGGCGTCTTCGACGTCCCCGCCTCCCTCACCACCACCGAACTCGCCGTCGTCGACCACTTCCTGACCGCCGTCGACGCCATGGGCGGCATCCGCCCCGGCCACCAGCACGGCCTGAACCGCTGGTTCACCACCGGCAACCTCACCGCCGCCTACCTCTCCCTCGCCGTCGCCCACCCCCTGCCCCGCACCGGAAACCCCACCCTGTACTGGACCACCCTCGTCACCGCCGGTGAACTCCTCACCACCACCCCCACCCCCGACACCCGCCTCAAGTACGCCCTCACCCACTGCCGCACCCAAGCAGCCACCCACACCTGACCCACGCCGCGCACAGGAAGTCGGCCCCACCGACTTCCTGTAACCCTCACCGGTCCCCCATGATGGTGATCATGACTGGTGAGCCCTTGTCCGTGCCCCTCGCCGAGCTGCGCAGATCGTTCGACGTGTTGCTCTGCCACGTGGAAGCCGCTGCGGCGGGCGATACCGTCGCCCTGGACGAGGACTACTTCTGGTCCATCCCCCCGGACAAGCTCTACGACGTCACGCGGGAGCCGGACGACCTCACGATCGGACAGCTCTCGGAATCCTGGCAGCACCTGAGGGACCTGCTCGCCGACCCGGATCGCGCGCTGAGCTACCACCTGACGTGGCTCGCCGACGTCCTGCGGGCCATCGCCCACGACCTGCCGGCGTAGTCCCCTCCCACCCCGCGCGGGAAGTCGGCCCCACCGGCTTCTCACGCACTTCCCCGATGCGCGGGCCGTCGGCCGGGTGAGCAGCGCGCCCCCGGAGGCCCCACCTCGCCTCTTCCTGCCGTTCACATGAACAGCGGGTCGGCCGGCTACGGCCAGGGGTAACCCACTTGCTCGGGGTTGTAACCTCCGCAGAGCTCGGCGGTGGCCCGGGGATCGCCTGCGGTCAGCTGCGCTTCAAGGCGCTCGGCCTGGTCCGACGGGTCGTCGGCGGAGATCGGGAAGGTCATCAGGAACTGGGCCCAGGGCAGCCATGTATCGGCCCGGTTTGGGGGATGGTTCAGGACGACGTGGATTTGATCGGGTTGCTCGCCCCGGGAGGCCCAGACGTCTTCCAACTCGCAGTCCCACCTGGCGAGCCAGTCCTCGCGCCCCCTCAGCCCCGCCTCAAGCAGCCGCCTGACCACTCCTGCCGGCCACTCCCAACTGCGGTCCTCTCCGGCTCGCAGGACCTCGGCCTCGTACTGACCCGTGGTGAACCGAAGCTCCGGCAGGTGGAAGTCCTGATTGGCCGGGTCGCGCCAGCCCTCCCAGACGACATGCTCCCCGTCACGCCTGACCGTCATGTACAGGGCACCACAGCACATCTCCACGCCACACCCGGACCAAGCGAGACGAACCTCGTGGGGCGTCGCAGTGGCATGCAACGGCCCGTCCCGGCCCAACAGATACCGGGGGCCCACTCCCGCGTACAGGGAGCCTCCCACCCCACCGGGGAAGGCGTCGGCCAGAAGGTCCCGGCCATTGACGATCGGGCGGACCTCGATGCCGCCCTCGCCGGGCGGTGGGCAGACGACGTTCAGGCTGAGAAGGTCCGGTTCTGTGGCCACCGGCCAATGATCGCGGAGCCGGCCTCAGCTGTCATGTGAATTCGCGCGGCCTCCGCTCAGGGCGGCAAGGGGCTCCGATGGGGATGGGGTCAGGGGGCGGTGAACGGTCGGCATCAACCCGTCAGGTTGCGGGGCGCCGGTAGGATCAGCGCTCCAACGAGGAGCGCGATGCGATCAGCAGGTCATGGTAGCGAGGGGCAGAAGTACGCTCTGACCTCGGATGAGGACGACGCCGACTTCTGGGGCTTTGCTCATGAGGCCGACGGGTTGTTCACGCCGCTGCCGGAGGAGGCGGGAGCACGACGAGTGCACCTCACGGGTTGCCTCCCGCAGGGCGGCCTCCTCAAGAGCCTTGACCACGTTGGCAGTCGTCGCGCCATGGCGGGTAACGCCTGGTTCGACGTCCTTGATGCCGACGGTGCCACCATGGGGTCCTACTTCGTCGGCGAGGTCACCGTCGTCGACGTCCAGCCCTCCCCCCGCGGAGCCGGCCTCGTCGACCTCACGGTGACGCTGTGGTGCGAGAACGCCCTGCCCGGGGCGGACGTCATGTGGGACCTGATCCGCATGGGGCGCCTGAATCGCACCGGAATGTGGCACGACCTGGACCGTGAGGACAGACGAGCGTGGCTGTCGGTGGCGCTGTGGTCCCATCAGTACCGACGGCGGAGGACGGTCGATACTCCCGTCGGCGAAGTGTTCACGCTGGACGGTCGGCACATCGTTGACGAGGACAGCTTCTACTGTGCGATGGGCGAGGCCGTCAACGGTCCTGGCGGATACTTCGGTTGGAACCTCGATGCTCTCGACGACTGCTTGAGAGGCGGCTGGGGTGCCACCCCTCCCTTCACGCTGCGGTGGGAGTCCTCGGCCGAGGCCAGGGCGGCTTTGGCCGAGCGCACGCCCACCAGCGACGGCACAGCATCGCTGTTCGACCTGATCGTGGAGATCTTCGAGGGCCGGGGCATCAGCGTGGTCCTGCGGTGACGGCTGGTCGCTCCCGAGGGTCGGCGGGCGGCGTCCCGACCGATCGCGGGCCGCAGGCCGCCGGCAGGGGACGGTCCGGTTCCCGAAATCGCCGTCAACTACACTCGGTTCACAGCGTGTGGCGATGTCGCCCACCCGTTGGGGGGGGCAGTGAGGTGGCAGCAGTGATCTACCGCAACCCGGAGAACGTGCACCAACCGGTCGCGGGATACACCCATCAGATCGAGGTCCGCGAACCGGCGCGATGGCTGGTGCTGTCCGGTCAGATCGGGATGCGGCCGGACGGATCGGTGCCCGCGGACCCGGTCGAGCAGATCGAGGTCGCCCTGGAGAACCTGCGGCGCAATCTCGACGCGGCCGGCATGGGGGTACGCGACGTCGTGAAGCTGACCTTCCTGCTGGTCGGGGAGAACGAGGAGGGCGAGCCGGCCCGGCGGCGCGCGGCCTTCGACAGCTGGCTGGGCGACCACAAGCCGGCCATGACGCTGCTCTACGTCTCCCGGCTCGCCTCACCGGCTCTGCGCGTCGAGATCGACGCGTGGGCCTGCCAGGACAACGGGGATTCCTGAGGACGGCGCCCGACCGCCGCCACGGCCGGGCGGCGGGCAGGTCCGTCCCGCCCGGCCCCCGCGCGCTGCGGCGCTCAGACCTGCTCGGGCGTCCCGCTCCGGCCCCGGAACGTGTTCCGGTACGCCTGGGGCGACACTCCGATCGCGGCGTGCAGGTGCTGGCGCAGCGACGCCCCGGTGGCGAAGCCGATCTCCGCGGCGATCCGGTCGACCGGCAGGTCGCTGGTCTCCAGCAGGTGGCGGGCGCGGTGCACCCGCTGCTGGATCAGCCAGCGGCCCGGGCTGGTGCCCGTCTCCTCCTGGAAGCGGCGGGCGAAGGTGCGCGGGCTCATGCGGGCGTGCGCGGCCAACTCCCGTAGCGCGAGCGGGCGGTCGAGGTGTTCCAGCGCCCAGGCCTGGGTCGCGGCGGTGCCGCTGTTTCCCTCCGGTGGCACCGGCTGTTCGATGTACTGGGCCTGGCCGCCCTCGCGCCAGGGCGGCACCACGCAGTGCCGGGCGACCTGGTTGGCGACGGCGCTGCCGTGGTCGGAGCGCACCACGTGCAGGCACACGTCGAGCCCGGACGCGGCGCCCGCCGAGGTGAGCACGTCGCCTTCGTCGATGAACAACACGTCGGCGTCCAGGTCGACTTGGGGGAACATCCGGCGGAACGCGGGAGCCAGGGCCCAGTGCGTGGTGGCGCGCCGCCCGTCGAGCAGACCGGCGGCGGCCAGCGCGAACGCGCCGGTGCAGATGGAGACGATGCGGGCGCCGGGGCGGATCCGGGCGAGGGCCGCGCGGTCCGACTCCGGCAGGTCGGCGGTGACGCGCTGCAGGGCGTAGGGCGGGATGACGACCGTGTCGGCGCTTTCCAGCGCCTCGGGCCCGTGCCCGACGGTGATCGTGAAGTCGGCGTCGGTCGCGACCGTCCGGTCGTCCGTCGCCGCGCACGTCACCACCTCGTACGCCCCCGGCACCCCGGGGAAGACCCGGTTGGGGATGCCCAGTTCGAAGGGGTACACGCCGTCCAGGGCGAGGACGACGACGCGGTGCGGCGGCCGGTCGCGGAGGCCGCAGGGTTCCATCGCAGGCATGGCACGATCCTATCGGTCTTTGGCAATCCTGCCATTTCCCAGGTCAGGGCCGGGGCCGCACGCTTGATCCATGACCACGAACACGATGCGAGCCATCACCCAGACCTCCTTCGGCGGCCCGGACGTCCTCCACGAGGCCGAGGTCGAACGCCCCGCACCCGGCGTCGGCGAGATCCTCGTGGCCGTCCACGCCGCCGGGGTCAACCCCACCGACTGGAAGCACCGCGACCGCGAGATCTTCCTCGGACAGCCCCCGTTCACGCTCGGCTGGGACGCCTCCGGCGTCGTCGAGGCGGTCGGCCTCGGCGTCTCGCTCTTCGCGCCGGGCGACGAGGTGTTCGGCATGCTGCCGTACCCGTACGGAGCCGGTTCGCACGCCGAGTACGTCACCGGTCCCGCCCGGGCCTTCGCGCCCAAGCCCGCCGCGCTGTCCCACACCGAGGCCGGCGCCCTTCCGCTGGTGGCGCTCACCGCCTGGCAGGCCCTCGTCGACACCGCCCGGGTCCGGCCGGGGCAGCGGGTGCTGGTGCACGCGGCGGCCGGCGGCGTGGGGCACGTCGCCGTGCAGATCGCCAAGGCGCGCGGCGCGTACGTCATCGGCACCGCATCCGCGGCCAAGCACGACTTCATCCGCGGCCTGGGCGCGGACGAGGTCATCGACTACCGCACCGCCGACTTCGTGAAGGAGGCCCGCGACATCGACGTGGTTCTCGACCCGCTCGGCGGGGAGGACCGGCTGCGCTCCCTGGAGACGCTCCGGCCGGGCGGCGTCCTGGTGTCGATCCTGCCGCACGACCTCGACGAAGTGACCGCACGGGCAGCCGAGTTGGGCGTGAGGGCGAAGGCCATGCTGGTCGAGCACGACCAGGCGGGCATGGCCGCGATCGCCGCACTCGCCGAGTCCGGGCAGCTGCGCGTGCACGTCTCCGGCACCTACCCGCTCGCCGAGGCGGCGAAGGCCCACACGGAGGGCGAGACCGGCCGGGTCACGGGGAAGCTGGTGCTCACCGTCCGCCCGTAACGGCCCCCACCAGACCGCACACACCTCGGCGGCGCGGATCCGGCCCGGATCCGCACCGCCGTCGGCGATCCCGCGGACTACGGGGTGGTGACGCCCCAGAGTGTGGCCTGCACCGGGAGCAGTTGCTGGCCGCTCTTGCCGACGACCACGAGCCCGTCACTGTACGTACCGGGCTTGGTCCCGCCGACCGGCTCGACCATCACGGTGAAGACCAGGCGGGTACCGTCCGAGGTGGTCGAGTTCAGATGGGTGTCGAGATCGAAGGACAGCACCTTGCCGTCGACCTGCACGTCGAGGGCCTTGGCCGGGGTCGTCTGGTACGTCTCGTCGTTGTAGTAGTAGTGGTTCCCCCACTCGACCCACTTCCAGCCGGTCGGGACGGTGAAAGCGTAATGCACCTGCCCCGGCTTGTATTCACCTTCCGTCGGCTCCACGTGGATCGAGACAGTGAAAATATGGAACCCCTTGACGGGCTTTCCGCCGGCAGAGCCGACAGGGGCACTCTCCTGCGTGACGATGACCTTCGTCGCCGGGTCTCCGGGCATGGGGATCACCCCGCCTTTCCGTGAGGAATTTCCGCAACCGGGCGAGATGTCGCCACGGTGCGTGACGGCTCGACTACAGGGCCGCCGACTCCAGGCTCACACACACGGGTCGCACACGCACTCCGACGCGATGGTCGATCAAGCCGACGCAGCAGCTCCGCAAACAGCCACCGTGTCACAATCGGTGCGCGCCCGGACCGGTGAAGTTCGTCGGCAAACTTCCCAATTTTGCTCCGCACGGACGGCATGCGATCAAACCGCACCCCTCGTACGATGATCAGTGGAGGTCAGGAACCAGATGGGCACCTACCCCTACGCCTTCCACATCGCCCTGGACGGGAACGGCATGAACGGCCTGGAGGGTGCCGCCGGCGTCTGTGTCTTCCGCTACAACCCGGACACCGGCGAGTACGCCTACCGGGTGCGGTACTACGACGGCGTCTCCGGCGGCCACGCCGTCAGCATCACCCCCGACCGAAGGTTCGGGTTCCTCGGCAACGCCGGGCAGCAGCTCCTCTTCTACGACGTCCAGTCATTGGACGAGAGCGAGCGGGTCTCCACCCTGCGGTTCGAACCCCCCGACGCGGCCATCAAGAGCAGCACCCACATGGTGTGGCTGGACGGCACCCACGGCGTCACCGCGATCGGTGACGGCCTGTGGCTGCTGGACCTCGACCGACCGACCGAGGCCCAGCGCATCGGCGACCACCTGCTGAAGCTCCCTCACGCCATGAAGCGCACCGCCTCCGGCCGGTACGTCGTCTACGGCGGCATGGACCACCCGGGCCGCGGCGAGGCGGCCGAGGTCGGCGTCTTCGACCTGCAGAAGCGCGTCGCCCGGCGGGTGCGGCTGCCGACGACCTGCTGGCACGTGGCCTGCCACCCGAGCGACGACCGGTTCTACGCGCTGTCCTTCCGGGTGCTGCCGCAGGAGGGCCGGGACTGGCACGAGTGGGCCATGGCCTACTTCAAGGAGTACGTGTACGAGATCGACGCCGAGACCGGGCAGATCCTGCGCCACTGGGCCTGCGGACAGAGCGTCCCCGCGCACATCAACTCGGACGTCTGCGTCTCGGACCGCGAGCTGATCTACTGCAACGGCGGCAGCGGCACCATCGTCATGATCGACCTCGCCGACTTCGCCTCGTACCGCGTGATCGACGAACGCCCGCGCCTGGCCGCCCAGTTGCGCTCCGCCCGGCAGGCCGCGCGGCAGGTCACCGACGCCTTCACCCGGGGCTCGCCCGGCCCGAGCAGCAAGCACTTCGTCGGCGCCCTTCGGGTCACCCGCGGCACGCTCATCGACGGGATCTACGCCTGCCAGCTCTCCGCCGACCAGTCCCTGCTGTTCACCGCCAACCGGGGACTCAACACGATCACGGTGTACGACTACCCGGCCAACACCGTGCGGCTGCGGGTCGAGATGCCGGAGCTGCGCACCCACCTGCCCGAGCTGCCCGTCTGGACCGATCCCCGCCTGGGGTTCCACCACAGCACGCTGCTGAGCCCGCAGCCGGCCCCTACCGGAAACCCGACCTGAGGAGTGGCCATGAGCCCCGAGACACCCGAACAGCTGAACGACGAACTCCGAGCGGGCTGGGAACACCTCCGGTCCACCGCGGCCGCGATCGCCGAGCTCCAGACCACGATGTGGGGCGACTGGGCGGAGCTGACGGCCGGGCTGGCCACCGGCAGGCTCGCCTGGGGGAAGGTCTACAGCGAGTACTGCAAGTTCGTCGCCGACGAGGACCTGAGGTTCGCCCTTGAGCTGAGCGGGCTCGGCATCGACTACGCCCGGCGGATGGCGGAGGTCACCCGGGAGCACGAGCAGCGCCTTCGGGACCACCTCGGCAGGACCGCGTGGGGAGACCGCGCCGACGCCACGGACGGTGACGACACCGGTGACGACACCGGCGACGGCGACGGACCGGACGGGAAGCCCGCCGGCAAGTCCCGCACCGCGAAACCGGAGCAGTGAGGGTCAGCTCGGCGCCGGGCCGCCGTCCTCCAGCGGGCGGGGAAGCAGCTCCCGCGCGCTCGTCACCTCCGGATGCGGCCGCAGCCCGGACCTGACCCGGTCCGACAGGTGCGGGCTGGTCACCAGCCAGCCGAGCGCCTCGACCAGCGCCTGCCGCGCGGGCCTCGGCCGGTAGCCGAGGTCCGCCGCCTTGTCGTGCCGGTACCAGTAGAAACGCCCCATCGTCCGGGCCTCCGCCCGGGTGGTCGCCGGGGCCCGTGCGGTCAGCACCGCACGGATCTCCCCCAGCGTCGCCGCCAGGTACGCGCCCGTGTGACTGGCGGTGGCCCACGGTCCACGGGTGCCGCACAGCTCGGAGACGGTCTGGTGGATGGTCCGCCAGGCCCAGTTCTCTCCACCGAGCAGGTAGCGCTCCCCGGGCCGGCCCCGCTCGGCGAGCAGCACGTGGCCGGCCGCGACGTCCCGGACGGAGACGATGTTGCAGCCGCCCGGATAGGTGGTGCGCAGCGAGTCGGCCAGGTACCGGGTGATCAGCGCGTTGCTGGGCACCAGCCGCCAGTCGGGGCCGCCGACCACGATGGTCGGGCAGGCCGCCACCACCTCCAGGCCGAGTTCGGCGCCCAGGGCGAAGGCCGTCCGTTCCTGCTCCAGTTTGGTGACGAAGTAGTCCGGCAGGTACTCCTCTCCGGGCATCCACTGCTCGTCCCGGGCCACCGGGCCGCCCGACGAGCCGCAGGTGATGGACGACGAGGTCACCACCACCCGCCGGACCCCGGCCTCGGCCGCGGCCCGCAGCACCTCGCAGGTGCCCTCGACGTTGGCCCTGGCCAGTTCCTCCCGGTCGGTGTCCCAGTAGGAGAAGACGGCGGCGCAGTGGAACACGGTGTCGCAGTCCTCGAACGCGGCCCGCAGGCTGAGCGGATCGCGCAGGTCTGCGTTCACCAACGGCACGTCCAGGCCGTGCAGCTGCCGCAGGTCGCTGCTGCGGCGCACCGACGCCCGCACCTCCTGGCCGGCGGCGTGCAGCGTACGCACCACCTGGGATCCGACGAGCCCGCTGGCACCGGTCACGCACGCCCTCACGGGGTCCGCCTCGACCGCCGGTCCCGGGCCGCGGCCTCGCGCAGTCCCTGCCAGAAGCCGGCCACCGCCGGGCGCAGCGACTCGCGGAACTCCTCCAGCAGGGGGGAGCGGGTCGGGAGGTCGCCGGGCGCGACGTGCCAGAAGCCGTCCGGCCCCAGTCGTCCCGGCGGTGTCGGCACGGTCAGGGTCTGCGAGGCGACGGTCCGCAGCATCCGGGCGGCCTCGGTCAGCCGCTGGGTGGGCAGCTCGGCCGCCTCCAGGTCGTCGGAATCCTCCCAGGGCCGGCCGATCCGGAAGGGGCGCCCCTCGTACTGCGCCTCGAAGTTGTCGAGGGTGCGGGTGAAGAAGCGCTGGTAGGAGTCCTGCACCAGCGGGTCCCTGAGCCTGGGCCGGGTGTCGGGGCGGATCATCTGCCAGGTCAGCGGCAGGGTGAAGCGCTGACGCACCCGGATCACGATCCGGGTCCGGCCACCGCCGTCCGCCGGGAGGAAGGTCACCGAGCCGTCGTCGTACTCGGCGGACCCGTTCGGGCTGCTGACCGTCCGCCAGGAGATCCGCTGCCGCTGTTCCCCGTAGTCCACCGACTCCAGCTTGCAGACGTCGATGGGCGGACCGCCGTAGTACGCCAGGTAGTTCGGCTGCGCCAGGTACAGGTTGCGTTCGATCTGGCGGATGGGTCGCCCCTGCGCGTCACGGGACACCACGTGGACCCGTCCGCCGAGGTAGTCGGTCATGTAGCTGATGGAACGGCTGATGTCGACCCGCCGTACGAACTCCCGGTACGGTGCGTTGACGGTACGTTCGCAGCCGAACAGGATCGAGTGGCCCACGTGCTGCCACCGCATCTGCCAGGCGTCCGCGGGCAGCGCGTCGATCACCGTCTCCAGCGGCCGCAGGAGGTCGGTGATCCGGTCGTAGTCCTCGTGGGTGTAGGCGTCCGGGTCGACCGCGAGGGAGACGTCCCGGCGCCGGAGGCCGTCCTTGGCGTTCCCGGTCCGCCAGGCGCGGACGGTGGAGGAGGCCGACGCCGCCGCGCCGACCATCGCGCACAGGGCGGCGGCGGCCGCCGGGTTCGCGTCCGCGGCGCGGATCAGCGAGGTGAGGAGTCGGGAGAGCCGGGCGAGGGCCGGGTCGGTGACCGCCGTGCCCGGGGCCACGTGCCAGGCCGCGACGCTGAACAGCCGGTGGACCCGCCCGTCGGGAGCGAGTCGGCGCACCGCCTCGACCAGCGATCTCGGCGGGTTGCGCCAGCCCTGGTAGGGCGTCAGGTCGCCGTCGATCCGGTAGGCGTCCGGCAGGCCCCGGTCGCTGAGCACCCGCGCGTTGAGCGGCGACGAGACGGGGTCGACGCCCATGAGCAGCGCGCCGACCATGTCCGCCAGCACGCCGTCCGGCGCGGCGATCACCGTCTCCGTCCGCAGGGGCCTGCCGACGTGCGATCCGGCGCACCCGTGGCTGCTCACCACGGCGTCGATGAGGTGGAAGTCCGGCGGGTGGGAGCGCAGCAGGTCCACGACGACTTCGGCGCCGTCCCGTCGGGCGCGGTAGTGGTGGTGCTTGTCGTCCTGCGGGAGCACGCCGAACAGGTTGGCCAGGCACAGGGCGTAGCCGAACTCCGGGTGGGTGCTGTTCTTCGCGATGTTGATCCGGAAGCCCGCGTCCAGCCAGCTGCGCGCCAGGCCGCTGCCGTGCAGCACGGAGGAGTCGGGGAACCCGGCCGGCCCGACCTCCTCCGACAGGTCCACGACGCGGTAGGTGTTGCCCTGCGGGGTGAGCCCGCCGTAGCCGAGTCGGCGGCAGGCTTCGGGGAGCCCGGGGCCGGCCAGCCAGGGGTCCGGGCCGCAGCGGGCGGCGCCGACGGTGGCGTCGCGGTAGCCGCGGTCGTGCAGCAGGTCGATCAGGTGCTCCACCAGGGCGGCGCTGACCGCGGTCGCCGGGTCGCCGTACGCGGAGGTACCCGGTGTCAACAGCACCGCGACCGCCCCCGGGTCGCCGTGCGCCCGCTCGGCGAGCCGCTCCCAGAGCCCGGCCCGGGCGACCGCCTCCGCCAGCAGGTCGGCGGCGGAGAGCGGCCGGACCCGGGTGGAGCGGGCCACGGCGGCGACGACGGTCACATCTCCCCCAGCGGCGGCGGACGGTCTTCCTGCGCACGGTCGAACCGTCGCCGATTCACCGGAAAGCATCCCAAAGAGGTTTAAAAGCGATGCTACTGGCCGGAGGTCGGATGCGGAGTGGGACACGCGCTCGTGTCCCGGGCCGGCCGTCGTCGGCGGACGGCGTGCGCGCGGCGGGAAACCGAACAGACCGGGGCACAGTCGGACCGAATCGGGCGGGATGGGACGATACCTGCCATGCCAAGCACGTCTTCCCTGGTCCGGGGCACCGAAGCCCCGCCCGACCCGCTCCGCCGCCTGCTGCTCGAACTGGGCGAGGCCCTGCTGGGCGGTGGCCTGCCCGTCCATGACGTCGAGGAGGAACTCCGCGGACTGGGAAGGGCGCTGGGGGCTCCGGACGTGCGGGTCGCCGCGCTGACCAACGGGCTGTTCGTCGCCCTGGGGGCGCACGAGGCCACCCGGTTCCAGCCGGTCGGCGCCGCCCTGCGGTTCGAGCAGACGGCCGACGTCCTCCACCTGGTGCACCGGCTGCGGGCGGGCGAGCTCGACGGGCCACGGGCGCTCGCCGAGCTGGAGGGGATCCGGCGGGCACCGGCCCGCCGGCCCGCGTGGGTGGCGGACCTCGGGGCGCTGCCGGTCGGGGTGGGGGTCTGCCTCTTCCTGCAGCCGGCGGCGGCGAACGTGCTGGCGGCCGGGCTCGGCTCGCTGATCGTCGTGGGGCTGACCGTGCTCGCCCGGCGGCTGCCGTACCTGCGGCCGCTGCTGCCCGTCACGGCCGGGTTCCTGGTCGCACTGCTGGTCCTCCTGCTCGCCCGGGCCTCGCTGCTGGACGGTCCGCTGCGGACCATCGTGGCCACGCTGGCGATCCTGCTGCCGGGCGGGCTGCTCGTCACCGGGCTGTCGGAGATCGCCGCGGGTGCGGCCAGCGCGGGTACGGCCCGGCTGGTGTCCGGCGCGGTGCAGCTGGCGCTGTTCCTCGCCGGGGTGGCCGCGGCCGCGACCGCGACCGGCATGCCGGCCACCGCGCTGGCCAACGTGCAGGTGGCCAAGCCCAGCTGGTGGGTGATCGCACTGGGGCTGGCGCTCGCGGTCGCGGGGGTGGTGGTCAACGTCCACACCCCGCCCCCGGCCATCCCGTGGATCGTCGTGGTGATCGCGGTGAGCGTCACGGTCCAGGTGGTGGTGGGGTCGACGCACGGCGCGGCGATCGGCGGCCTGGCCGGCGCGGTCACCGCCGCGGCCACGGCCACGCTGGTGCACTGGCTGCCGGGCGGTCCGCTCTGGCAGGTGCTCTACCTCCCGGCGTTCTGGATCGTGGTGCCGGGCTCCTTCGGCCTGCTGAACACCGCGCAGATCGAGGTCGGCAACGGCGCGCAGTCCGTGCTGACGGCCGTGTCGGCGGTGTTCGGGGTGTCGATCGGCACCCTGATCGGCGCGGTGATCAGTCGGATACCCCGCCCCTCCCGCACCGTCCCGCTGCCCCTGGCCTGAGCCCGGGGCAGCGGAGGTACGCCCCGGACGGGCGGGCCCGTCACGGGTGGCGCAGGGCCTCGGTGAGGCGGTGGGCCGCCTCGACGACGGCCTGGGCGAGGTGGGCGCCGGGGTGGCGGGTGAGCCGTTCGACCGGGCCGGAGACCGAGACGGCGGCCACGACCCGGTTGGACTGGCCGCGGACCGGCGCGGAGACGGAGGCGACCCCGAGCTCGCGCTCGCCGACGGACTGGGCCCAGCCGCGGCGCCGTACGCCGCTCAGGGCGGTGGCGGTGAACCGGGCGCCCTGCAGGCCGCGGTGGAGGCGCTCGGGCTCCTCCCAGGCGAGCAGGACCTGGGCGGCGGAGCCGACCTTCATGGGCAGGGTGATCCCCACCGGAACCGTGTCGCGCAGGCCGGTGAGGCGTTCGGCGGCGGCCACGCAGATCCGGACCTCGCCCTGCCGGCGGTAGAGCTGGGCGCTCTCGCCGGTGACGTCCCGGAGCTGGGTGAGGACCGATCCGGCCGCGGCCAGCAGCCGGTCCTCGCCGGCGGCCGCCGAGAGCTCGCCGAGCCGGGGGCCGAGCATGAACCGGCCCTGCATGTCCCTGCTGACCAGGCGGTGGTGCTCAAGGGCGACGGCCAGCCGGTGGGCGGTGGGCCGCGCCATGCCGGTGGCGGCGACGAGGCCGCCCAGGGTGGCGGGACCGGCCTCCAGGACGCCGAGGATCGAGGTGACCTTGTCGAGCACGCCGACGCCGCTCGTGTTCTCCATGGGTGGGGTACTCCAGTCTCAAGGCCCGGGAGCAGCGGGTGGGCGCTGCTCACGGCGGCTCCTGGCGGGGAGCCGGGGGGTGGTCAGCGAGGACGGGCCGCAGAAGTCGGCCGATTGCCTGCGCCGGGCACGAGACGGGTACGCGAAAGCGCCGGGGCGGGAAGCGCCCGGGCGAAGGACAGCACAGAGAGCACCGTGTCTCCTCATCTTTCCCGCGCCACAGTGGCGACAGGCCGGAGTTGGCACTGATCCCGGACGGCACGGCGCGTACTTCGGACGCCGGGTCGACCGGGGAGTTGCCGGGGCTTCGTAGGGCCGGTCCCTCCACCCCTCTGGATGATTCGCCTGGAACCATACAAGATTCCCCGGGCTGGTCGCCAAGCCCCCGCCCACCCCTGCGGCCGCTCAGCGGTGGCGCGGCTCCGACAGGCCGGTGCACCGGGCCTGGTCCGGGCTGCCGGGGGCGGTCGTGTCCCAGGCTCGCAGGGCGGCGAGGGCGGCGGCGCGTTCGGCCGCCGTCGGCCGGGTGCCCTCCGGGCCGAGCAGGTAGTCGGCGACCGGGGTGAGCAGCAGGCCGGCCTCGCCGGCCGGCAGCAGCAGGGCCTCGTCCCACTGGTGCCGGATGACGGTGCGGCGCAGCAGGGTGCCGTGGCGGGGCCGGAGCGGGCGGGCGAGGGTCCGGCGGCGGCGGAGTTCGGGCGCGACCTCGGCCTCCAGAACGGTGCGCACGTCCCGCAGGGAGCCCAGCGGCACGTGCTCGGCGGCGAGGTCGAGGAGGGCCGCGGCCTCCGGGGCGAGCCGGTAGGCGGCGACCACCTCGGCGGTCTCGACGGGTTCGAAGGGCTGCCCGGCGAGGTGGGCCACGTCGATCACGTCGCCCGCGAGGAAGGCGCGCCCGAGCCCCTCCTCGGCGAGGGCGATCAGGCACTCCACGTGGTCGTCGGCGGCCAGGTAGGGCCGGACCGGGACGGTGGCGAGGTCGCCGGTGAGCGCGGCGGTCGCGACCCGCACCTCGTACCACGGGTCGAGCAGCGGGTCCTCGGCCGGCCAGCGCAGGGTGACGGCGGTGTGCCGGGGCCGCTCGCCGAGCAGGGTGACCTCCACGGACTCCACGGGGTGGTCGGTGACCAGCCGGTTGACGGCCTGCCAGAGCGTGGCCTCGGTGGGGCTGACGAGGCTGAGCACGCCCAGCGGCCGGGGCAGGTCGGGCGGGTAGTAGCCGGCCAGTGGCAGGTCGCGGATCGGGCGGACCACGGTTGCGTCGGCGAGCCCGCGGGCGACCCTGGCGTAGCAGTCGGCCCGGTCGCGGGCGCGCCGCAGCTCGGCCCGGGCGTGCTCGCCCATCCGGACGCCGTCCCTGGCGAGCGCGGCGAGCACCAGGTACGGGAGGTGGCGGTCGCCGCGGGCACGGTGGAGCAGCTCGACCGGTCCGGCGACCGGGTCGACGTCGAGCAGCCGGTGGAGCAGGTCGGTCTTCATGGGCGTCCGCCTCCGAGAGCCGTGATGGTCGGCCGGGCGGCCGGGGACGTGGCGGGTCCGACGGTTGGTGCCGGGCCGACCGCGGGCGCCACACCACCGATTGTGGTGACGGCCGATCAACACCGGATCACCACCGGGTCGACGATCCCTCGACATCCCACCGGGTGCCGTGGGTTGATAGGGGCTCATCAATTCGGGGGGCGGCACGTGCGCGGGCGGGGGCGAGCACATGAGGCGGGCAGGTGCAGGAATGGATGATTTCCGGTTCTCGGTCCTGGGTCTGATGCGGGCGCAGCGCGGCGTGACCGTGCTGAAGGTGGGCAGCCCACAGCAGCAGGCCATGCTGGCGGTGCTGCTGCTCCGGCCCGGACACGGTGCGAGCGCCACCGATCTGATCGACGCCCTGTGGGGTGAGGAGCCGCCGGGCACCGCGATGACGACGGTGCGCACCTACGCCTGGCGGTGGCGCAAGATCCTGCACGGCGAGGAGCCGGACGCGCCGACCGTGCTGACCTCGGTCGGGGACGGCTACCGGCTGGTGCTGCCCAAGCACGCGGTGGACGCGGCGCAGGCGGAGGAGCTGGCCGCGCAGGCCGAGCGCACGGCGGCCGCCGGAGAGCCGCAGCAGGCGCGCGACCTGCTGAACCAGGCGCTGGAGTTGTGGCAGGGCGAGCCGCTGGCCGGCATCCCCGGTCCGTTCGCGCAGCGGCAGCGCCAGCGGCTCCAGGAACTGCGGCTGACCCTGCTGGAGGAGCGGATCGCCCTGGACCTGGCGCTGGGGCGCTACTCCCGGTGCATTCCGGAGCTGACCTCGCTGACCACCGAACACCCGCTGCACGAACGGGCGTACGGGCTGCTGATGCGCGCGCTGTACCAGGCCGGGCGGCAGGCGGACGCGCTGGCGGTGTTCCGCGGCGCGCGTCAGCTGTTCCTGGCCGAACTGGGGGTGGCGCCCGGCGCGGAGCTGGACCTGCTGCACCAGCGGATCCTGGAGGGCGACCCGTCGCTCGCCGCCCCGGCGCCGTCCGTCGCGCTCCTCGCCGGCAGTGCGGAGCCGGCCGCGCCCGGGGTCGAGTCGCCGGACCCGCCC
>NZ_JAHSQD010000030.1 GCF_020103755.1 Streptomyces sp. LS1784
GGGCCGGCCGCCGCCGAGCGGCGGCCGACGGGGATCACCGAGCGCGAACGGGAGATCCTCACCCTGGTCGGCCGGGGCCTGTCCAACACCGAGATCGCCGCCGAACTGGTGCTCAGCATCGCGACCGTCAAGACCTACATGACCCGGCTGCTGGCCAAGCTCGACGCCCGGGACCGGGTGCAGCTGGTCATCCTGGCGTACGAGGCGGGCCTGGTCTCCGTGTCCGGTTGACCGGGCCCGCCGGGAGGGACGGGTCGGCGCTCGACCGCGAAGCGCCCGTGTTCAGCGCTTGACCGCCACGCCCGCGTACATCGCGATGTCCTGGTCGCGGACGGGCGCGGCACCGGCGTCCGTCCGCCAGTGGTGCACCAGCGTGACACCCGGGTCGAGCAGCTCGTAGCCGTCGAAGAAGGCCTCCGCCTCGGCCTTGTCGCGGATCTGGAGCGGGATGCCGCGCGCGTTGTACTCGCGGCCGACGCCACCGACGCCCACCGGGTCGGTGTCACCGGTGAAGACCGTCAGGGCGAGGAAGCTGCCGGGCGCCAGGGCGTCCATGAAGCGGCGCACGATGCCCTGCGGGTCGTCCTCGTCCAGCACGAAGTGGACGATCGCGATCAGCGACAGCGCCACCGGCTGCGAGAGGTCGAGCACCTCGCGCAGCCGGGGGTTGCCGATGATCGACTCCGGGTCGCGGAAGTCGGCGTCCACGTAACAGGTACGGCCCTCGGGCGTGCTGTCCATCAGGGCCCGGGCGTGGGTCAGCACGATCGGGTCGTTGTCCACGTACGCGACCCGGGCCTCGGGGTCGATCGCCTGGACGATCTCGTGCACGTTCGGCGAGGTCGGGATGCCGGTGCCGATGTCGAGGAACTGCCGCACGCCGTACTGCTCCGCGAGGTGGCGAACCGAGCGCTGCATGAAGTCGCGGGTGGTGCGCATCGAGATCGGCAGCGACGGCCAGGCCTGCACCGAGGCGTGCGCCGCGACCCGGTCCGCCTCGAAGTTGGTCTTGCCGCCGATGAGGTAGTCGTAGACCCGGGCGGAGTGCGGAACGTCCATCCGCAGGTCCACCGATGGGAAATCCTCGCGCGGACCGTGCTCCGCCCGGATCTCGTTCGCCATGCTCGTTCTCCCGTTGCTGGGCATCCGTCACAGGCCGCCGGCGTGGCGGTCCATGGTGCGCATGGTAACGGTCGCCCGGTACGACGGGATGACAGGCCCTCAGGCCTGCGCCTCCGGGTGCCTCGGTTCGAGCGCGGCGGCACCCGACTGACGGGGAATCGCGGTGGTGTCGGACTCCGCCCGGCCGTGCGCGGCGAGTTCGAGCGCGGCGCCGATCCAGGCCGTGCCGAAGGCCCACGTCGCCAACCACTCGCACAGGTACAGCGGCCGCACCGACCAGCCGGAGCCGACGCCCGTCACCCCGGCCAGGACGGAGAGCGCCAGGGCGACCAGGATCAGCACCCCGGCGACCAGGTAGGCCTTGCCCACCCGGGCCGGCTGGGTGGAGCGGGAGTTGCGGAAGGAGTAGAGGCAGAACAGCGCCAGCATGACGAACAGCAGGCCCGCGAAGGCCAGGTGGAACGCCCCGACGGTGCGCTGGACGCCGGACCCGCCCACCGGGGACGTCGGGCAGAGCGCGACCCCGAGCGCGAAGAACCCGGCCGCCGTGCTCCAGCGGTCGTCCCGGCGGTCGAAGCGGTAGCAGATCAGGAACACCCCGAGGGCGCACAGCCCGCCGACGAAGAGGTTCCGGCTGCCGGTGTAGTACGAGGCGCTCATCGAGCCCGGCCAGAAGCCGTCGGTGCTGCGCCCCATCACCTCGGCGGACAGCCAGTTGCCGAACGGCAGGGCCGGCGGCAGCAGGATGCCGATCAGGCCGACGCCGAGGCGCAGGATCGCGATGGTCCGAACGTCCTGGATGCTCCGCCGGATGCCGGGGGAGTTCTGCGTGCGCGAGTCGTGAGTCACGGACGCCTCCTTGCCTTTCGCACGGGCCCGTCGGCCCGCTGGTCCTCCGGCCGCGGGGGGGGGGGAAGGGGTGGGGCGGTGTCGGACGGGCGCCGCCGCACGCCTGAACGGCCGTCAACTTGTGTACCCGCATTGGCGTTCGAAGCACCACCGATGTGCGCGGTTTACGCCCCCGGTTGCCGCTTGGCGCCCACCGGGCGCCCCCTGACAGTGGTGGAGGCGGCCCGGTCGTGGTGACCGGACCGCCTCGTCCCCCTTCCGCGGAAAAGGTTCAGTCGGTGGGCTGCCGGGTGCGCGCGATCAGCGCGTTGAGCAGGGCCGCCCCGCGCTCGGCATCGTCGACGCTCACCGCGAAGTCCGCGCCCCGGCGGGTGCGGACCACCAGGCAGACACCCCGGCGCAGCATCACGGTGGTGCCGAGCCCGTTGATCCGGTAGCCCCAGCCGCCCGCCTGCGCGGCGGTGCGCTGCTCGGCGCGCGCGGAGTCGAGCTCGGCGGGGGACCAGTGGCGGGCGGGCCGGCCGAACGGGCCGAAGCCGACGGTCAGGCCGCGGGCGGTCACCCGCGCCCGCACCGAGGAGGAGGCGAGGGACGCGAGGGAGGCGACGGCGAACGGCAGCACCAGCGCCCAGTCCAGCTCGCCGACTCCGCTCGCGACGACCAGCACCCCCGTCACCGCGACCAGTCCGAGTACTGCCGCGGCCACTTGCAGCCACGGGTTGGCGGCCTGGGACAGCCAGACGACCTGCTCGCCCGGCGGTACCTCCAGCGCGGGCGCCCCGGCCGCCGGGCGCGGCTCGGGCCGGCCGCCGTAGCGGCGGCTCGCCAGCCAGGCCAGCAGTCCGGCCAGGCCGGTGGCCAGCAGGATCAGGACCACCTCGATGCCCATCGGCGCGGCGTCCTGCCAGCGGGCGCGGTCCAGGTTGGCGTGCACGATGGAGGTCTGCGCGCCCGTCAGCAGCACGCCGCCGGCCGCCAGCGTGGCCGCCGCGGCCCCGGGCGCCCGGCCTGCCCAGTACCGCCGCAGCGCCACCGCGGTGAGCACCAGGACCGCCCAGAACGCGGCCGGGACCAGCGCGGCCGCCGTCAGCGACATCGAGCCGTTCGGCTCCCGTCCGCCCCAGTGGGTGGCCAGCGGGTCCGGCAGCCGGTGGCGCGCCGTCAGCGGCAGGGCGACCAGCAGTGCCAGCACGCCGACCGACCAGGCCGCCGCGGCCCAGACGGCACCGCGAGGTGCCGGGTGCTCCGCCGTGGTCCGCTCCGTCGGTGTCTCCTCGTCCGTCACGACATCCCCCTGATCATGTCCACGAGATCGTTCCTGCTGTAGCCGGCCCGGGCCGCGTCCTCGACCAGCTTCCGTACCCGGTCGACCAGTTCGGAGCGGGTGTCGGCGCCGGTCGCGATCGTGATGCCGCGGCCCCGGCGGAACTCCAGCACCCCTTCGTCCCGCAGCGTGCGCAGCCCGCGCAGGACGGTGTTGGTGTTCACGCCCAGTGCCCGGGAGAGCTCCCGGGCCGGAGGCAGCTTGTCCCCGGGGGCGCACTCGCCCTCGGCGACGGCCCGTCTGATCGCGCCGGCGACCTGTTCGTGCAGCGGTCGGGTGTCCCCGATGTCCAGCTTCAGCAACATGGTGCTAATGACGATAGCACCATTAATGCTTTGTGCCACTGTCCTCGGGCGACGGGCGTGCGCGGGAACGGGCGGGCCCCGGGTGGCGGGACGGTCGATCCGCTCGACCTCCCGCGCGCCCCGGGGCCCGCCCGCCGCCCGACTCCGTGCCCGGCGGCTACTTCCGCTCGTCCTCGATCAGGCCGAACTCCTGCATCAGCTCGCCGACCTCGGTGGCCTCCAGCCGGCGAAGCAGCCGCTTGCGCAGGAACTCCGGCCCGGGCAGGTCGAGTTCGGCGCCGTCACGGAGCCGGGTGGTGGCGGCGAGCAGCTTGCGCACGTCGTAGGTGGAGTTGAACACCTCGGGCACGCCACGCTCGACGCCGAGCAGCCGGTAGACAGCCTCCATGCCGGTGCGCACCGAGTACTCGGTGGTGAAGATGCAGTCCCGGCTGGTCTCCGCGAACTGGCCGATGAAGGCGAAGTTGACGGCGCCCTCGGGCACCACGTCCGGCCGGTCGCCCGCATGCCGGGGCAGGAAGAAGGACGTCACGTACGGCATCATCACCGGCACGCAGCGGGCGGCCCGCGCGGCCAGCTCGGGGATCTCCTCGACCGGCACGCCCAGGTGGTACAGCCACTCCTGGGTGATCTCCTCGCCGGTGCACTCCTGCATCGGCTTGTTCACGTAGTTGCCGGGGCGGTCGACGAACAGCGAGTAGACCCAGACCACGATCTGGTCGGCGGGCTGGTGCTTGAAGTGCGGCTGGCGGTTGACCGTCCAGCTCAGCAGCCACGAGGAGTCCCGGGCGGTGACGATGCCGCCGGTGACCACGCCGCCGCTGAACGGGTCACGCTTGGCGACCTTCCGGATGTGGCGCGGGATGCGCGCGTCCAGGGTGGTGACGGTCGCCGACTCCCACTTGCTCTCGGCGATGTTGCCGCAGAACACCTCGGGGCGGCCGAACGCCGGGTCCTTGGCGGCGATCCGGCGCCACAGGTCCCAGGCCGGGGCCGGCCCCTCGTCCAGCCGGGCCGGGGTGTGCTGGTCGCCGTTGTCGGAGTTCTCGGTGAGCGAGCCGATGGTGGTGAACACCAGGTCGTCCGGGCCCAGGTCCACCCCGCCCTCCCGGCCGGCCTCCCGCCAGTGGATCCGGGTGGCCTGCTTGCGGCCGGGGGCGTTCCGGGTGGCGGGGGAGATGTCGAAGTCGATGTCGGTGACCTCGACCTCGTAGCGGAACCGCACGCCCTGGTCCATCAGCCAGTGGGTCAGCGGCAGGACCATGGACTCGTACTGGTTGTACTTGGTGAACTTCAGCGCGGACAGGTCCGGCAGGCCGCCGATGTGGTGGATGAAGCGGTGCAGGTAGAGCTTCATCTCCAGCGCGCCGTGCCACTCCTCGAAGGCGAACATGGTGCGCCAGTACAGCCAGAAGTTGCTGTCCAGGAAGTTCCGCGAGAAGACCTCGTCGATCCGCTTGCCCTCCAGCTCCTCGCGGGTGGCGAGGAAGACGCGGACCAGGTCCTTCTGCGCCTTGTCGTCGAGCGCGAACAGGCCGTCGGTGCGGGCGTCCTGGCCGCGGCGCTCGGTGACCCGCTGGAGCGAGAAGTTCGGGTCGTCCTTGTTGAGCCAGTAGAACTCGTCCAGCACGGACGCGCCCTCGACCTCCAGCGACGGCACCGAACGGAAGAGGTCCCACAGGCACTCCATGTGGTCCTCCAGCTCGCGCCCGCCGCGGACCACGAAGCCCTTCTCGGGCGCCTTGATCCCGTCCAGCGCGCCGCCGGCCAGCGTCAGCCGTTCCAGGATCGTGATCCGCTCGCCGGGCACCTGCCCGTCCCGGACCAGGAACGCCGCCCCGGCCAGCGCGGCGAGTCCCGACCCCACGAACCACGCCCGCTTGCGTTCGGCTCCCCCGGGCTTCCTCGGCCGGGCGAACGCCTCGTAGTTGCCGCTGCTGTAGTACAAGCCCGCGCTCCCTGGAAAGTTCGATGTCGAACCACCCGTCGGGCGTGTCGATTCCCGGCGGGCCGTCTCCGTTCACCCATTCTGTGGTGATCTTCGCTCTTTTGATTGGGTCGAACGGGTGCCTGTCGATGGGGTCGAACGGGTTGATTCCGGGTGGTTCGGAGAGCCGGAGGTCCGCATATGGAGGGCGTTGGGAACACCGCCCGGAACGTCAGGAAGCCGTCAAGGACAACAGGTCAGCCCCCGTGGAGGCGGTTGGGTGGAGGACGACGGCGAACGCGACCACACGAGGACGGATCATGCACGGCAACGGGCGGCACGGAGACGGCACGGAACCCAGGATCGTGGTCGGGGTCAGCGGGTCGCTGGAGAGCCTGGCGGCACTGCACCGCGGCCTCGCCGAGGCCCGCGACCGCGGCGCCGTCCTGGTGCCGGTGCTCGCCTGGGAGCCGCCCGGCGGCGAACACGGCTACCGGCGCTCGCCCTGCCCGCCGCTGCTCGCCGCCGTCCGGGAATCCGCCGAACAGCGCCTGCGGGACGCCCTCGACGCGGCCTTCGGCGGCGCCGACCCCGGCGTGCCGCTGTGCCCGGTGGTCATCCGCGGCGAGACCGGACCGGCCCTGGTGCACATCGCCGACCGGCCGGACGACCTGCTGGTCCTCGGGCGCAGCGGAGGCCCGCTGCGCCGCCGGCTGCGGCGCTCGGTGCCCGGCTACTGTGCCCGGAGGGCGGGCTGCCCGGTGCTGACCGTCCCGGTGCCCGAACTGCTCCACGACCTGCATCGGCTGGAGTCGGCGCACCGCCGTGCCCGCCGGCACCTCTCGTTCGGACCGGCGCCCGAAATTCTTGCGGCGAAGCGGTAGTCCGCGGCGCGGATGCACCCGGCCCGGCTGCGCGCGCGCTGCGCTCCCGGCCGATGGAACCGACGTCGCCATGACGGGGCGTCAGGCCATGGCGCCCCTGCCCGAGGCGCCGGAGATAAGGGCGCGCAGGATGTCCGTATGCAGATGACCAACGTGCCGCAGGCGGCGACCCTCTTTGACGCGTCGTCCATCAGCCGAACGCTGGCCCTGGCCTTCGCCGACGACCCGATGATGTGCTGGTTCCTCCCCGACCCGGCCACCCGGCAGGCGGGGCTGGACGGTTACTTCACCACGCTGTTCACCCGGCAGTACGGCCGCCACGGGGTGTGCGAGCGGACCGCGAACGCGGCCGCCTTCTGGGTCCCGCCGCGGGCGCAGGACAAGGCCGTCCCGGACGAGGAGACGCTCGCCGAACTGGCGGAGATCCTCGGCGACCGGGCCGAGCCGTTCCGGCGCTCCGTCGAGGCGGCCGCCGCCAACGCGCCGCAGGAGCCGCACTGGTACCTGGCGGTCATCGGCGCCGACCCGGTCGCCCAAGGGCAGGGGCAGGGCGCCGCGTTGCTGCGCTCGGGGCTGGCCAAGGCCGACGCGGCCGGGCTGCCGGTCTACCTGGAGTCCTCCAAGGAGGCGAACCTGGCGGTCTACCGGCACTTCGGCTTCGAGGTGCTGGAGGAGGTCCGGCTGCCGGAGGGCGGGCCGGCGCTCTGGGTGATGCGGCGTGGGGCCGGGGCGTAGCAGCGAAAGCCCCGGGTCAGTCGTCGGAGGGCAGCTCCGCCGGGACGGCGAGCACGTCGACCAGGGCCTCGCCGCGCAGGACGGTGAGGGGGAGCGGGCGGCCGATCGCGTCGGCCAGCATCAGGCGCTGGAGAGCCTGGGCGCTGTCCATCGGCTCGCCGGCGGCGGTGAGCAGCAGGTCGCCCTCGTGCAGCCCGGCGCGGTCGGCAGGGGCACCGGGCACCACTTCGACGATGCGCAGGCCGGTGGGCTGCCCGCTGCGGTGGCGCAGGGCGGGCGGCAGGGGCGCGGGCACCCCGGCGAGGCCGAGGTAGGCGCGTCGGATCCGGCCGTCGGTGAGCAGGGCGGCGACGATCCGGCGGCTGGTGGCGTCGATCGGGACGGTCAGGCCGAGCCCGTTCCCGGCCACCGCCGTGGTGATGCCGACCACTTCGCCGTTCGCGGTGGCGAGCGCGCCGCCGGAGTTGCCGGGATTGAGGGCGGCGTCGGTCTGGATCACGTTGTCGATGATCCGCACCGCGCGGCCGGAGCGGGCCGGGATCGAGCGGCCGAGCGCGCTGACCACGCCCGCCGTGACCGTCCCGGCCAGCCCCAGCGGGTTGCCGACGGCGACGACCAGCTGCCCGACCCGCAGGCCGGTCGCCTCGCCGAGCGTCACCGGCGTCGGGGTCGGCCCGTCGGCGCGCAGCACGGCGAGGTCGGAGAGCGGATCGGCGCCGATGGTGTGGAACGGGGAGGTGGTGCCGTCGGCGAAGGCCAGCGCCCCGGCGTCGGCGTGGCCGACGACGTGGGCGTTGGTGAGCAGGAACCCGTCCTCGGTGAAGACCACCGCCGAGCCGAGTGCGGTGCTGAACCAGCCGCCCCGGCCGCGCCGGGGCACCTGGAGCGCGGCGACCCGCGGGGTCAGCGCGGCGGCGACGGAGGTGACGATCCGGGAGTAGGCGTCCAGCGGCGCCTCCGTCTCGGGGCCCCGGCCCGGTCCGGGGAGCGTGTCGGCCATGGTGCTCACCCCTCTCGCGGGCGCGGCTCTCACGATGGCACCAGATGGCAACAACGGTGGGGTGCCCGGTCTTCCGCGCCTCGGAGGCGCCGTCCTGACGCGTTCTTGACGTGCGGCCGACTCTCAAGAAAAGGAAAAGCAGTCCTATAGTTCGAGTAAAGCCGCAGTCGTGGGAGGGGCCGATGGAAACGACCATGCCGGAGCCGGACTGGCACGTGCTCGGTGAGCCGGGTGACGGGCAGCTGGGGACGGAACACCAGGGCGCCCTCGACCCGCTGCTGCTCCCCACCCGGGAGGCGCTGCTGGCCCGTCGCACCCACCGGATCCCGCGCTGGAAGCGCCTGCTGCAGCCTGGCTCGTCCGGTCCGGCGGCCTGGATCCGGATGGAGGCCGACGCGCAGGCCGAGCGCCTCGGCCGCCGTACGCCCGGCACCGAACACGTCCTGCTCGCCCTGCTGGCCGTGCACGAAGTGGCCCGCCACGAGCCGCAGTCGGTGGAGGAGGGCGGCGCCGGCGAACTGCTCGCCGGGCTCGGCCTCGACTACGCCAGGGCGCACGCCGCGCTGGAATCCGGCGAGGTGACGCTGCCCGCCGACCCGCGCGCGGTCGAGGCCTACCTGGTTGACGCCGCAGGTCAGGGTTCTGATCAACTGGTCCGGGCGTTGCTGGAGGAGGACACCCGGGCTCGACGCCTGGTCGAAGCCCTGCGCGGCTGAGGCGCCGTCGGCGCAGCGAGTCACGACACGGAGAAGAGAAGAAAGGGACACCCTGATGCACGTCACCCTCGCCGAGGAGCTGATGCTGCTCTCGCTGGACGACGAGTCCGGCGTGGCGAAGGACGCCTCCACCGCCGCCTGAGCGCGCCGGGCGGGCTGCGCAGCGAGCCGCGCGCAGCCCGCCCGGCCCCGTTCGCGGCACTGCTCGGAGCGTGGGGGCCTGGTGAACCCCGGCATCCGCGCCGGCCGACCGCTACGGGTCTCCGACTACAGCGCGTCGAGCGGTACGTCCGGGTCGGCCAGCTCCTTGACGTCCACCACCCGCTTCGAGCGCACCAGTTCGCGGATCGGGTCGGTGACGTCCCAGACGTTGACGTTCATCCCCGCGAGCACCCGCCCGCCGGAGAGCCAGAACGCGATGAACTCGCGGGTGGCCGGGTCGCCGCGGAACACCACCTGGTCGTAGCCGCCCGGCTCGACGTAGCCGACGTACTCCATCCCGAGGTCGTACTGGTCGGTCCAGGACTCGGGAACACCCTTGCGAGGGGAGGACGGACTTGTCGCTGGTCAGTGTCGACTCCACGACCGTGCGCGCCCACCCACGCCGCCGCTGGGATGCTCGTAGGCGAGGACGCCATGACGGCCCCGGAGGAGGCCGCGCGCGAGCAGGAGACGGCCCGGCAAAAGGGGGCCAGTCGTGGGAACAGAACTGACAGGACGAGCGCGGACGCATCGGACGGCTGCGCAGGATCCGCCTGAAAGAGCCCCGTTCAGCCGGCTGACTGACCAGCAAAGGTCTATCTCGGGGCCGACCGCCGGTGCGGTCGTCTCGGGGCCGCGCTGAAGGCGGCGGCGGGGCGTAGTCGGTGCTCGGGGCGCCGGCCGCAGCGCGATCCTGCGCTCCGAGGTCCAGATCAAGGGTCGTGCCGCGCGGCGCAGCGCCGCCCATGGGCGGAAGCGCTCAGCGTGCGTTCTCCGGGGAGCGCCGGGTTCTCGGGGGTGACCGGTGCGCCGTCCCGGTGCACGGGGTGATTGCCGTGGAGGGACTTGCCGTAGGCATCTCGACCGGCCTGCGCTCACTGGCTGGCGAGGGGTCTCCGTAGACGGCGAGGAGCGCGTCGAAGAGGGCGAGGTGTCGAGTGGTGGTGTCGCTGTTCATGGTGTCCTTTGGGGTCGGTCCTGACGGCCGGTCGGGGCCGGCGGCCGCGTCGCGTGGAAATGGCTCGGGCTGCTCGCCGTCGGCGAGCAGCCCGAGTTGAATGTGGGGAACGGTCCTACCAGGGTGGCTAGTTGTGCAATGCTTCCGAAATGGCGCCCTTATCCGAGTCCCAGTACGCCGCCCGGCTCGCGCAGTGCGAAATCGATCCCGAGGAGTTGTTGGGCCTCCTTGAGGAGGACCAGGTCCGCACGGTACTGCTGGACAGGCTTCGTACCGAAGGAACGAACCGCGAGTCCGGAGAAGTAGCCAATCTGGTGCACTTCGTGGAGTGGCTGGCGTTGCGGCGACTCGGGCCGGCTGCCGAACGGCCCCAGATTCCGGGAACGGACCAGCTCTACGTTCTGTCGTTCGCCAGGGCGACCAGTTCGTACGTGAAGGTCGGACGTACCACCCGCTTCGGTGCGGGTCGGCTACGTGAGCTTCGGGCCGAAGCGGAGCGCGGCGGGTACGTGCTGCTCGAGGCCTGGGCCTCCGAGCTGGTCGCCGACGCACACCCCTGGGAGCACGTGGTGCTCGGAGAGCTTCGGCGCCGACATCCGGGTGAGAGCAGAGGCGAGTACTTCTATGGCCTCGACTTCGACGATGCACGCAGCGTCGTGGATCAGCAGCGGTGCTTGGTCGCGCCCCGCTCGGTCGGTCTCACGGACTCTTCACGGCGGCCGGCTTGAGAAGGAAGGGCGGGGCGGCGCATCGTCTCGTGCCTGTCGGGTCCGTCGAGGCGAGGACGCTGTTGATCGCGACGGCGGTGGACACCAGGGTCAGCGCCTGTTGACCAGCCAGCGCTGGGGGATGGCTCGGCCACGTCCTTGATCAGGTACATCCGGCAGACGCAGAAGAGCCCCACCGGGAGCGATCACCCGGTCCTCGCCCGACAACGTCGCCCAGAAGCGGTGTGCCGTGACCCTCAGAGAGGCTTGCCGTTCGGCCTCCGCCAGCTGCTCCTCGTCCAGCCCGCGCAGCGCGGCCCCAAGGTCACCGCCTCACACCGGCAGAGATGAGAGGATTGCCTGCCGCTCGGCCCCCGCAGTCTCCAGTTGCTGCGCCTGACGCAGGTCGGTCAGGTATTCGAAGGCCTTCTGCTTGCCAACGTCGAGAAGCGTACGCGTGAGCGAGTCCTTGCCCATCCGCGCCTCGCCACGATCCCGGTCCGGGAGAATCAAGACCACGGCCCGAAGGGCGCGGGCGATGTCGCGCACAGCGCCACCCGAAGTCAGCACCCCGGCGGGCGCGAGGCCGGCAGCGAGGCCAGGTGAGCGGGCGGTAGCGCCGCCGCTTCCAATATCAGCTGCGCGGAGCTGTCCAGGCTATTGCCTGGACCGATGAGAACCTCTCCGACTCCGGGGAGGTGGCGAGATGATCGCCAAGCCTTCACCGACAAGGGACCGCAGGCGCCAGGCTGTACTCGTTTTCCCCGACGCAGAGTTGCCCCGCAGGACGATCAGGGCTGGCCGGCTCACGCTTGAGCTGATGACCGGTTGTTCCACCGCTCCTCCTCCGTCCTGTCCCGCAGGTGCGCGACGAGCCAGGGCACCAACCGCGGGGCCACCACAGCCGCCACCTGTTCGGTCGGGTGAAGGAGGCCGAAGGAGCACTGCTCGGCTGTCCAGACGGTCACCCGGGTCAGCGGAGCGGCCGGGTTCACGCCGAGCTCTCCCTTCGGGCCGCAGGTGCTGTTGAACGGCGCGGTGACGTTCTGGCGGTTCCAGTACGTCCACGCCTCCGCGGCCTTCTCCTGCTCGAAGAGGTGATAGAGCTGCGGGTACCGGTCCAGGAGGCGGACCTCGCGGAACAGGAGCTGGCCGAGCAGCGGGGTGGCCGACGTCCGCAGCTCGTCAGCGGTCGCCGCGGTGAAGGTGAACGTGGAGGCGTCGGCGGCTGGTGTGAGGGCGGTGGCCGTGAAGCGGTGAGAAAGGCGGTCGCGAACGAAGCCGGCGGCCGTCTCGGACAGCCCGGGCTCGATGGTGTCGACGAGCTGGAGCAGTCGACGGTGGCCGGGGTGGAAGCGGCCGAGGTCGAAGAGGGTGCCCATGCCGTCGACGGCGGTGAGGGCGAGCTGCTTGTAGAGGTGGTTGTTCATCTCGCCCAGCTCGGCGTAGAACTTCGTCGCGGTGCTGGTGGAGTGGAGCATCAGGTACTCGGCGACGGTCTCGAAGTAGAGGTAGCCGAGGTAGGGCATCACCGGCACCGCGGCGGCCACCCGGTCGAGGAAGTGCCCGGCTTCCGGGTGCGTGCGGCCGGCGGCGAGGCCGCGCATCAGGTCGAGCAGCGGCGCGGCGGAGCGCACCCGGTCGGCCACCGACCGGGCCACCTTCTCGTCATCGGCGGGCGTCAGGGCCTGGCGGTGGCGGTCGAAGGCGCGCAGGTGCACGGAGCCCAGGCGCAGGTAGTCCAGACCCGCCGCCTCGGCCGGACGGTCGGGGGTGATCTCGATGACCAGGGGGGTGCTGCCGCGCCTGCTGTCCAGCTCGGGGCGGGTGCCGAGGAGGTGGGCGCCGAGGTTGTGCGGTCGCAGCGCGCCGCCGGGCAGCGGGGTGAGGGGGGAGCCGTAGATCGCGCCGACGAGGCAGCCGGTGGAGGCGAGCAGGTGGCCGCTGGTGCGGACGGCGTCCAGGGAACGGGTCAGGTGCAGCAGGTGCAGGGGGCGGCCCGAGGCGAGGGCGGTGAGCATGGCGTTGCTGTCGGGCCGTAGCACGTGCCCGTTGGGGGTGTGCTGGAGGTACTGGCGCCAGTGGTCCGGGGTGGCGGCGAGGCCGGCGGGCAGGTGGGTGCCGGTCGGGGAGTCGAGGTCGGTGTGGGCGAGATCCCAGTCAGATGGCACGGGGCGTCTCCTCTTCGGTCGACAGGGCGCGGAGCGCCAGGTGGACGGCGTGGGTATCGGTGGCACCGTCGAGGCGGGCCTGTTCGGTGAGCACCACCAGCTCGTGGGCGAGGACGGGTGCCCAGGCGGGGACCTGGAGGCGCAACTGGTGGAGGGCGGGCCACCAGCGGGTGGCGGGGAGGCGGTAGCGGTCGAGGGCATCGGCGGCCTTGAGCAGGTCGACGGCCAGCCGGTGGCGTCGGTAGGCGGCCTGCTGCTCGGGGGTGAACGCGTGATGGGGGAGGTCGTGGAGGGCGACGGCGGTGATCGCCTCAGGACTGGCGGTGTGGCCGAACGCGGTGTGGAGGCTGGCGGGGTGCTGGGTGAGCCAGTCGGCGGCGCGCCGGCCGTGGCCGGGGTCGGTGCGGTCGTTGAGGCGGCGGCAGTCGTGGCAGGCTGCCGCCGCGGCGAGCGCGAGCACGCGGCCGGATGCGAGGCGGTGGCCGGCGGCGAGCAGCTGGACAAGGACGGCGACCCGGGCACCGTGCAGGACGCCGTGGATGGAGGTGGCGGTCTCCGTGCGGGCGAACCAGGACTGATCGGGTACCAGGACCGTCGCGGGGTGTGGCAGTCTGGGCCGCACACCCGGACCGCCCGGCCGCTGGCCGGCGATCCACGCCAGCGTCGGCCGGTCCATCACCTGGTGGTCGGGCAAGCGGCCCGCGGCCGCGAGCTCGTGCAGCGACCGGTAGTCGTCGGCGGTGGGTGTCGGAGAGTTCATCGAGTCCTCGAAGGGTCAGGTCGGTTCGCATGGGCGTCACGCTGGGCGTGGTGGTGCTGACGATGGGCAACCGGCCCGCCGAGCTGGCGGCGCTGCTGGAGTCGGTGCAGGCCCAGGACGGCGCCGACACCGGGGTGCGCACGGTGGTCCTTGGGCAGGGCGTCAAGCTGCCCGAGCTGCCCCAGTGGGTGGACGTGGTGGAGCTGCCGGAGAACCTGGGCATCCCTGGGGGCCGCAACGCCGGCGTGGAGCGGCTGCGCGAGCTCGGCGGCACGGACGTGCTGGTGGTGCTGGACGACGACGGACTGCTGCCGCGCACGGACACCTTCCGGATGATCCGGGAGGCCTTCGAGCAGGACCCGAAGCTGGGCATCGTCTCCTTCCGGATCGCGGACGAGACCGGGTTCACCCAGCGCCGCCACGTCCCCCGCCTCGGCGCCTCGGACCCGATGCAGTCCGGCCCGGTCACGACCTTCCTCGGCGGCGGCCACGCCATCCGCATGACCGTGATCGACCAGGTCGGCCTGTTCCCCGCACCGTTCTTCTACGCCCACGAGGAGACCGACTTCGCCTGGCGCGCCCTGGACGCCGGCTGGGGCATCGACTACCGCGCCGACATGGTGCTCCAGCACCCCCGCACCGACCCCGCCCGCCACGCCGCCTACTACCGCATGACCGCCCGCAACCGCGTCTGGCTCGCCAAACGCCACCTCCCCGCCCCACTCGTGCCCATCTACCTCGCCTCCTGGATCGGCTACACCCTGCTGCGCCGCCCGCCGATGGAGGGCTTGAAGGCGTGGTGGGGCGGCTTCTTCGAGGGCGCGCGGGTGGCATGCCCGCCGCGTCGGCCGATGCGGTGGAGCACGGTGCGCCGGATGGCCCAGCTGGGGCGCCCGCCGATCTTCTGATCGCTGGTCCCAGCCGCCGAACGCTCGGTGGCTGGGACCAGCTGTGCTGGTCAGGCCCAGATGGTGTGCATCGCGTCGATGATCCGTTGCACGTCGGCCGCGGTCATGGCTGGGTAGCAGGGCAGGGACAGCTGCCGTGCAGCCACCTCTTCAGTGACCGGCAGGCGGCACTCCAGCTCCCGGTACGCCGCGAGCCGGTGCACCGGCGTGAAGTGCACGCTGGTGCCGATCCCGTGCACATCCCTCAGCGCCTCGGCCACCGTGTCCCGCGACCGGCCGGAGGCCGGTTCGATCAGCACCGGGTACAGGAACCAGCCGTGCCGGACCCGGTTGAGGACGGTCGGCAGGCGCATCCCCGGAAGGCCTGCCAGGGACCGGTCGTAGGCGGCGGCGATCCGGGCCCGGGCGGCGGTGAAGTCCGCCAGCTTCTCCCACTGCCGGATGCCGACCGCCGCCGTGATGTCCGGCATCACGCTCTTGAGGCCGGGGACGGTGACCTCGTAGTCGGCCGTGTGCCGCTCGCCGTGCCGCCGCCAGGCGGAGGAGTCGATGCCGTGCCGGCCCAGCAGCCGCGCCTGCCGGACGAGGTCGCCGCGCCCGGCGAGCATGCCGCCTTCGCCGGTGGTGATGACCTTGTTGGCGTAGAAGGAGAAGACGGCCAGGTCTCCGACGGAGCCGGCCCGCGCGCCGTCGCGCCAGGCGTGCAGCGCGTGGGCGGCGTCCTCGATCAGCAGTAGCCCGTGGTCGTCGGACAGCTTGCGGAACGCGGCCATGTCGCAGGGCTGGCCAGCGTAGTGCATGACGGCGATCGCCTTCGTCCGCGGGGTGATCGCCGCCTCGGCCGCCGCAGGGTCGAGGTTGAAGGTCACCGGGTCGACGTCGGCGAACACCGGGCGCGCGCCGCACTGGACGACGGTGTTCGGCACCGCGCAGAACGTCAGACTGGGCGTGATCACCTCGTCCCCGGGCCCGATCCCGGCCGCGAGCAGCGCCAAGTGCACGGCCGCGGTGCAGGACGAGACCGCGAACGCGTCTTGAACGCCGAGCGCGTCCCGCACGGCCTCCTCGAACCGGGCTGCCTTCGGGCCGTGGGTCAGCCAGCCCGAACGCAGGGTGTCCATGACCTCCGCCTCCTCTTCCGGTCCGATCGAGGGCCGGTTCCACGGCAGAAATGGCGCGGTGGTGGCCGGCTCGGCCGGCACGTCGACGGTCATGAAGCCTCCCACTCGCTGCTGTACTCGGCGCCGTACCGGCGGCAGTCGGCGCTCTCCAAACGGCCGACCTTCCCGGAGGTGACCGCGCCGAGCAGCCCGCGGTGGTTGTCGTACTGCGCCTGCCCGGGGTCGGTGACGGCGCCGGTCAGCACCAGGTCGGCGATCTCCCGCACCCCGTCCTTGAGCGTCGTGGCGCACGCGCCGGGCAGCGCCCGCTCGATCCGGGCGAAGCTCACCCGGTAGTCGCGGGCGTCGGCTTCGTTCCGCTCAGGTCCCCGGTCGATCACCGCGCCGGGCACGACCTCGGCCACCGTGGCGGCGATGTCGCCGATGGTGTGGTTCTCCGGGTCGCTGCCCAGGTTCCAGGCACCGGTCAGCCGCTGCTCCAGTACCCCGGCCAGGACCCGCGCCACGTCGCCGACGTGTACGAGCGGCCGGCGCTGGGAGCCACCGTTGAGGGGGATGCTACCGCTGGAGGCCGCGTGGGACGCCATCTTGTTGACCACCGAGTCCAGGCGCTGGCGGGGCGAGGCGCCGTGCGCCGTGGCCAGGCGAAGGCACGTCAGCGCGCTCTGCGAGCCGAGGACGTCCGGGAGCCGCCGCTCCGCCAGCACCTTGGTGCGGGCGTAGATGCCCAGCGGGTTGGGCTCGGTGTCCTCGTCCACGGTGCCCTCGTGCAGCCCGTAGACGCTGCACGAGGAGAAGAAGACGTAGTGCCCGACCCCGGCCGCGGTGGCGGCCTCGGCGGCGATCATCGGGGAGGCGTAGTTGAGCTCGACCGCCAGCTGCTCGTCCAGCTGGCTGGCCGGCTCGCCGACGATCCCGCCCAGGTGCACCACGGCGTCCGCGTCCGCGCTCACGCGGGCCAGCAGGGCGGCGTCGCGCAGGTCCCCGTGCACGAAGCGGGCGGTACGGGGAAGCAGCGCGGCGGGGTCGTCCTCGCGGTGGTAGATCAGCCCGTCCACCACGGTGACGTCGTGGCCGAGGGCAGCCAGGTGGTGGGAGGCGACGGTGCCCAGGTAGCCGGCTCCGCCGAGCAGTACGACATGCATCAGGGGTGATCCCTTCGTTCAGGCGGCCAGCGCGGCCGAGGTCGTGGCGGGGGTAAGAGCGGGAGGAGTGGTGAACCAGTCCGGGATCGCTCCGGGGGTGACCTTCAGCCAGGCGACGTAGCGGCTGATGCCGTCGGCCAGGGTGATGCCGGGCTGCCAGCCGAGGAGGTCGGTGGCCAGGCGGGTGTCGGCGCAGCCGCCGCGCGGGTCGCCCGCGGGCATGGGCGTCGTGATGAACTCCGCGCCCGAGTAGTGGCCGGCGATCAGCTCGCCGATCTGCCGGACCGTCGTGGCCACGCCGGTGCCCACGTTGACCGTCCGCCCGGTCATCCGGTCGGTGACCAGGGCGAGGACGGTGGCGCGGGCGATGTCCTCGACGTGCACCATGTCCCGCACCTGACGGCCGCCGCCGTTGAGCTGGATCGGCCGCCCGGTGTGGGCGGACATGGCCATCCACGGCACCATCCACGAGTGCGACTCGGGCTTGGGCACCTGCGGCTCGCCGTAGACGGAGAAGTACCGCACGATCGCATGCTCCGTCCCGGTGCCGGAGAGCAGCAGCCGCACCTGGTGCTCCGCCCAGACCTTGGTGTTGGCGTAGACGGAGATCGGGTCGAGCGGCTGGTCCTCGGCGAACCGGGACGGGCCGTCCCCGACCGGGACGCCGTTGCCGTACACGGAGGCGGACGAGACGAAGACCAGACGCTTCACCGCGGCCCCGGCGACGGCGTCCAGCAGGACCTGCGTGCCGTGCACGTTGGAAGCGAACGCGATGTCGGGCCTGCGGGTGCACGCCGCGACGTCCGCGTACGCCGCCGCGTGGACCACGAAGTCCGCCCGCCGGACCATCCAGTTCACGGTGGCCCGCTCCCGCACGTCGCCGAGGACGACCTCGGCCGCATGCCGGTCCACCTCGAACCGGTCCCGCACCGAGTGCGGGTAGGCGTCGAAGCGGTCGAGCACGAGCGGGCTGGCCCCGGCGGCGGCGAGCTGCGCGACGATGCGGCTGCCGACCAGGCCGCCGCCACCGGTGACCAGCACCGTGGCGCCGTCCAGCTGCCGCAACCGCGGATCGGAGGACACGTCAGCCATGAGGAATGAACCTCCTGAGGGGGTGTGGTTGGGTTCCGCCAGTGAAACGCCGGATCACCCGGCAGCGGTACGGTGGCGGCTCACCGACCCCGTTCAATCTGTTCAAGATCGTTCTAGGGAGGTTGAATTGACTGAACGACAGCAACGCAACCAGCAACTTGCCGCAGTCATCCAAGAATCCGGGTGCACGTACGAAGCGCTCGCCAAGGCGATCCGCACGGTCGCGGCCGAAGCGGGAGAGCCGCTGCGCACCTCCCGTTCGGCCGTCCACTACTGGGTGGCCGGCGGCACGCCGACCGGCCGGACGCCGGGCTACCTCGCCGAAGCCCTCAGCCGAAAGCTCCAGCGCAAGGTGACGCCGGCCGAACTCGCCCTAGGCTGCGACCCGGTCGAGGACGCCATGTACCCCGACCCGCTGGCCGCCGCCGCCGATCTCAGGAGGCTCATCGTGCACCGCCGCCGGGACTTCCTCGCGCTCGCTTTCTCCACCGCCGCCGTCGCGCTCCCGCTCACCTACGACCACCAAGCCGCCGCCGCCATGCTCCGCGCCGTCGCCAACGGCCGCCGCATCGGGGCCGGCGAACTGGAGACCGTACGACAGTTCACCGAGATGTTCCGCACCGCCGACGAACGGCACGGCGGCGGCCACGGCCTGGCCGCCATCACCACCTACCTCGACGACGTCGTCACCCCCATGCTCCACGCGGGCGCCTTCCCGAACGATGAGATCCGCTGCGGTGCCTTCGGCGCGGCCGCTGAGCTGGCCACCCTGATCGGCTGGAAATGCCACGATGCCGGCCGGGAAGGCGCCGCGCAGAAGTTCTACCTGCTCGCTCACCAGCTCGCCTGCGAGGGCGACCCTGCCGGACACGCGGCATGGACGATGCGCGCCCTCGTCCACCAGGCCCTCGACCTGAAACAGCCCGCCGGCTGCGTCGACCTTGCCCAGGCGGCGATGGAGCGGGCGCACGGAAAGGTCGACCGGCAAACCGAGGCACTGCTGCTGATCACCGCGGCCCGTGCCCACGGGACGGACGGCGATAGTGCGACCGCCGCCAAGCTCATCCTCGCCGCCGAGGACGCCATGCTCGCAGGTGGCGCCGACACCATCCCCACCTACGCCGCAGCCGCCGGCCCGGCCGCGGCCACCGTGGCCTCCCACACCGGCCGGACCCTGACCGCGATGAAGGACAACAAGGCCGCTGAACGTCACTACCGCACCGCCCTGGACAGCCGACGACCAGAGACCTACCACCGCCTGCGCGGCACCACCTTCGCGAACATCGCCAAGGCCGTCGCAGCCCAAGGGCGCTACGAGGAAGCCGTCGGACTGTGGGGCCAGAGCCTTGACCTGATGGACGGCGTCGCCTCCCGCCGCAACCGCACAGAGCTGGACACCATGCACTCCGCCCTCGGCCTCTACGCCAGGCGAGGAGTCCACGGCGCCGCCGAGCTCGCCCGCCGAGCCCAACTGCTCCGCGCGGACTGACCTATGCATTGGCCTGCGCCTCCACCTGTCAACTGCACTATGTAAAACTTTAGTTGACGTTCCTGGCTTGGCTGGGGTTGGAGAGGCTGGCGTGGCGGGGCAGCCGCACAGCCTCACCACCTCCAGCTGATGCAGGCCCGCGAAGCTGCCCTGTGCAATCCGAAGGCTCTCCATGACCGCGAGATCGCCGCCGCCGCCCCCGATCCCACCACAGCGGAGACCATCGAGGCGGCCCGTGACCGGCCGCCGCAAGGCCGCGACCGGCACTGCCAGACCGCAGCCGACACCAACATCGCCCGACCGCCCGTCGCTACCACCAGTACGCCGCCTGCGCCTACGACTGGGCACTGAAATACGTCGGCGCCCCAATGGCAACCGGCACCTCGGCTACGCCCATGCCTATGCCGAGCAGGCCGCCCACCACGCCCCCCGCCAGGGCCCGCTGGACTCTCACCCTGCCCCGCCCGCAACTGGCTGACCGACCGGCTGCCGGTCGACTTCACTGGCGACGAACTTGGTGCGTCTCCGGGTCTGTCGAGCCCGTTGCGTTGGGCGGTTATGAAGCTGTTGAAGTACTTGAACAGGTCCTGCACCGCACGCTTCCGGGCGCCAGCGACCCGACGCATCGTGGTGGTGAACGAGCTGGACCCAGTTGCGTGCAGAGCCCCGAGGAGGGACAGCGCGATGACGCTCTTCCCGGTACCGGGCCCGCCCGTGATGACGACGACCTCCTTGTGGTCGGACTGCTGCGCCTGGCGGACCGCGCGCAGCACCAGCTCGTAGGCGACCCGCTGTTCGTCCAGCAGAACGAACTGCTCGCGCTCGCGGACCTCTTCGGCGGCGACCGCCATCAGCTGCTTGGACGGGGCCACCTTGCCCGCGAGCAACTGGTCCGCCGCGTCGGCGCCGGAGACCGGCTTCAGCTTCGACTGGAGGTACTGGATGAACTCCCCGCGGCGCTCGTCGGTGAAGAGCCGGCCGCGCTCGCCTGCGGCACCTCGTAGAGGCCCTGGACGCCGAACTCCGTCGCGTTGTGGAGGAAGGCCACGCCGGAGAGCCGCTCGGGGTGGGTGGCGAGTCCGCCGTTGAAGGAGACCAGGTAGTCGCAGTAGCCGCGGACCTGCTCGATCGGGTTCAGCACCGGCCGGGTGTAGGCGTCGACCCGGCAGAGCAGGGGCTCGCCGTCCTCCGGCAGCGCGCTGCTCCACTGCTTGAGCTCGACCACCACGTAGGACGGTTCGCCCGTGGTCGGGTGGACGCCGGCGAGTATGGCGTCCGCGCGCTGGCTGTTGAGCGGCAGTGCGTACTCGAGGAGTACCTCCGCACGGATCGGGAGCCGGCGCATGCCGAGCGAATCCCGGGTGCACAGAGCCCGTGACGCCCTCTCGCACCCGTAGCACCGCCGGTCGGTCATCGGCGCCGGGTACCGCGGGTTGCGTGATGGCCGGCGACGGGTGCGGGAGCGTGCCTATCGGCTCAGCCACTCCGGTGGCCGACTGGGCTCGATTGAGGCCGGTGCGGCCGGTGCATCTTCTAGGCGTCCGCGCAGGCTTAGTACTGCAACCGCATCTGTCGTTACCGCTGGCGTTCGGCGTCGTTGGTATGACTGTGTGCTGATGAGCTGACGGTTGAGCAGGTCGAGTCGTGGTCCGAGGGGATAGTGGGCTTCCATGCCCGCTTCGCGCACCGTTTCGGCAGGTCGGAGCCACGGGAGCGTGCTCTGGACTACCTGACCGGGCTGCTGGCGCCCCTGGAGCGGAAAAACGGCTGGACGCTGTCCGAACAGGTCGGCCAGTCACGCCCGGACGGCGTCCAGCGCCTGCTCAACCACTCCGAGTGGGACGCGGACGCGGTCCGCGACGACGTGCGCGACTTTGTGAGACCATCGGCGCCAAGGACGGAATCCTGATCGGCGACGACACGGGGTTCCTGAAGAAGGGCACCCGCTCGGCCGGCGTCCAGCGCCAATACACCGGCACCGCCGGTCGGACGGAAAATTGCCAGATCGGCACGTTCCTGGCCTACACCTCGTCCAAAGGCCGCGCGCTGATCGACCGCGAGCTGTACCTCCCCAAGTCGTGGACCGACGACCGTGCGCGGTGCCAGGCCGCCGGGATCGACGACGAGGTGCCGTTCGCGACCAAGAACGAACACCTGAAGTGGATGCTGCAGCGTGCGATCGACGCGGAAGTGCCGTTCGCGTGGGTCACCGCCGACGAGGCATACGGGCAGGTCAAGCACCTGCGGTTCTGGCTGGAGGAACGCCGCATCGCCCACGTGATGGCCACCAAGGTCAACGACACGGTGATCACCGCCAATGGGACGAACACCCGCGTGGACGCCCTGATCAACTCGCTGCTCCGGCAGGCATGGAAGCGCCTGTCCGGTGGCCAGGGCGCGCACGGCGAGCGGATCTACGACTGGGCTCGTGTCGTGATCCGCCCGGTGTGGGAGAACGGTTTCGGGCACTGGGTCCTGGCTCGCCGATCCGTCAGCGACCCCAGCGAGATCGCCTACTACGTCTGCTACGGCCCCGTCGGCACCCGTCTCAAAGACCTGGTCAAGGTGGCCGCCGCCCGGTGGGCGGTCGAGGAGTCGTTCCAGGTCGCGAAGAACGAGTGCGGCCTGGACCACTACCAGGTCCGGCTCTACCGGGCCTGGTACCGGCACATCACCCTGGCCATGGCCACCCTGGCCTATCTGACCGCCGTCCGGGCCCAAGAAGCCGCAAAAGGGGCACCAGCGACGACGAAAACGAGCTCATACCCCTGAGCGTCCCCGAGATCCGCCGCTTGATGGGCCACCTCATCGTCACACCCCGCCACCACACCAACGAGCACCATCTGCGCTGGTCACGCTTCCGCCGACGCAGCCAGGCCCGAGCCCGCCGCTCCCACTACAAACGCCGAGGCCACAACCCCCAGATGCGGTTGCAGTATTAGGCCAGGGCGGTCACGGAACTGGAGCACGAGATCGCAGTATTGGTCACCTTTGAAGGGTGACCGTGACCGCACGTCGGGCACGTCGAGCAGGTACGAGCTACCGTCCGGCCCCAGGTCGAGGACCACCGTCAGCTCTGGGACCGGGACTAGCTTGACCGCGCCCGCAAGGCTTTCCTTGTGAATCCCTTTAAGCCGCGCGAGTTGTGCCCGCAGATCGCCGTCGGTGCGGGGGTCGATCTGCTGCTGATGGGCCGCTTCGACCAGCCGCAGCGCGAGGTGGACGAATGCCTCCTGCTCGTCGGCTGTCAGGGGCCTAAGCTTTCCACCATTGCTGTCGTGGCCGACCAGCGAGTCCGAGCTGTCGACGTAGACCAGTTGGTGAACCAAGCTGTTGCGAAGCAGTGCTGTCCCGTCGTAGGTGAGTGCAGTGGCCTTCCATATGTCCGCCGGGAGGAACGCTGGGGTGCCCACTTGGGCTCGCGCGAGCGCCCGCTTCCTCTCGATGCTGAACCCCCGCCTCTGGTCCGGTGTCTCGCCGGCCAGCGTGACGGCTTCCTCGAGGAAGAGATCGGCGATCTTCCAGGCTGCGCCGAAGAGAAGGGGTCGGATACGGAGGAGGGCGACACAGCCGTCCGGGGTGGCCCCCATGACGTCGCCGGCCGTCACGAACGCGCGAACCGAACCGTCTGCCGGATCCAGTACTGCCCGCCGAACGCCTGAGCTGGTCGGCGGGATGATCGGCATCGCCCGGAGCAGAGTGTCCCGCTCGAGGGCTACAGCCTGTTCGAAGTCGGACCATGTCACGTGATCACCGTAGGCGCCGGCGCTCAGGAGCGCGCGCCGAATCCGATGGCATCTCGCCGCCTCGCTACCGGGCGGGTAGGCCGGCCACCAAAGGGCGAAGGGGCGCTGGGGTCAGGAGATCGGCACGGTGGCGGCCACCCTCGTCGGCCACGGCCAGGGCTGCTTCGGTCCCCTCCGCCACGAACAGCAGCGACAGTGCTGACGAACACTGTTGACTTGGCGTCGGGTTCGGCTCAGCCAACCCCACCCGAATCAGGTCCCGGCTGAGCGAAAACAGCATGCCGTAGATCCACTTCTCGCTGGCCGGCCCGGGAAGGCCATCTGCGATCTCAGCCTCGACGGCTGCGCACAAGTCCTCCGCCCACGTGGCGAGGGTGCCAGCCGCCTGCCAGACGGCACGCAGTCGCTCCAGCGGAGTGTCCCGGACGAGCGTATGGAGATGGTGAAGGATGCTGCTCTCCGGCAACCCCGGCAACCGGTGTGCGGGTGCGTCGCGGAGGGCCTGGAGAGGATCGCCGTTATTGGTCTCCAGCAGGTAGGCGCCGGGGTTGAGATCACTGACTCCGGAGCGGCTTCGAACGACCCGGGCGATCGTCTCCGGCCCGATGCCGTCGGCTCCAAGCAGGATCCCGAGCACGGAGTGGAACGTCAGTCCGGCGTTGTCCAGCGGTTCAGCGCCGCCGGAGCCGTCCAGGGCGCCGATCGTGGGCCAGAACTCGGCGAGGGCCGGGAGCTCGCGCAACGCCTTGTCGATCTTGCGGATCCGTCGGCTCACCCCGACCGTACGGTGTTGATGCTCGAGAGCGATTCGGGACGCGCCGTCCCCCACCCAGTCATCCGGATCGGTCCCGGCTGGAAGCGGGCCGAGGTTCTTCCGCAGATCCTCGGCCATCGCGAGCACATGCCAGCCGAACGCGGCGCGTACAGAGTCCTCAGGGACGCGCAGGCCCTCGGCGAAGGCGCCCAGGATGAGGTGGTCGCGACTCCCTCCCTGCTTCTGGTGGTTCCCCAACCACACCACCAGCTCGCCGATCTCGTCGTCGGCGGCTGAGGAACTGCCGCCGACCGGCCGTCCGGGCCAGGTGCGCTCGTTGGGCGGGAGCAGCGGGTCCGGCTTGCCGCGCCAGCGTTCCAACTGCCGGGCGGTGACCTCGACCCCTTGGGCCTTGGCGTACGCGATCAGACGGGCATCGGCGGGGCTGGGTGAGCTGCGAGCCATGGCGAGACGGTAGCGGTCCGACCAGCCACCGAAGTAGAACTCCCCGAAGTTGCCGGGAATCTGAAGACGGGCCTCCTGCTCAGATGGTAATGGCGGGCGATGCGGCAGCCACGCGGCGCAGCATCGAGCCGGGCAGACAGCTGCGGCTATTCCACATCCCGTCAGTTATCCACAGGCGCAGGAAACCTCTGCGCGCCAGGGCCGGTAGTGACCGTGACCTGCGGTCGCTCCGGGCTGGCGCGACGAGGCCCTGCCCGAGATCCGGAAGGAGGCTGAACCCATGATCGAGCGCAGGTTTCGCCGGCGCCCGCTGGCCGACAGCGCCCGCGGCGCCGAGACCCCGCTTCCCCAGTGGCTGGAGTACGTGCGAGGCGCGCTCCAGGCGCTGGCGGCTGTGGTGGCCATCGTGGTCAATCTGCACCGCTGGTGAACGGGGAGGGGTGCCGCACGGGCATCCCTCGCCGGCCTCACTGCCGCCCGACCCCCGTCGGGCGAGTGGCCCAGGCTCAGGCAGGGTAGAAGCCTCTCCTGCTCGCCCCGGAGGTATGGAACGGGTGAAGCGTCGCCTGGCCGCTGAGATCGTCTGGGGGGTCAACGTTCTCAACGATGATGACCTGGGCACTCGGGTCGTCGTGTAGCGATCGATAGAAATTGGCGATTACGTCGAAAGGGATCGCGCCGATTCCCCCAAAGGCGAGCGGGGAGTCGAGCACGATGAAGCCCGGGTGCAGGCGGCTTCGGTTTGCCGCGAAACGGGCAAGCGCTACGGTGAAAGCTGCGTGGGCGATTGAGCGCATCCCACGCCCGAGCATATTTCGGGGAAGATTACCCACCGACATGTCGGCGGTCTTTTGGTTGTAGGAGACGCGAATATCTCCGGGAATTCTCCACCTCGCCAAAGTTGCATGCACGGCAGTTTCGAAGCCGGAAATATCGGCTTCGGGAATTCCATCCGGCCGGGACTTCTTTGCGCTCTCAAGGCGTTGGATCTGAACATGCAAGGCCAGGTCGGCCTGAATCTGAGTTTTAGACGTGAGCAGTTCATTGATGCCGTCGCTTAGCGGCGCGAGTAGTCCATTGAGGCGGGCTACTTCAATTCTAATGTCATCGGTCTCTATGGCGAGCTCTGCATACTCGCTTTCCAAGGTGCGCAGCTGTTCGGCAAGGTCCGCCATCGTGGCGCTCAGATCATCGCGAAGTCCAGCCGTCTTGCGAATTTCCTCCCCAGCGGCAACCTGAAGTTGCTGCGCGTCACCCATCTGATGCCCAGGGTTCTGATGCCCGGGTGCCGCCCCGCAGAATACACAAGGGCCGTTTTGGGAGAAGTAGCCCAAAAGGTTTCCCGCCTCAGCAACCATTTGAAGGCGTCCAAGATCGGACTCATACTGCTGATTGAGGAGGTCGAAGCGGCCAAGAAGGGCCTCAAGCTCACCTGCGCGCTCACGGTTCCCGGCGACCCGCGAGGATACGAACCGCTCGCGTTCAACGAGCGCAAAGCGGCGTGCAACCAGCTCCTCATTGGTTGCTGCCGCAGCGGCCAGGGATTCCTCGACCTGGGTAAGCTGATTCTGGAGGTCGAATTCGCTGGCAGGGATCGCCAGCCTGCTCTGGGCATCGGCGATGAGATCGTCGAGAAGATCCGCCCTTCCCAACCCGATATTCTTTTCTACGTCGCCGGGGCCGACAAAACTCTCTGGCTCGTCTTCCCCGGTCAGGAGGAGCTTGAAAACAGACCTCTCTGCCACCGCGTTCGCCGTCTGCCCGGAGGCTAGGACCGGAGAGCGCGTGTCGGAAATCCTCTCGCTGTTGATCACGCACAGGCGGGCCAAATCCCTGAAACCGAGGGTGCGGAACTGCCCGTGTCTGGCGCTCTTCAAAAGGTTCCGACCATCCGCCCCAAGGATCTTCAGTAGATAGCGGGACAGGTTGTTGTCCGCTTGCGGGCTGTGTAGGACGCGCAGCTGCCGATTTGGGGCAGGAAAGGGAAAGTCCCGAATGTCCGCCTCGTATACCTCGACCATATTACTGCCCACCGCCCGGGCGAGGGTTAGAACATCGCCAGCAGCAGTGCGCAGTCCCAAAAGGAGATGAGTGTATCCATGTGACTCGGGGATTGATTTAATCCGAGGCCCGCCGAGCGTGTAGTCGATGGCCTCAACAATATACGACTTTCCAGTTTCCGACGCCCCATGGATAACCGTTAGGCGGGGTCCGAACTCTACGCTCGCTGGCGGCCTACCCGGACCTACCGAGGTGAGATGCACCAGGGTTAGGGCGCTCACTGCTCTTTTCCCTCCTGTGACTACCGAGTTCATCCGGGCCACAGTGTGTGGCCCGGACATGGCGGCCGCCGCCGCAGCACCACCGGCGCTGGCAGCATCCCCCGGACCCTCATGCTGACCCCGCTGGCACCTGCTCGATCAGCCCGTTGGAGCCGCAGGGTAGAACCCCACTCGCTCCGCCCCGGCAGTCCTGAACGGGTGCAGCGTCGCCTGCTCACCCAGGTCCTGGGGTGGGTTGACGTTCTCGGCCACGATGATCTGTACGTTGAGTTCGTCGTAGAGTGACTGGAAGAAGTGGCCGACTACGTTGCGGGGCATCACGAAGTCCTCATCGGGCTCACGGTAGGCGAGCAGCGGAGAGTCCAGTACGACGAAGCCCGGGTGGGGCAGTTCGTGCTCCGCCGTGTAGCGCGCGAGGGCCATTGTGAATGCCGCGTGGATGACCGAGCGCATGCCTCTGCCGCGGCTGCCGCGAGGGCTGCCGTCCACCGAGATCTCGGCCGTCTTCTGGTCGTAGCTGACACGATTGGCACCAGGGAGCTGCCAAGAGGCCAGGATCTCGTGCATCGTGCGCTCGAAGTCGGCGACATCCGATGCGGGAATTCCCTCTGGGCGGGCGGTTTCGGGAGTGGCCGGCGTGCTCGACAGGCTGGCCCTCATCTCTTCGAGCTGTTGAACCTGGGCGTGGATGGAGAGATCGGCTTGCACCTTGCTTCGGGTCGACAGGATGGCCTTGGTGTCCTCGTTCAGTGGTGCGAGGCGCTGGTCGAGGATGGCGAGCTCGCGGGTGAGCGCGCTGCTGCCGGCAATCAGTGAGGCGTGGTCTCCCTCCAACAACCTCAGCTGCTCTTCGAGGTCATCCATAGTGGTGAGTAGGTCGGCATGGAGTTCGGTCGTCTTGCGGATCTCAGCGGCAACGGCGACCTGGAGCTGCTCCGTCTCGGCCGTCTGGTGGTCGGGCTGCTGGTGCTCGGGGGCTGCTCCGCAGAAGATGCATGGGCCTTCCCGGAAGAAGTAGCCGAGAAGGCTGCCAGCTTCGGCGACCATCCGCAGGCGATCGAGGTCGGACTCGTACTGCTGGCGCAGGAGTCCGAAGCGGCCGATGAGTGTGCGGAGTTCCCCAATACGTTCGCGGTTCACGGTGGTCCGCGTCTGCAGTAGCCGCTCCCGCTCGACCAGCGCGGAACGATCGGTGACCAGGTCTCTGGCGGCTGCCGATGCGTTGACCAAGCTCTCTTCCAGCCTCCGCAGCTGGTCAAGCAGCTCGGATTCGCTGCTTGCGATCTCCAGGCGGCTCTGCGCCTGGGTGATGAGCTGGTCGAGAAGTTCGATCTTTCCTTTGCCTACCTTCTTCTCAACGTTGCTCGCGCCGGTTGGGCCCTCGGGCTCATCCTCGCCAGTCAGGAGGAGCTTGAAGACGGACTTGTCCTCCGTCTCCTTGATCGTCTGGCGGGAAGCGAGGACTGGAGACCGCCCGTCTGCCATCGGTGTATCGGTGATGACGCAGAGGTGGGCAAGGTCCCGGAAGCTGAGTGTGCGCAGTACGCGGCGAGCGTTCTTCAGGACCCGCCGGCCGTCGACCCCGACGATCTTCAGCAGGTAGCGGGACAGGTTGTTCTCTGCCTTGGGGTCATGCTTGAGATTGAGCGTTCGGTTCGGTGCCACGGCTGGAAGGCTCCGCAGGTCGTCCTCGAAAACGTCGACCTTGGTGCCTCCCATTTCCCGGCACAGGGTGACGATCTGACCGTCGGCGGTATGGAGGCCGAGCAGCATGTGGGTGTAGCCATCGGCCTGGCTGATTGTCTTTAGCTTGGTGGCGCCCAGCATGTAGTCGATGGCTTCGACGATGTAGGACTTGCCGGTCTCGGATGCCCCGTAGATGACAGTCAGGTGGGGGCCGAACTCGACGCTCGCCGGCGGCTTGTCCGGGCCTACCGAGGTGAGGTGCATCAGGGCCAGGGCGCTCATTGGCCTTCGTCCCTTCTGTGGCCGGTGGCTTCGGCGCGCAGTTGGTCGGTCCAACGCCGGGTGATCTGCTTCATGTCTTCTCGAACATCTACGCCGTCGTGGAGATAGTGCTCAGCCAGCCATGCGGCGCGGTCCTTGAGCGCGCCGACGTAGTCGGCCTTGAGCGTCTCCAGGAAGCTGGCGGCTTCCTCCGTCGCGCCATAGAGAAAGCCGCCCTCGTCGGTGGTCATGTCCGCCAGGCCAGCCCGCAGGAGTACAACCAGTCCCTGCTCCACGAGAGCGCGGCGCAGGCCAAGCTCACCGGGCCCGGCGGGCAGGTCCGGTTGGAGACTGTCCGGGCCTCCGTCGAAGTCTCCGCTGTGCAGCAGGGCATGGTCGAGGTAGACGAGTTCGGCGACGTCCAGGCGGTCTGGGAAGGCTTCGGTCAGGAGGACGAGTGCTCGGATGCCTACTTCTACGGGTCCGTTGAGGGGGGTCATCGTCACTCCTCCTCTCGCTTGCACCAGGTCAGGCGGTGGTCATTGGCGAGGTGGTGGCACAGGCCCTTTTTGTCGAGGCCAGTCACGACCGCAGCCAGGATGTTCGCTGGGTTGGGGTGGTGGCTCGATGCAGCAATTAGCACTTGACGCAGCCGCTCGTATCCGTCGTTGTACGGGCCGTCTGCCACGTCGTAGACAGCATGGTAGAGATCGTTTTCGATCGCCCTGTAGGTGGCAGGTGGCACGCTCTCGCGGGCAAACACGCGCAGCGCCTCGGCACTGTAGAAGGCTTCGCGCTGGAGGATCAGGTGTTCCTTGGTCTTCTGGTGGTCCCGGGCCTCCTGCAGTGTCTGCAGAGTCAGGCCGTGCTTCTCGTTGTAGACATCGAGAAGCTTTCGGACGAAGACCGCCTCGTTGGCGGCTTGTTCAGCCGGCGGTTGCTCCACATCGGGGCGGGCCGGAAGCTGCTGTGGAAAGCGTCGAACGTGGTCTGGGGTCTTGCTGTGCATCTCCAGGATCCACTTCATCGCCGCTGGCTGGAACATGGAGAACTCTGTGTCTTGAGCCAGTTCCTCGACGGCAGCCCGTTCCTCCGCGCTCAGGTCGGTTCCGAGGGTTGATCGTTCCTTGTTCCACTCCTCGAAGAACTTCGCCTTCATGGCCTTCGGCTTGAGGAACAGACGCTCCAGAGTGATCCCGATCTTCGGCGCCACAAAGACGTACAGCGTGGGAAGCTCGTAGTCACCGCGGACCTTCGCCAGGAAGATCTTGACCATCTCCGGCCACGCGTCGGACGGCCTAAGCGCTGCGCTGTAGTGCTTGCACTGGTAGCAGTGCCACTCGCCCTCTGTACCCTCCAGCGTGAGGCAGGCGGCGATGTCCGCGCCCTTGTCTCCGGCTCCGCCCATCCGCTGAACCCGGACATAGGGGTACTCCAGGGCATGCACCCACTCGGCGGTGAAGTCCTCCCATTCGTCCTCTTTGCACCCGTAACGGAGGAACTCCTCCGGCGTTGGTAGGCGTGCACCCTGCATCCGCGGAGCCAGGACAACCACGTCCGGTGACTTGCGCTCCGGGAACCCTTCGAAGATCGGAACAGGCGCGTCGCCCCCCGCTCCAGACGCCTCAGCCATGTCCCTCCACGTCAGGTAGTAGCGCAAGATCAGCTCTCCGTAGTCCTATCACCCCGATGCCCGCCGGGGGAATGTGTCTACATACCAATCCGGCATCACGAGGGAACGGCAATGGGATCTTGCAGGTCGCGTCAGGTCGTGCGTGCGAATCCATGCCCATCGCGCGGCTTTTCCGACGCTGGTAGCCCCAGGCCGGTTGGCGGCCCGAGCGGCGGTCGCCTCCAGTTCGCTGGGCGCCATCAGTCGCTGATTGTTGAGGCTCCTGGGCCTGAATATGGAGCATCCGGGTAGCGGCGCCGCGGCGCGGCTTGATGCTGCCACGCGGGTCGGTGGCGAGCCGTTCCTCACCCAAGGAGAACGGCTGGCGGCAAGGCTGGCGCCGGCGGCACAGAACCTGGGTGACAGTCGCCGTAGGTGTGGGATCGTTTCATCGCCGACGACTCCTTCGGGGGAAGAGCGGGTCGGGCACCGGAACCGGCGGTCAAGCGGCCGGATGGGTCGCTCGACATGGTTTCTCCCTACTCGGCGAGGGTTGTACGCCCGCCGGATGGAGCCCTGGCCACCGAACCGGTCCCGTTCGTGCGGCCCGCAGCGATGACCGGTTGGCTTGTCGCCGACCAGGGCTCCTGCTGTGTCTCAGACGTCGCCGAGGGGGACGTTCGAATCCGCCAGGCGGTCGGTGTCCACCACGCGCTTGGAGACGATCAGTTCGCGGATCGGGTCGGTGACGTCCCAGATGTTCATGTTCATACCGGCGAGGACCCGGCCGTCCTTGAGCCAGAACGCGATGAACTCGTTGGCCTTCACGTCCCCTCGGAACACGACCCGGTCGTAGCCGTCGGGCTCGACGTAGCCGAGGTATTCCATGCTCAGCTTGTCCCGTGAGGCCACCGGCTCGTTAGGATGCCGGGGTGTCCACTCGGCATCCGTGAAGAAGTACGGGATCCGGTCGTACACCGCGTCCGGCTGCCCGAGCAGCGCGCGGGCGGCGGTCTGCGGCTGGTTGAGCGCGTTGGCCCAGTGCTCGACCCGGATGTGCCTGTCGAACAGCGGGTGGTAGGCGTTGGCGACGTCGCCGGCCGCGTAGACGTCAGGGTCCGAGGTGCGCAGGTGCCGGTCGGTCCTGATCCCGTTGTCGACCTCCAGCCCGGCCGCTTCGGCGAGGCCGGTGGCGGGGGCGATGCCGATGCCGACGACCACCGCGTCGGCCGCCACCGTCGTGCCGTCGGCGAGCTTCACGCCGCTCACCGTGCCGCCCTCGCCGGTCAGTTCGGCCACTTTGACGCCGAAGCGCAGGTCCACGCCGTGCTCCCGGTGCAGGTCGGCGAAGACCTGGGCGACCTCCCGGCCGAGCACCCGCAGCAGCGGCAGTTCGAGCGCCTCCAGCACCGTCACCTCGGCGCCCGCCTCCCGGGCCGCGGCCGCCACCTCCAGTCCGATCCAGCCCGCGCCGATCACCGCGATCCGCGACCCCGGCCGCAGCGCCGCCTTGATCCGGTCGCTGTCCTCGACCCGGCGCAGGTACAGCACCCCGTCCTGGTCCGCGCCGGGCACCGGCAGCCTGCGCGGCACCGAACCGGTGGTCAGCAGCAGCTTGGCGTACTCCACCCGGCCGTTGTCGGCGAGCGTCACGGTGTGTCCGGCCGGGTCGATCGAGGCCACCGCCGTGCCCAGCCGCAGCGTGACGTCGTGCTCCGCGTACCACTGCGGCGGGTGGACGTAGATCTTCTCCCGGGGCGTCTTGCCCAGCAGGTAGCCCTTGGACAGCGGCGGCCGCTCGTACGGCCGCTCGTGCTCCTCGCCGATCAGGACGATGCCGCCCCGGTACCCGGCCTCGCGCAGCGCCTCGGCCGCCTTCGCGCCGCCCAGGGACGCCCCGACGATGACGACCGGGCGCTCCCGCCCGCCGCTCGCTCCGGTGCTCCCGGTGTCCGTGCCCGCCATGCTCGACTCCTCGTTCTCCGGCCGTGGTCGGGGTCAGCCTGCCGCCGTCCGGGTGGCCTGTCGAGAGCGCACCTGGCGCGCCGCGCCGCGCTCGCCCGTACGGGTGAACGCGGGGCCTCACCCGGTCATCGCGTCCCTGACCAGCGCGGTGTCGGTGAACTGTTCGAAGCGCACGATCCGGCCGCCGCGCACGGTGAAGCGGTGGGCGACCCGGACCGCGAGGGGTTTTCCGGTGGCCTTGTGGACGGCCGTGTAGCGGCCCAGCACCACCACGGTCTCGCCGTCCACCACGTAGGTGTCGTCGTGCGCCGTCCAGTTGTCCCACTCGGCGGCCAGCCGCTCCATCACGTTGGCGGTGACGCCCTTCGGGGTGCGGTAGGTGCCGGCCAGCGGGAAGCCGGCCATCTCGGTCCACTCGACGTCCTCGGCCAGGGTGGTGCGCAGCGAGGCCAGGTCGCCCCGGGAGGCGGCCAGGTACTGGCGGCGCACCACGTCGGCGGGGGCGGGCGACTCGGCGAAGGAGGCGACGTCCCGGGGGATCTCGATCACGGTCAGCTCACCCCCAGGCCATCTCGCCCAGGGCGACCTTGGTGCCGATGTCCACCGCGATCCGCAGTCCCAGTTTCGGGAACCGCCGTTCCAGCGCCGCCTTGGCGGCGGCCGCGTCCGGGGCCCGGCCGATCTCGGTCTCGAAGGCGCGCAGGTAGGCGCGGGTGTGGTCGACGGCGGTGTGGTCGGTGGGTGCGCCGGCCGTCCGGTGGCCGGCCGCCACCCAGGTCGCTTGGAGCGCCTCGATGCCGTCCAACAGGTCGATCCAGGCGGCCCGTTGGGCGGAGGTGGGGGTGTCGGCGGTCCACACGTGCAGGCCCTCGAAGAGCAGCACCCCGCCCAGCACGGCGCGGTGGTGGTGCTGCCAGAGGTAGTGCCGGTCCGGCAGGTGGAAGTCGGCGCCGCGCAGCTCGAAGCGATGGCCCTCGAAGACGATCTCGTCGCTGTGCATCACCTCCGGCCGCACCAGCCGGGTGGGAAGCTCCGGGCCCAGGTGCGCCCAGGCGCGCAGCTTGCTTTCGTAGGTCTCCTGGATGCGCTCGACGGTCGAGGCGGTGGCCAGGAAGCGGGCCTGCGGGTAGGCGTCCTGGACCTCCTGGGCGCCGAAGTAGAAGTCCGGGTCGCCGTGGCTGACGAAGACGGTGGTCAGCCGCTTGCCGCTCGCCTTGATCCGCTCGACCAGGCGGCGCCCGTCGGAGCGGGTGAACCCGGCGTCGACCAGCAGAGCGTCCTGCGGGCCGGTGACCAGGACGGAGGTCTTGTTGAGCGAGCTGTCAGGGCTGTCGATGATCTCGAAGTCGAGTGCGCTCATGCGCCCACCTCGCTCCGCTCGGCGGGCGCTTCGCGCAACACGCACCTCTCGATGACTTCCCCCCGGCCTTCGGCCGGGGGGACCCCCATGCTTCGCTCGCTCATGTGCCTTTCGTCCTTCCTCGGGTCGGCACGCCTCGCCGCCAGCATCGGCGCTGGGAGCGGCGTCCGCATCCGGAGGGTCGGAGCGGCCGCCCCGTCACCGGGCCGGGCCCAGCCGCAGCACTGCCAGCGACCCCAGCGCGGTCGCCGCGGCGAGCGGCACCCAGAGCATCCCGGGACCGGAGGCCAGCAACGCCGTCAGCACGGCCGGCGCGGCCGCCCGGCCCACGCCCGCCGACA
>NZ_JAHSQD010000300.1 GCF_020103755.1 Streptomyces sp. LS1784
GTCGCGGCGCCCGGGCCGGCCGCGGCGGCCTCCTCGGATCGCGGGCCCGCGTGGGAGGCGACGGCCGCGGCGAGCGCCTCGCTGAGCAGGGTGACCACCGCACGTGCGGGATCGGGCGCGCACCGCGGCCGGCGGGTGCTCACGTTCAGCATCCCGACGTACCGGCCGTCGACGGCGAAGAGGCACTGGGCCACGCCGTCCTCGATGCCGAGCGGGCGCAGCACCTCCCGGAAGCCCGGGGAGGCCTCCAGGAGCCGCCCGGGAACGTCCCCGAGCCACAGGCCGCCCCTGGCCGGGCTGCGGAGCACGGGGAACACCGGATCGCGGTGCAGGCGGGTCTCGATGTACGCGGTGGCGTCGTCCGGGTAGCTCCCGGCCAGGGTGGTGTGGCACCTGCGCAGCGGATCCCACCGGGCCAGGGAGGCGTGCTCGTACTCCATCACCTCCGACAGTGCCGCCAGGACCGCGTCGAGGCCGGTCGTACCGGCCGAGGCGCTCCTGGCGGCCTCGCGGACGCCGACGGCCGCGTCCAGGATCTCCGTCACGCTCCGCTCCGCTGCCATCGTCCAAGGATGATCATGTGCCCGGAGTGCGTCAAACGGGCAGGGCCTCGTACACGATCCGCCCGTCCATGACGGTGAGGACGACGGGCATCGTCGGGATGTCCCGGGGGTCGGCGGCGAGCAGGTCCCCGTCGAGCACGCACAGGTCCGCGGCCTTGCCCGGCACCAGGGAGCCCTTCCAGTCGTCGGCGAAGTCCTGCCAGGCCGCGTCGATCGTGTAGGTGCGCAGCGCATCGGCCAGGCCGATGCGCTGCTCCGGGCCGCTGACCCGGCCGGCGGCCTTGGACTCGCGCAGCATCATGGTGGCGAGGCCCTGGCGCCAGTCGGGGTGCGTGACGGGCGCGTCGGATCCGCTCGCGACCCGCACGCCGGCGTCGATGGCGTCGCGGTACGGCCATGCGTACGCGGCCCGTTCGGCGCCGACGAGTTCCTCCTCCATGTCGGCGACGGTCCACTTGATGGTGGGGTTCATGTTGACGCCGAAGCCGTGCGCGGCCAGCACCTCCATGCTGTGTGCGGTGAGGAAGTCGCCGTGGATGACGTAGTGGCGGGCGTCGGGCCGCGGGTGCTCGGCCATGGCCGCGGCGAAGGCGTCCGCAACGGTGTCGATGGCCCGGTCGCCGGTGACGTGGACGCCCAGCTGGTGCCCGGCGGTGTGGGCGAGCCGGATCATGGCGTCGATCCCGGCGGTGCGCTCGGTGTCGGTGTCGCCGCCGACGCACAGGGAGCCGCAGCCGCCGCCGACGTACGGCTCGTGCATCCAGGCCGTCTTGTTGGGGACGATGCCGTCGGCGAAGACCTTGACCCCGTGGACCGCGAGGCGCCGCGGATCCGTGTCGCCGGGTCGGCCGAGGTCCGCGAGGCCGCGGGCGAACTCCGCGGGGGTGCTCGCCATGCCGGTGGGCAACAGCAGGACGCCGACGCGGGCGGTCAGTTCGCCGTCGGCCAGCAGCCTGCGGTAGACATCGAGGGTCTCCTCGCCGAGCGCTCCCCGCATGATGCCCTCGCCGCCGGGGCCGAGCCCGGGCTCCGTGTAGCTGGTCACGCCGAGCCGGGCGAGGGTGGCGAGGGTGGCCCTGATCGCGTCGGTCCGCTCCTGCCGGCTGAGCGGCGGCAGCGCGTTCTGGACGAGGGCCTGGGCCCCCTCGTGGAGCAGCCCGGTGGGCTCCCCGGTCTCGTCCACGACGATGGCTCCGCCGGGCGGGGCGACGGTACTCCGGTCGATCCCGATGAGCTCCAGGGCCTTGGAGTTGACCCAGGTGGCGTGTCCGGAGAAGGAGTACAGCACGACGGGGTGGTCCGGGCTCACGGCGTCGAGGTCGCGCCGCGAGGGCCTGCGCGACGGGTCCAGGAGGCAGTCGTCGAGGTATCCGGTGTCCCAGCCGTGCCCCGTGATCCACTGCCCGGCCGGGGCCTGCCCGACCGCCTGCCGTACCGCTTCGGCCACGTCCCCGAGCGAGGACACCGCGGGGTGGCCGAGGTCGAGGGAGAGCGGCGGCGTAGCCATGCCGAAGGCGCATCCGTGCAGGTGGGAATCGTTGATGCCGGGAAGCAGGGTCGCCCCCTGCAGGTCGACGACCCGGGTGCGGGGCCCGATGAGCGGTGCGACGTCGTCCCTGCGGCCGACGGCGCTGATGACCCCGCCGGTCACCGCCAGGGCCGAGGCGACGGAGAAGTCCGCATCGACCGTGACCACCTGTCCGTTGAGAAACACCAGATCCGCGTGCGTGTCCACAGAACGACCTTTCGGGAACCGGGCGCACCGCGGCCATCCGCGGACGCTCCTGCGAGGACTATGGCCGCGCCCCCGCCGCCCGCACATCGGTCATCCCACCGATACGTGCCTGCCGCGTGCCGGGCCGCAACAACGGCCTCCAGTGGCTGTGCCGGTGGGCTCGCATGACGGGACGGAGGCCGTGGGCGGGACGGGCCGGCGGCGTCGGGGCCGAACGGTTCACTGCCCAGCAGCGACAGCGCGCTCGTGCCCGCCCCGTCAGGGGCGCCCCGGGGCGACCCGATGGGTGCCCGTCACCGCCATGACCAGGGAGTACACCGAGGTCGTCGCGGTGATGAAGAGGCGGTTGTTCTTCGGCCCGCCGAAGGTGAGGTTGGAGACGGGCTCGGGGACTAGGAGCCGGCCGATCAGCGTGCCGTCCGGGTCGTAGCAGTGCACGCCATCGCCGATGGCGGCCGCCCACAGGCGCCCTCCGTCGTCGAAGCGGATGTTGTCGAAGCTGCTGTCGGGCGCCTCCGCGAAGACCTTGCCGTCCGAGAGGGTGCCGTCGTCGCGGTCGAAGACGCGGATGTGCCGCGCCCGGCTGTCCGACACGAACAACTGCCGCTCGTCGAGCGAGAACACGAGCCCGAGCAACTTCAGGACGTGCTACGACGGTTGTACGCGATCGACGGAGTGAGCGGCACCCAGGCGACGGTCTCGCTGGAGACCTTCTTCGATCGCCCGCCGTCACCCGCCCGGTAGACCTGACGCGGTGGAAGGGGACGGGCCCGTGAGCGCTGCGCGGGATGCCACGGCGGGGCGGCGGAGTTCGCGGGCGGGTGTCTGGTGAACCTGTCGGCCGGGCGGCCGCGTCTGACTCTCCCGTGGGTCACGCCGCGCCTCACCCGGGCGTTGTGGCCCGGCCGGGCGGCGAAGGCGCGGCCCGGTACCGGGGATGCGGTGCTGCGGTTCCTGGCCGGCTACTCGGACCCGCCGGGCACGGCGCGCCCGGGCACGGCCAAGGAGGGTCTGTGCGTGCTGGCCGGGATCGATGCGGAGGACGTCGGGTTGCGGGCGGCCGGTTGGGCGTTGGAGGTCGCGGACGCCGAACTCGCCGACGCGCGGACCGGGTTGCTGGACGACGAGGGCGGCTGGACAGGCAACCGGCGCGGGCCTCCATACCCGGGCGAGGACCTCACCGCGATCGTGCGGGCCCCGCCCGCCGACGTCCACGCGGTGGAGGACTTCTTCGAGGACTGGTACCACCGAGACGAGGGCAACTCCATCGGAGTGAGCACGCAGGAGCGGTACCGCCGGTCCGGCGGCGCCTGACCCGGCTGGCAACAATCAACTCACTGGCCGCCACAGGCAGGCCCCCCTACGCTCCCAGGATCAGGTGTTCCTCGAAGGGGTGGGGATGACTCGTAGTTCCACCGTCCGGGCCGTCAACGCGTTGACCGCGCGCTGGGCCGCCGTCCTGCCGGCCGGCGGTACAGCCTTCACCACCGCCGGGGTGTGGTCACTGCTCGCTCTGCTGGCAGACGGCGCCACCGGCGCTGTCCGTAAGGAACTCGCCGACGCCATCGGCATCCCAGCGGACAACGCCGCGGACCAGGCGCGGGAGCTGCTGGCCACGATCGATGCGATGCCAGGCGTGCACAGCGCGCTCGGCCTGTGGACCCACGAAGCGCTGCCCATCGAGCAGCGCTGGCTTGCCGCGCTCCCCGAGCGCGTCCACGGACAGCTCACCGGCGACGCGGTCTCGGATCAGGCTCGACTCGACGCCTGGGCAGCGACGTGCACCGAGGGTCAGATCCCGTCGATGCCGGTCACCGTCGAGAAGGACACCCAGCTGGTGCTGGCCGGCGCCCTGACGGTCCGCACCGACTGGATCCGCCCGTTCACACCCGACCGCATAGAGGCGGAGGCCGGACCCTGGCGGGGCAAGAACCTGGCCGGCTTGTTCCGGGTCACCGCACTGCTCAACCGCGTAGGAGTCACCCAGACCCCGGTCGGCCCCGTCACCGTGCTGGATGTCCTCGGCACCCAGGGAGTCGATGTCCACCTGTTCCTGGGGCCGGAGGAGGCCTCACCGGGGCACGTGCTGACGGCAGCGGTACGGACCCTCGACAACCGGAGGTCAGTAGTGCAAGGCGATCAACTCCCCTATGGCACTCCAGGACCCGGGCTGACGGTCGAACGTGTTCCCAGTCTCGACGGCGAACCGGAGCTGCTGGTGGAGACGGTGCCCTTCACCATCACCGCCCGCCACGATCTACTCGAGGTCCCTGAGCTGTTCGGCCTCCGAACGGCGACGGACCGAGCCCGAGGTCATTTCCCGGGCATCAGCGCCGAGCCGCTGGCGGTCGGGGCCGCCGCGCAGACGGTGACCGCCACGTTCGGTGCCCACGGCTTCCGTTCCGCAAGCGTGACTGCCCTGAGCGTGGCAGGTGCGGGTGCGGGGCTGCCACGGTACCGCTACCGCGTCCGCAGAATCAGCGCCCGATTCGACCGGCCGTTCGGCTTCCTCGCTGTCCACCGCACCTCACGGCTCGTCCTGAACGCCGGCTGGATCACCGAACCCGACGCCTTCGAGGAATCGTCCTGGGAATGGTGAGCCTGTGAAGCAGCGGACCGCACGGGACAGGGTCGGACGGCCGGGTGCGGTGTGGGGATGTCCGCCCGAGGCAGGTGCTCGGACGCAAGTGTGGTGGTGTCGTGACGGGGGCGAGCCTGCTGGGTGACTCGCGCGCAAGACGGCCAACACTCACCGCCCGTGCGATGGCACCACAGTCGTCGCATTCGACAGCCTCGTCTTCACCGCTGCTGACCTGTGCTGCTCTACCCGCCACACGTCATCAGCCCCAGAGAATCCGCTCCCTCGCCTCCGTCAGTGTGAGGCCGCCCAGCGGGTCCTGGAGCGGTACGCCGACGCGGTCGAGCAGGTGCTGCGCCACGAGATCGTCCCCGGCGGTGACGGCGAGTTGGCGGAGGAACTGTGCTGCACCCTGGACGCCTACGTGTTGCTCGGCAGCATCCCGAGCGGGCAGCGGCCGCAGGTGACCGCCGTCGCCGCACTCGCCGACCTGGAGGCTGGACGCTCCCTGACCGAAGGCCGGCTGACCACGGTGCCGGAGCCGCCGCTGTGGCCGGGCACCGCGCCCACCGAGCCCAAGTCCCGGGAGCCGAGCGACCCCGCCGCCCACGACCGGGTACGGACCGTCGGGGACACGGTCGCCACAGCCCGCGGCGAGGCCTCCCGGGCGGGCGAAGCCGCACGGGAGGCCACCGACCAGCTGCAGCTCCCCTGCAGGCGATCGGGGTTCTCCCCGGGGTAGCCCCACCCCTGAAAGCCGCCTGGTCGGGGGCGGGGCTCCGAACAACGTACGGTTCGCGGCTATCCGAGGCCGCGCGCGTCCTGCTTCAGCGCGGTGTCCACGGTCAGCGCGGTCGCCACGACAAGGCTGAGCAGCGGGTCGGTGAGCGGGCGGTGGATCTGGAGCACGTAGTTGTCGGCCGTGGTGAACATCGTCTTCGCCAGGCCTTCCCAGGTCTTGGTGATCCGGGCGACCTCGGTGTCCGTCTCGTCGACGATGGAGAAGTTCCAGGCCCGCCAGTTCTCCGCCTTGATGGCGCCGATCTTCTGACCGCCGACCTCCAACGCGAAGTTGATCTTCCCGATGGCGTTCTGCTGGATGATCTGGCCGACCTCCTGACCGTTCGGACGCTGCACGATCACCCGCGACTTGATGAGCTTCGCCGGACGGGTCAGCAGCAGCACCGGGGTGCCCTGCGCGTCACGGATCTCCAGCTTGTGGGTCAGGTACTGGTCGATGGAGAAGAGCAGCCGTATCACCTTGCGCAGACCACTCTGGCCGACCTGGACCACCGAGCCCAGCGTGCCGCCCTGCTGGTCGAAGACCGAGTACTCGTTGGTCAGCTCGATCAGCTTGGCCTTCTGGTTCACCACCAGGACCGGCTCGGAGAAGAGGGTGCCGCCGCCACCGAAGACCGGTCCGACGCCCGCCTGCTGCCGTACCTGGCGCTGCACCTTGGCGGAGTCGCCGACCGGAGCGGCCGGCTGCCCGGGAAGACCCGGGGTGTTCGTGTTCTGGGACATGGCGGGCAGGCTAGGCCCAAACCTCCGTGGGCAGCCAGATCGTTTTGGACGGCCCCCGGGTTCGTTCGGGGCTTCGAGTTGCGAACTCGGCCTGCGGGTTTGGGTGTTGCGAACGACAGCCGACCGGAACTCGACGGAATGGGTGTGGCTGATGTCACATCTGCTGATCGCGTGCGGGCAATGGTCTGCCTCGCAGCAGGCCATCCCCGCCCCCAACGCGCTCCTCCCCGACGCCTGCGTGGCCCGCCCACGCCGGACCCCGTGGGCTGTCAGTCGCCGACCCAGAGGTGCAGGATGGTCGCCCACTCGTCGGAGACCAACAGGAGTTGCCGCGTCCACCGGGCGCCCAGGCTCGCGAAGCTTGTGACGACCTCAGCGGCGGTTCGGATCCGGCCGAGGTGCGACTCGATCAGGTCGGCGATGCCATCCGCGAGTTCGCCGGCCTGCCTGATCTGGTCGGGTGTGCGGTCGATGATCCGGTATCGGGGCATCAGCCCGCCCTCGGTCGCATCCCGGTGCACTACCTCCCGCCAGCTTCGGGCCGGCTCCAACGCGGAGAGGACCGAGATGAAGCGGTCCTGCCGGTGTCCCGCGTCGAGCACCGCTTGGACAAGCTTCCCGTTGTCGCCCTGCCCAGATGCCGCCTCGACAACCGGATACAGATCCACGGACACCACGTGGTTGACATCGTCGAGCAGATCTCCGAGTGGCTCGGCTGCGGCCTCGACCGCCGCAGGAGCATCCACCGGGTTCAGCACCGGCCAGGCCCTTTCTCCACGGCGGTCGAGCATGTCGGACCTCGGTGGCACGATTGCTGCCGTGGGCAGCGTCTATGACGTTTCAGCGCACCCGATGATCGCGCGGCGGCCGGTGCCCCCCCCCCCGACGGGCCCAACGAGGCCGGTTTCGACACATTCCGGGTCAAGGGGATCGACCCGCACGGCCTGCCGGCCCAGGGCACGGCGCCGCTGCTCGCCGAGCCGTTCTCGCGGGTCACCGCGCATCCCCGGTTCGGCGCTCTGGTGAGCGATCCGCAGGAGGAGAGCGCACAGGCAGGAGACGGGTTGCCGCCGTCGAGAAGGTCGTTGGTGATCGCTGGGATGCTGTCGCCCCAGTCGCGTAGGCCCCTGGCAGAGAAGTCAAGCTGACAGACCGCCACGAACCGGCCCCCACAAGGGACTCCAACGGGGTTCTGCGTCGCAGCTGAACCCACGGACTCGCTGCACAGGGCCCCCGACACCCGGGTCAGCACCGCAGCTCCGCCGCGCGCTCGCTCATCACCTCCACAGCGTCGGACAGCTGAGGACGCGGCCCGGGATGGGCCTCCCGGATGAGCTTCACCGCATGAAGCCGCCGACCGCTCCTGATCAGCTCGTCCACCTCCTCCCGGACCACCGACAGCAACGCGTCCCAGATCGAGTTCTCCATGCGCCGATCCAAGCAACTCCCCCTCCCCCACCACCACCGTATCAACGGTGCGCCCCGCGCGAAGACCCGCTCACCGAACCCGGAGCAATGGCGGGCCATAACCCCACCGTCGGGGCCCTCACATCGCCGACCGGGAAAGCCCGTGCCCGCTCTGCATCCGGACCGCCACCAGAACATATCGGGGTGACACGCTCAAGCCACGATTACGCCGAGGCCCTGGGGTGCGTGCCGGCTGCCGGACCGCCTTGTTCGACCCCGCCCCGGGGCGCAGCAGCCGCTGGAGCCGGCCGGCGGTGGCGACCTTGAGCACACCAAGCGCGCCGAGAACATCGGAGCGCGCCACGGTGGTCGAGCCGTTCGGTTTGTCGACGCCGCGGGGAACTGGGTGTCGGCAGCGCGCTGACGCCGAATCAGGCAGACCCGATCCGCGCGGGACAGCACCACGCGTACCCGCACCCTCACATCCCCCCGCTCACCCCTGCGCCTGGCTGTCATGCCCGGCCCCGCTCGTGCACGGGCTGGTCGCCAGGGTCCGGACCGGCGAGCAACGGCAGTTACCGGCCGGTCCGACCTCTGGTCGTCGTGCTCGCCGGACCGTGACCGGCCAGGGCGTCCGGGACGGGCGGGCGAGGACCACGCGGGGGTCAGGGGTTACAGGTGGCGGGGGTGGTCGAGGTGTTGGGCTTGGTGCACAGAGGGCCCAGGCCCGTGCGGGCGTCGGGGCGGGTGATGAAGGCGAGCGGCCCCGCATTGTGCTCACCGTTGAATGGCGTGGTGCCCGTGAAGCCGCAGGCCGCCGCGTCGCTGGGGCTGTTGAACCAGAACCCGACATGGAAGGTGTTGGTGGGCTTCAGAGCGGCGTCCGGGTCGAAGCCGAAGATCTGGTCGAGCAGGACGGTCTGGATCCGAGCCCGGCCCTCCCCGTGGTGGTCGGTGTGGAGGTCGGACTGGTACCAAGCCAGGCCGAAGCTGCCGGTGAACGACGGATCCGGGCTTCCGTCCGCCAGCTGGTTGCTGCGCTGGACCGTGAACAGGTCGAAGTCGAGGTCGGGCTTGAAGTCGTGCAGCTGGATTTCCATGGTGTCGTTCAGTTCACCGCGCCGTACCTCGGCCTCGACGCGCGGCGTGCTGCCGTTGGCGGACAGGCACGGCAGGAACTTGGTGTTGGGAAACAGCTGGAACCGGGCCGTGTCGTTCAGGTTGGCGCGCGGCGTGAGAGCGATGGCGGTGCCCGTGCCGGAGAGGGTGAGGCCGGCCAGTGCCAGCGCGAGCCCGAAGACGCGGCTCGGGCGAAGCCGATGCAGGGACATGAGTCTCCTTCAGAGAAAATAGAACCCTGAGTGATTGAACGTCACATATGGTGACTTCGATTCGACTTATACCACCCCACCACCCGACAATTCGCCCAGCACGCCGTCGGCCCCAGCCTCTGCAGCATCCAACCCCTCCCCGGGCCGTGTCGCCCATCTCCGTACGGGGCAGCCCGAGGACGCGCCCGGCCGCCTCCAACCCAGCCGCACCCTCCAGCCGCCACGTCTTGTGCCGCGCCGCACGCTGCACGCCGGCCGAGGCGGTGCCCTTCGCCGGGAGCTCGCTCCAGGTGCGGTACATGGTGAGCTTCTCCACGAGCGTGCCGACGCGCTCGTTCTCGCGGTCTCCCTCGGCCACAAGCACCGGCACCTTCGCGCCGGCATCGCGCAGCACCAGGTCGGTGAACAGCGAGCGGCGGTGCGGGATCGTGTGCTCGGCCTCGGTCGAGCACACCTCCAGGCAACCGAACCCGGCTTCGGGGTCCCTTGCACAGGACCTGGGCGGCGTGCGTGCTGCCGTACATGGGCGTGACGGCCGTCCGCCGACAGGTGTCCCGGGCGGTGACAGGCTTGTCGGAGGGCGAGCACGCGAAGCGGCTGCGCCAGGCGCGGGAGGAATCCAGGGGACTGATCAGCTGAGACGGGCCGGAGGATCCGCGCGGGGCGCGTGGACGGCGGGCGCCGGACTGATCATCCGGGACGGAGCGGCGGGGTGACGGCCCGTCGTACGTGCTAGGGCCTGTGTGATGTTGTGATCAATCAGTGGTCAGCAGGAGATCATCGATCCAGATCATCGAGGCGCGGAGGTGAAGGCCGGCGAGGTAGCTTTCCGGGCTCTTGTCATACCGGGTCGCGATG
>NZ_JAHSQD010000301.1 GCF_020103755.1 Streptomyces sp. LS1784
TGACGGCCGAACGTGCCTGCGCACCGGCCCCGGCCGCTGCGGCGGACGCACCGACCGTGGCGCTGACCGCCCCGTCCGGCGAGGTGGCCGAGGTGCCGGCCGACCTGCGGGCGCCCTGCCTCGCCCTGATCCGGACCGACCTGCCCCGGCTGCGGCACCCGCGGCCGGACACCGAGCCGCCGGGCTTCGGAGCGCGCGACCTCCAGGCCGCCTACGACCTGCCCCGCAACGGCGGCGGGGACCGGACGGTGGCCATCGTGGTGGCCTTCGACGACCGCACCGCCGAGAGCGACCTCGCGGTCTACCGGGAGCAGTACCACCTGCCACCGTGCACCACGGCCAACGGGTGCTTCCGCAAGATCAACCAGAACGGCGGCTCGACCCCGCCGCCGACCACCGATCCCGGCTGGGTGGTGGAGACCGCCACCGACCTCGCCGCCGTCAGCGCCGCCTGCCCGGACTGCCACCTCCTGCTGGTCGAGGCCGACGACGACCTGCTCCGCAACGAGATCCACGCGGTCGGCCAGGCCTTCCAGCAGGGCGCCACGTTCATCTCGATGAGCTTCGGCGCGCCGGAATTCCCCAACCAGACGCTCGTCGACGCGTTCTTCAACCACCGCGGCATCGCGTTCGTGGCCAGCAGCGGTGACAACGGCTACCCCAACCCGATCTACCCCGCGGCCTCCCAGTTCGTCACCGCCGCCGGCGGCACCAGCCTGCACCGGGTACACCGCCGCGTGCCGCCGTTCACCCGCCCGGGCTGGTCCGAGAGCGCCTGGTCCGGCTCCGGCTCCGGCTGCTCGCTCTTCGACCCGAAGCCGTCCTGGCAGCACGACCCCGGCTGCGCCAACCGCACCATCGCCGACGTCTCCGCCGTCGCCGACCCCGGCACCGGCATCGCGGTGTACTTCACCGACCCCAACGACGGGGCCGGCTGGCACGTGATCGGTGGCACCAGCGTCGCCGCGCCGCTGATCACCGGCATGTACGCGGTCGCCGGCACGCCCGGCGCCAACGACTTCGCCGCCTCCTACCCCTACGCCCGGCCCCGGGCCTTCAACGACATCGTCACCGGCTCCACCGGCTCCTGCGGCGGCTCCTACCTGTGCACAGCGGTCCGCGGCTACGACGGACCCACCGGCATCGGCACACCTCACGGCGTCCGCGGGCTGCGGCGCTGACACGCCCGCACACCGGGTCACGGCGCACCGGACCGCCTCCACGGCGCCCGGTGCGCCTGCGCGTCGGCGGGGCTCTTGAGCTCGACGTCCGACGCTCTTGTCGATCGTCGTGGTGGTTGCCCGGGTGAGTGATGGGGCGTCATCCGGCCGCGCAGACCGGCAGGTGCACGGTGACCGGGATACTCGGCGGCGTGGGGTCGACGCGCACCTGGTCCCATGACCACGAGTCCGGCAGGCGCGGGCAGCAGCCGGCCTCGACACTGCGGCATGATCACCCGGACCGGTCGGAACGTCGAAAGCCGAGCCGACCCTCGCGGCAGCGGGCCCGGCCCGCACTCAACACGCGGGCCGAAGCGATCGGCCGCAGCCCCGTAGCGCCGCCCTGGCCCGGGCGGCGCCGGTACGGGTGACGGCCTCGCCGCCGCCGATCCCGGCGGGCCGGGGTGCGAGGCCCGCGCAGGGGCCGCAGATTCCCGGACGGGGCACCGGGTCATGGCACTTGGCGCACTCGGCGTACCGGGACGCGGCGGGCCGCACGGCGGCCGGGGCGGGTGGCATCTTGCGCTCCAGGCGGTAGCGGAGCACCGCGAGCGCCGAGTGCATCGGGGCGGGCAGGCCCGGCAGCAGGGCCTGGGCGAGGTCGGCGGGGCTGCTGCCGCGCTCCAGCCACTGCGCGACCAGGGGAGCGAGTTCACGCGCCTCGGCCTCGCCCAGGCGCAGGCGCGGCTCCGGGCGGATCACCCGGAACAGCGTGGCGACGGCCTCGCGGAACTGCTCGTCCGGCACCTCCGCGACCTGATCGTCTGCTTCCTGATGGGCAGTCACCTGTTCGGCGGGGAGGGAGGGTTCTTGATGCCGGTCCTTTGGAAGGGCGCCGGCGCCGCCGGTGGCCGCTCGGCCGGGAACCGGACGGGTGGCACCCGGCGGCGGCGCGAGCTGCGGGGTGTCGTAGACGTGGGTCTCGGTGACGATCGTGCCGTCGGGCCTGCGGATCTTCTCGACGCGGTAGTACCCGGCGGCGGTCAGCTCCTTCAGGGCCTTGCGGATCGCGCCGCGCCCCTGGGGGCTGGTGTCGGCCATGTGCCGGCCGTCCTCGCGCCGGCCGTCGGGGCGGGAGAGGAGGTCCGAGAGCAGTCCGCGGGCGGTGTACGAGAGCCGTCGGCACTGCAGCATGCCGTTGGGCAGCACGGTGAAGTCGCGCACGTGGGCGCTACGATGAACACGCATCGGGAGTGTTGGCTCCTGTTGCCGGACCCCGGGGTGTTGGTAGCACCGCCGGGGTCGCCTGTTTTCGGTTGAGGTAACGGAACGTACCACGGCGATCACGCACACAACGGGCGTTCGCGACAACTGCTCCGACCGAGGAGCCGTCCGCTCCTGACGGCCCCGCGCGGGAAGTCGGCGGGTCCGACTTCCTGCGCCCGAGGGGGCCGCCCCGGCGCCGTCACCGCAGCGGCCCCCGGCTTCACCCATGGCCGCCCGGGTGGTGGACGCTGAGGCTGCCGTAGGCCGGCAGAACGCCGGCCGGGTCGCCGGGTTTGCCCCGCAGTACGGAGTCCAGGAAGGCGAGGGTGGCCGCGGCGACGACGCGCGGGCTCCCGGTGCGGCCCAGGGAGCCGACGATCGAGGGCACGGGCGGCAGGTACAGGGGGCCGTCCATGAACGTGAGATGTGCGGCACCGGGGACGGTGAGCCGGTAGCTCGTCGCGGTGCTGGAGCCGAGGGCTTCGGTGAGGCGGGGCAGGTAGCGCGGGTCGGTTGCCGGGGTGACGGCCTGGGTGAGCGCGAGCGTCGGCTGGTCGAGGGCGGGCGAGGCGGGGCCGTGGGGGTAACCGTCCAGATCGATGACGGCGTCGAAGCGGCGGTCCTGCCGGGCTGCCTGCAGGGCGGCGGCACCGCCCATGGAGTGGCCGGTCACCGCGGCCCGGCCGGTGTCCAGGCGTCCGGTCAGCGGGTCGGCGCCCTCACCCCGGTCCAGACCGTCCAGCCGGGTGAGGACGAAGCCGAGGTCGGCGGCCCGAACCGCCGTCCAGCCGGCCGCGAGCTCCTCGTCCTTGGCCGGGTCGCCGGTGGAGGCGGTCTCGGTGGTGATCGTCCGGCCGTCGGCGAGGACGACGGCGGCGGAGTCGTACGGGTGGTCGAGGGCGGCGACCACGTAGCCGTGGCTGGCCAGTTCCTCCGCCCAGGCCGTGTTCTGGGTGCGCACTCCGCCCGACCCGGGAGAGAACAGCACGACCGGGAACCGTTCGCCGCCACCGGCCACCGGGGCGTCGAAGACCGCACGGCTGCGGGCGCGCGGGACACCGTCGACCAGGAAACCCGGCAGGCCGACGCCGCGGGCGAGGGCCTCGGAGACGGTGCGCGCCTCCTGCTCCGTGCGTCCGAGGTACTGGGCCCGCCGCGCGCCCGCGGGGCTCTTCTGCGCGGGGTACCAGAGCTGGACCACGACCGTGCGCAGGTCGCCGGGATCGGCGGTGAAGGTCTCGGGGCGGCGCGGGTCGGTCCACTGCACCACGCGGGTGCCGACCGCGAAGGCGCCCGTCGGCTCGGGGAACACGGGTACGGGAAAGGCCCAGGCGGCCACCGGGCCCGTGGCGATCAGGCCGACGCAGGCCACCGATCCCGGCAGCGCCAGCCACCAGCGGGCCCGCCACGCCGGCCGGCCGGTACGGCGCCGCAGCAGGGGGGAGAGGGCGAACGGCAACGCGAAGGCCGCGCCCGCCAGTACCGGCAGCAGCTGCCAGCGGATCCCCGCCACGCCCAGCACGATCGCGAACGGCAGGAGAACCGCCCCCGCCGCGATCGTGACGCCCGGGCGGGCGACGGGGGGAAGCCAGCGCGCCACCACCAGCGCGACGGCACCCAGCAGGGCGAGGATTTCCAGGGGGGACATGGGCAGTCCCGCGATGTTCTCGGTCACCCGGCCATGCTCGGCGCCGGGCCTGCGCCGCCGCATCGATCACGGGTCGTCATCGTGGGCGACCGGGGTCGCAATCCGCGGCAGGTCCCTTGGCGACAGAAGTGGCAGTCGGGCACGCCGGATCGGCGGCCGCTCTGCGACCCCGGGAGGCAGCGGGACTCCTCCTGCGGTCGTATCCCGCCACGGTGCCGTCAGACGGTGGACTCATGTGCGGCGCGGGCCCGCGGCCTACGGTGACAGGGCCGCGGTACGTGCCGGGCGGCGCGAGGCGTACGGTCCCCGTACCCGACGCTGATCCGGCTGTCCGCGGGGGTGGCCCCGGCCGGGGCCACCATGACACCGAACCGACAGGGACGTGCGATGACCGAGGCCGCCGCGGAACCCGGCCAAGCCCAACGGGTGCGGGAGCGGTTGCGTGCGTGGTGGGCGAGGGCGGCCCTACGGCTGACGAGGTACGCCGACCGGGCCTCCGCACGAGCGGCGCGACCGGTGACGGCCGCCGTGCGCCGGGGCTCCCGGCTGCCGCCCGCGGTGTGGGACGCGCTGCTGCCGGCGCTCCTGCTCCTCAACGTCATCACCACGCGCGCGCCGCACGAGCTGCCGGTGGCCACGGCCCTCACCGCCGCCCTCGCGCTGCCCCTGCTGTGGCGGCGCCGAGCCCCGTTCACGGTGTTCGGCGCCGTGGCGGCCGCGGCCTTCGTCCAGTGGCTGATGGACGTCCAACTGCCGGCCGACATCGCCCTGCTGGTGGCCCTGTGCACGGTGGCCGCGAACGCGGGCCGGCGCGGCACGCTCGTCGCCGGTGCCGTCGTGGAGGCAGGGGTCCTCCTGGCCTGCCTGCGCTGGACGACGGAAGGCGCGTTCCTGACGCCCTTCGTCGCGGCCACCGCGATGACCGTCGCCGCCGCCGTCCTCGGCGTGAACGTGCGCACCACGCGCGCCTACCTCGCGGCCCTGGAGGAACGGGCCGCACGCCTGCAGCAGGAGCAGGAACAGCAGGCGCGACTGGCCGTCGCCGAGGAAAGGGCCCGCATCACCCGGGAGATGCACGACATCGTCACCCACAACCTGTCCGTCATGGTCGCGCTCACCGACGCCGCCGTCTACGCGCAGCACCGGTCGCCCGACAAGGCCACCGCCGCGATGCTCCAGATCTCCGAGACGGGCCGGCAGGCCCTGACCGACATGCGGCGCTCGCTGGGCGTCCTGCGGACCGACGAACCGGACGCGCAGCGCCACCCGCTGCCCGGCATCGCCCAACTGGAGGCCCTCGCCGACCAGATGTGCGCCGCCGGACTGCCCACCCGTCTCGACGTCCACGGCGGCCACGCCCACATTCCCGCCACCGCACAACTCACCGTCTACCGCCTGGTACAGGAAGCCTTGACCAACAGCCTCAAGCACACGCCCACCGGCACCCGCGCGAGCGTCCGGATCCAGTGCTCGACCGGGGCCGTCACCGTGGACGTCACCGACAGCGGCCCCCGCCCGCCACGTCCCGCCGCCACACCGTCCGGCCACGGCATCCCCGGCATGCGCGAACGCTCGGCCGCCTACGGGGGGACGCTGCAGGCCGGACCGCTCCCGGGCGGCGGCTGGGGAGTCCACACCCGGCTGCTCCTCGACAGCGGTGCGGCGGCGTCCGCATGACGATCCGCATCCTGATCGCCGACGACGAAGCACTGCTCCGCATGGCCTTCAGCACGGTCCTGGAGGCCCAGCCCGACATGGCACCGGTCGGCGAGGCCGCGGACGGCGCCCAGGCCGTACGCCTCGCCCGGGAACTGCGCCCCGACGTCGTCCTCATGGACGTCCGGATGCCCGGGACCGACGGGATCGAGGCGACCCGGCAGGTCATCGGGGTCTCCCCGCAGAGCAGAGTGCTCATCCTCACCACCTTCGACCTCGACGAGTACGCCTTCGCCGGACTCAACGCCGGAGCCTCCGGCTTCCTGCTGAAGAACACCAGGCCCGAGGAACTGCTCACCGCGATCCGCAACGTCGCCGCGGGCGACGCGGCGCTCTCCCCGCGGATCACCCGCCGCCTGCTGGAGAACCTCCGCCCCCACATCCCCGACGGCCGCAGCGCCGACCACGACGAGCGGCTGAGCCGGCTCAGCGCCCGTGAACGCGAGGTGCTCGTCCAGGTGGGCTGCGGCCTGTCCAACACCGAGATCGCGGCTGCCCTGTACCTCGCGGAGGCGACCGTGAAGTCCCACCTGGGGCGCATCCTGCACAAGCTCGAACTCCGCGACCGGATCCAGGCCGTGGTCTTCGCCTACGAAAGCCGCCTCATCCACCCGGCATGACGCCGCCCTGCGCCGCCGCTCCCCTTCACCCACAACACGATCGACCACACCGCCGCCCCGGGCCCCGCCACCTGCCGAACCCGGGCTGTCCCAGCCACCAACCGCGCGCAGGAAGTCGACGGGGTCGACTTCCTGCGCGACGGGAAGGAGCGGGCCGCAGGCCCGGACCCTGAACGCCCGGGCCTGCGGTTCAGACGTTGCCGAACTCGCCGCTGCGGACGGCGGCGACGAACGACGCCCAGGCCTCGGCCCGGAAGATCAGAGCCGGCCCCTGAGGGTCCTTCGAGTCACGGACGGGAGCCAGACCGGGGACGTCGGCAGCGACCTCGACGCAGTCGCCGCCGTTGTTGGAGTACGAGGACTTGGCCCAGGAAGCGCTGGACAGGTCTACGCGGTCGGTCATGATGGGAATTCCTTTCGGGCCCTGCGGATCATCTCCTGGGATGCGGCCTTCGGCAGCGCTTCCACCAGTAGCTGATCGTAGTCACTTTCCCATCCCGCAACCGCTGCGCGTGACCGCTCAAGGTGGCCCCTCGCCGTCGACTCCGCATACCCCACGACTGTGTGATCCGGGAGGTTCAACAGAACGACCGGCAGTGTGAAGGAGAGATTCTCGCCCATGCTGAACGGGGCGATCTGCACGGTGATGTTCGGGCGCTCGGCCAAGCCCTCAAGGTGTCGTAGCTGCTCGGCCATGACCTGAGGGCCGCCGACGGGGCGCAGCAACACCCCCTCCTCAATCACCGCGTGAAGCGTCGGAGGGCTCTTCTGGTCGAGGATCTCCTGTCGCAGGGCCAGATAGTCCGTGCGCTCATCCGCCTCGGCCGTAGTGATCGCACCACGCCGGACAGCCGCCTGTGCCAGCGCCCTTGCGTACGCAGGGGTCTGGAGAAGGCCGGGAACGATGATCAGGCCGACAGTGCGCAGCCGTCGGCACCGGGCTTCGGCGTCAGCGAACTCGGCGAATCCCTCAAGGAGTGCCGCCCGGCTGAATCGCCGCCACAACTCGAAGAATCGTTGGCCTGATCCGAACACCTCATCGGCCTTAACAGCCAAGGGGCGTGTTGGTGAACGCTTCCCATTCTCGACATATGAGATGTGCGCGCCCGAGTACCCCAGGCGCTTGGCCGTCTCAGTCTGAGACCACCGCCTTGCCCGGCGTGACCTGCGAAGTTCTTGGCCGAAGCGGATCTGTGGCGATGCCTGGGTGTCAACAACGGCTTCGGTCATGATCCTTCGGCTCCTTCACATGACATTGCTGTCAAAGGTAAGGCGCTGGCAATCGTAGGGGCTTTCACGCCACCATGGCTACGCCTGGTGATTAACCGGAAGCACAGAGCGACTCGCGGAGGTTTTATGTCTGACGGGCGGAATCCCGAGTGGTGGTCCCGTCTGCGTCCAAGTCGCGCAGGCCCGGCAGCTGGATGACACCGGATCAGGCACGCGCCGCGTGACTCCGCGCTCCTTTTCGTGCACCTTCTTCCGCCCCTCTGAGGTCCCCATGCTCACTGCCCGTCGCCCCCGCATGTTCGTCGCGCGCCTCGATTCCCGGGCCGAATCCACGCCCCTGGCCCGGTACTTGCTCCGCGCCTACCTCGCGGGTCTCCCTGCCGGCGACCGCTACACCGACACCGCCGAGTTGCTCCTGGGAGAGTTGTTCGCCAACGCGGTCCAGCACTGCGACGCGCCCGCCGACCGGCTCATCGAGGTCCGCTTCGCCCTCATCGGCTCCCGCCTCCGGCTGGAGGTGCACGACGCCGGCAGCGGCCGCCCGTCCCTCCGTGCCGCTGCGCCGGACGACGAGCACGGGCGCGGCCTTCTCCTCGTCAACGAGCTCGCCGAAAGCTGGGGCTGCGCCTCCCGGCCCGGCGGCATCGGCAAGTTCGTCTGGGCCCTCGTCGCCCCCGCCCCCACCCCGGCCCTCGTCACCGTCTGAAAGCCCGAACCCCCATGAATCTCTCCGCCCTCGCCCGCCACACCCTCTCCCGTGGCGCCACCCCCGCCGCGACCTATGCCCTCCTCGCCCGGCTCGGCCACCAGCCCCTGACCTGTGCCCGAGCCGTCTGCCACGCGCTCGACATCCCCGCCGCCGAGACCACCCTCCGCCTGGCCGACTGCCACGACGCGCTGCTCGCTGACCCCCGCCCCGACTCCGAAACCGACACCGGCGAACTCCTCGAAGCCCTCGGCGTCTTCGACATCCCCAAGCCCCTCAACCCCACCGAACTCGCCGTCGTCGACCTCTTCCTGGTCGCCATCGACGCCATCGGCGGTATCCGCCCCGGCCACCAGCACGGCCTCACCCGCTGGTTCACCACCGGCAACCTCACCGCCGCCTACCTCTCCCTCGCCGCGACCCAGCCCCTTCCCCGCACCGGCGACCCCGCCCGCTACTGGACCGCCCTCGTCGCCGCCGGCGAACTCCTCACCACCACGCCCAACCCCGACACCCGCATCAAGTACGCCCTCGCCCACTGCCGCACCCAAGCGGCCAGCCACACCTGAAAACCCGTGTCGCACACAGGAAGTCGACCCCGACGACTTCCTGCGCAGCACGGTCGAACCGGCCTGATCAGCCGAGCGTGTCCACCACCGCAGGCCCGCGGCGGCCCTGTGGGGCAGCCGGACCCGAGGGCCGTCAGTTGCCGACGGCATCGGCGGCGCTCTTCCGCTTCCGCGCCACCCGGCATCAGGCGCCACGGACCACCACCCGGCACGGTGGCCGGGCGAGGCCGTGCTCCGGGGCGCTTCCGAGGGCACGCCGAGGCAGCCGTTCGGCCCCTCGGGCTGTGCGCCTCTGGTGTGGGTACCGCTCGCGCTGTATCCGGGAGGGGGCCGAATGTCGCTGTCGGATGGGGAACGCGTGCACGGCCGCAACAGGGCGAGGAAGGTGGTCCGTGACAAGAGCCCCAACCAACTGGGGACGCTGCGCAGTTGGCATCAGGGCGACTACGGAAGGCTCCCCGACAACCAGTTCGACCCCGCGGCCGTCCCCGAGCACGCCCGGTTGCTGCACGCCCACTACACCGCCCACTCGCAGTCCGGTGCGGGCTCCTCGGTCCAGAACGCGGCCACGCCCCCCCGCGGCTTCGCCGAGTACACCGGTACGGGAAGCGACTGGGAGCACAACGTCAAGGTGGTGCTGGACTACATCAACAAGCGTGTCTACCTCACCGTGGCGCACTACCAGTACTGGGCGTTGATCTTGAGCGCAGACCTGCTGCTTCAGTTGGGGTTGGCTCTTGCTGTGCCGGAGCCGCGAAGCGGCGCGATTCGCTGTGTTGTCAGTGGCGTGGGCTAGGTTGATTTCGGCAGCCGAAGGGGGTGTTTCGCAATGTTGTCCGGGCGTCGGTACCGGCTTGAACTCGACTCGGCGCAGGCCGGGTTGTGTGAGATGTTCGGTGACATCTGCCGGGTGGTGTGGAACACCGCGTTGGAGCAGCGGCGGGAGTATCGGCGGCGGGGTGCGTGGATGAACTACGTGCCGCAGGCCGCCGAGCTGGTGGAGGCGAAGCGGGAGTTTCCGTGGCTCGGGGATGCGCCGTCGCATGTGTTGCAGCAGACCTTGAGGGACTTGGACC
>NZ_JAHSQD010000302.1 GCF_020103755.1 Streptomyces sp. LS1784
CGGGCGCTGCGCCCGCCGTGCACGTCGCCCGCGTCCAGCAGGGCTCCGACGTGCCGCAGGCCGCGCGGCCGGCCGGCGAAGGGCGCCCCGGCCACGGTGACGGTGCCTTCGGTGGGGGTGTTGAGGCCCAGGATCATCCGCAGGGTGGTGGACTTGCCGGCACCGTTGGGGCCGAGGAAGCCGGTCACGGCGCCCGGCCGGACGGTGAAGGTCAGCCGGTCGACGGCCGTGGTGGCGCCGTAGCGCTTGGTCAGTCGTTCGATCTCGATCACGGGGACAACGCTGCCGGTCGGAGCCCGGCCCGGGCATCGGGCCGCGGGCCACAACCGCGGGCCACCGCACTGGCCCCGGGGCTTACGCCCCCGGGCCAATGTGCCCCGTCCGGGCCGCGGCTACCATCGCGTCATGATCACTGCCGACCCCCGCCCGCCGCTGCTCAGGCGTCTGCCCGCGGGCGTGTGGGTGGGGGCGCTCTGGACGGCCCTGGTGGCGTTCCGCTTCCTCACGCGCGAGAACGAGCTGCAGCACCTGTTCAAGTACCACGGCAACCCCGAGGACATGCCGCTGGTGGTCACCGCGGTGGTCACCACCCTGGTCGCGTCGCTGCTGGTCCGGCTGCCGCTGCTGGCCATCGCGGTGGCGCTGGCGGGTGCCATCTTCGCGCTCGGGATGTGGGGCGTCCCGGAGACCGCGCCGCTCCAGTTCCTGATCGCCGACGCGGTGGTCGGCTACTGCGCGGCCACCCGCTCCCGCCGGGTCTCGCTGAGCGCCCTGGCGCTACCGCTCGCCACCCTCGCCGGGCTGATGCTCTGGGGCGCCGTCAACGACTACCCCGTCAACCCGTTCGCCTACGCCGGCTTCGCCGCGACCGTGCTGATCGCCTGGCTGGTCGGCAACACCGTCCACCAGGGCCGCGCCCACGCCGAGGTGCTGCGCGGCCGGGCCTCCGAACAGGCCATCACCGCCGAACGGCTGCGGATCGCCCGCGAGTTGCACGACATGGTGGCCCACAACATCGGCATCATCGCGATCCAGGCCGGCATGGGCAGCCGGGTCATGGACACCCAGCCCGCCGAGACCCGCCACGCCCTGGAGGCGATCGAGGCCACCAGCCGGGAGACCCTGGCCGGCCTGCGCCGGATGCTGGGCGCGCTGCGGCAGGGCGAGGGGGAGTCCGCGCCGCTCGAAGTGGTGCCGGGGCTGGGCGAGTTGGACCGGCTGGTGAAGAAGGCGGCGGGCGCCGGGGTGCGGGTCGCGCTCACCCGCCGCGGCGAAGCCCGTACCCTGCCGCCCGAGGTGGACCTCGCTGCCTACCGGATCGTCCAGGAGGCGGTCACCAACGTGGTCAAGCACTCCGGCACCCGCGACTGCCACGTCACCGTCGAGTACGGCCCGCACGAGCTCGCCGTCACGGTGGTCGACCTGGGCGCCGGAACGGCGACCGGCACCCCCGGCACCGGCTACGGCCTGGCCGGCATGCGCGAGCGGGTCGCCCTGCTGCACGGCGAGTTCAGCGCCGGCCCGCGCTCCGGGGGCGGATTCCTGGTCGCCGCCCGCCTGCCGCTCCCCGAGCAGACCCCCGTCGAGCTCCCCCTGGAGGTGGGACCGTGATCCGCGTCGTCCTGGTCGACGACCAGCCGCTCATCCGCACCGGCCTGCGCGTACTGATCGCCGACGCCCCCGACCTGGAGGTGGTCGGCGAGGCCGGCGACGGCGCCGAGGCCGTCGAGCTGGTCACCCGGCTGCGCCCCGACGTCGCCGTGATGGACATCCGGATGCCAGGTACGGACGGCATCGAGGCCACCCGCCGGATCACCGCGGACCCGGACCTGCCCACCCACGTCCTCGTCCTCACCACCTTCGACGACGACGACTACGTGTACGGCGCGCTGCGGGCCGGGGCGAGCGGCTTCCTGGTCAAGGACCTCGCCCTGGAGACCATCCTGGACGGCATCCGGGTGGTCGCCGCCGGGGACGCCCTGCTGGCCCCCGGCATCACCCGCCGGCTGATCGGCGAGTTCGCCGCCCGCCCGCAGGGAACGGCCCGGCCCGCCCAGCCCCGCAGGCCCGTCGCCGAGGCCGTCACCGAGCGCGAGCGCGAGGTGCTCACCCTGGTCGGCAGGGGCCTGTCCAACGCCGAGATCGCCGCGGAGCTCACCATCAGCGTGGCCACCGCCAAGGCCCACGTCGCCCGGCTGTTCACCAAGCTCGACGCCCGCGACCGGGTCCACCTGGTCATCCAGGCCTACGAGTTCGGCCTGGTCGTACCGTAGGAACACACGCCGTGGGAGCACATGGCGAAGCGCCGGGGCGGGCCCGCACGGCCCACCCCGGCGCTCCGGCGATCAGATCGTCAGTGGACGATCGCGTGCGAGATCTGGCACCCGCTGACACCGTTGGACCAGGTGCCCTGCATGGCGAAGGTGCCCGTCGCGAACGCCACGTTCTGCGAGCCGCCCGTCCCGCCGACGCCGTTCCAGGAGCACTTGTCGGCGTTCTCGTACCCGGTGGAGTCGGTCCAGCCGCCCGCCGGGTTCTGGTCGGTGATGGTCTCCGAGTACTCGTGGCCGTACACCATGGTCACGCCGTCCAGGGTGCCCGCGCTGCCGCTGTTGACGTAGTTCTGGCCGCAGGAGGTGCCCATGTCGGTCACGTACGGGTCGTTGGTGAACGCCACGTCACCGTACGGGGAGGGGGCGGCGCCGCCGGTCAGGGTGGTGTCGCCGTTCCAGTCGTGCCAGGCGCAGAAGCCGCCGTTCGGGGTGTTGAAGCCGTCCGGGTGGGTGCCGGTCGGCGACAGCACCACGTACTGCGCGTTGCGGTTGGACGCGGCCGTGGTGTTGCCGAAGTGCCCGGCGGCCTTCACGGCCTCGGCGGCCAGCTGGTTGCCGCTGGCCTGGCTGGGCGCGGCGGCGGACTCGTCGACCCAGACGCCGGCCAGCGCGCCGCCGGTCGGGTAGCCGACGTGGGTGGATCCGGTCGGGCAGCTGGTCGCGCCGGTGGCGACGCCCTCGCAGTACTGGGTCATGACGCCGGACCAGGTCTCGCTGTTGGTGCCGAGGCCCTTGAACAGCTGCTGCGCCCGGACGGCCTCGCCCTTCGGGTCGCCGGAGAGCGTGGTGTAGCCGGCGGAGTTGGTGCCCTGGGTGCCCCACTGGGTGCCCCAGAAGATCAGGTAGACCTTCGGCGCGCCGGTGGTGACGCCGATGCCGTCCACGCCGCCGCCGTACCTCAGGTTGTTGCTCGCGGGCTTGGCCGACTGGCCGGCGTTCTCCTTGGTCGGGTGCACGCCGTGCCGGTACGGGTGGGGCTGCCCGGCGAACTCGCCGGCCGGCCGGTCGTCCTGGGCGGCCTGGGCGACCGGGGCGGCCGCGAAGCCGGCGGCGGCCAGGGCCAGGGCGCTGAGCCCGGTCAGGGCGCGCAGCCGCATCCGACGGGAGGTGGGGGAGATGCCCATCGTGAGGGTTCCTCTCTGATGCCGACCGCACCCGGGTACGGCGCGGCGGCACTGTGGGGGACAAACGGGGAGGAGCGGCGACGGCAGCGCGGAACCACTGACGGTCCGCCATGGACGGTCAGGGACGTGGGGATGGGGAGCCGGTTACCGCCGACGGCCGGAAGCAAAGCAGAGCCGCCGAAACCGGGTCAACGACGGAAAAGGTAAGACCCGCCCCAAGGAAGGACCCAGCGGACGTATCGAACGTCAAAAGCCCCCAGTCGGCGTGCGGTCGATGCGCGTAGCGCAGCCGAATGTCAACAGTTGAGAGGCGCTTCTACACCGTATGAAGGCAGCCCGGAAGCCTGCGCAGACCGTACGCACCCGTGCCCTCCCCCAGCGGGAGCCCAGCGCCTTGACCTGTCCCGGGCCGACCGCCCTCGGAAGTGGCCGTCGCTACGCCTCGGCGGTCTCGAACGAGCTCAGGAGATCGATCCGAACGGCTGCGGCCCCGGCAGGGCCTGTCACGATGACGACACCGTCCGAGGAGATCGCCATGCCCGTGGGGCTGAACAGCAGAGGAACGGAGATCATCCGCGCGCGCCGCAGGTGCCAGATGTGAAGTCGGAGATCGGACCAGGCTGTCGCCAGGACCGGCCCCGCCGCGTCGGTGTCCGCGAGCGCCAGCGCCAGGGGGATCGCCTGGCGACGTTCGACGACGCCCGGCATGACCTCGCCGCTCGTGGAGTCCCAGAGGCGGATCGTGCCGTCGAGCCCTCCGGACACCACCAGGGTGGTGGTGACGCCGGCCTCGACGGTGAGACAGGCGACGGCCGTCACCCCGACCTCGTGCAGGCGGACGGTCCGTGGGCCCGCCAGGTGATCGGTGAGGGACCAGAGGCTCACCAGACCCCGTGTGTCACCGACGGCGACCTGGCCTTGGTGCGCGGCTATCGCCGATGCCGCTGCCACGGAGCCGTCGATCGCATGGGCGTTGTGGTGGATCATCAAGCGGTCCGCAGTGGCCGGTAGCGGCGAACCATCGACGAGGCGGGTCGATCGGAGCGTCCCCGAGTCGTCCAGAGTGAGTACGAAGTCCGGGGAGAGCGCGGCCAGACCGGTCGGAACGAGAGGCTGCTGGGTAGGCAGCCGGCGGACCGCCGATCCGTCCGACAGCACCCGCTCGGTACAACGCCCCAGCGAGTCCGCCGTGACGACCGTCCCGGCGCCGTGCGAGGACCCGGGGAGCGGCGCCACTGCCGGGACGGCCGCCCCGGGCCGGTGCCACAGGGCGTTCCACCGGGATCCCTCGGTGAGGGGCCGTGCTGCTTCCGCCAGTTCGACATCGTGTCCCAGCGCGGCGAGACGGACGACCGAAGCCCGTTCGGGACCGTGCAGGCCATCGGAGGAGAGCGCTGGGCCGGCTGCGTTCCACACCGCGGACAGCTCCGCGGGCGCGGCCTCGCCCGACAACGCGGCGGTGATCGCCGGGATCGGGCCGTAGGCCAAGTAGCCGGGGTCGCGCAGGAGTTCGTAGGCGATACCGGATCTGTACGCGAGGCGGATCGCGCCCTCCCGCACCTCGCTGCTAGCGGCGCGCCAGCCGGCGCCGGCGGGGAACAGCGGGAGCACGGGCTCGGTCGCCCCCGGCCCCGCCGGGGGCGGGGCCGTCGGTTTCCCGTCGAGGACAGGAGGGACGTTCTCTGCTCGGGGCCGCGGCACCCAGGGCGAATCCGCCGGCAGCACCGGACCGAAGGCGAGCGACGGTTTCACGGGCGTTCGAGAGGGGAGGGACAACTCCAGGGCCCGGTCGTACCGGAGCAACCGTGGGTCGTCGACCTCGACGACGGCACGAACCTGGGGTAGCGTCAGCAGCGGCGCCACGAGCTCGGTGATCACCGGCTGCGGGGCGGCTTGGGCCACGTGGGTCGGCACGCAGCCGGCCAGGTGCAGATCGGTCACCAGGAGTCGGAGCGGCCGAGGATCGACGGCGATCCGTTCCAGGAGCGGCTCGGGTTCCAGCGCGCCGTAGCCCAGGTGTCGGCCGAGCTGCCACGCCAAGGTTCGTGCCGTCTGTCCCCCGGCGAATCCGACCGCATGGATCGTCGTGTGGGGGTTGGAGTCCGATCCTGCCATCAGCCACGCCAGCAAGCGCGTCTTGCCGGAACCCCTGGGCCCGGAAACCACGGCCACCGGTGGATTGGACCGGGGATCGGAGAGCCAACTCAGCAGCCGCAGCCCGAGTTCGGCGGTCGGCCCCTCCAAGGGAGGCCATGCGGCAGGGCTGGGAGCGGTCACGCCTGCTCTTCCGTCGCGGCGTGGGCCTCCTGGAGCCGGATGAGGCCGCCGGCCCGCTCGGCCGCGGTGTCGCCGTACGGCACGTTGTGGGTGAGAGCGGCGTCCGGGAACATCAGCTTCAGCCAGAACGCGCAGTAGTGGCCCGGCATGAAGCACGCCTGGAGTTCGGTGTGGATCCGCGTCACCTGGTCCGGCTCGACGCCGGCAGCGTACATGGCGGACCAGACACGTTCCTCGGCGTGCACGCAGAGGGCGCTGGACTCGGTGACGATCTGCTTCCCGCCGCCTGAGGTGACGAACTCGAAGGAGGAATAGGACAGTACGCTCGCGGTGGTCCGGATGTCCTCCAGTACCAGCGACCACCAGTGCTCAGGGTCTGCGAGGGCCTGCCCGTCGGCGGCCCGCAGGGCGGATTCCAGGCCGTCCAGCGCGGCGCCGGCCACAGCCGGATCGTCCGTGCCGCCGATCGCCTCCAGCGCGATGTCCAGCTGGAGCAACCCCTCGGCGAAGGCCTCGGGCGTGGAGTTGACGAATCGCTCGGGCTCGTCGTACCCGAGCATGGCGCCCCGGACCGTGCCTTCCGGGGTGACACAGAGGTCGTACGCGCGGTCCGAACCCAGGCGGGCCCAGGAGAGCTGGGACTCCTGGTCGAGCTGACGCCCGATGAGGGTCGCGTACCGGCTCAGGGACGCCGGTTCGTCGGCCACCGTGTGGAAGTACGGCAGCACCTGGAGCGGCAGGACGAGACGGCTGATGTTCTCCAGCGCCTGTCGCTCCGCGGTGAACGGGTCGGTCTGCTCGGCGTCGAACCGGCGGACGCCGGCTTCGCCGAACCGCTGGACGAGGCGGTCGCCGGACTGCGTCACGTCAATCTCCTGGATCGTTCGGTGGTTTTCGGCGGGTTACCTGTAATCAAGCAGGTGCTTGACGTTTTCGAGGACGAGGTACCAGGTCGAGTCCGGGCTGGCCAGCGCCACCGGGTCCACCTCCTCCATGAGCGCCTGGAGCCGGTCCTCGGCGTTGCCGACGATGGGGCCCTCCGCCACCTCAAGGTCGTAGTTGGGCCGTTCCACCTCCAACGCGTACAGGAAGTAGGCGAAGGCCTCGATGCCGCTGTTGAGGACGCAGGGCTGGGCGCCGCTCTCGGGAACGCAGTACATCGTGCCGTTCTCGACGTCGAGTGCGAAGCTGTCGAGGCCGATGGCGCCGATCGACATCCAACGGGACGTGTCCACACCGAAGCCCGGGTACTTGGCAGCCAACTCCGCCGCACCGGCGGCGTCCACGATGGTCACCACGCCCTCGTCCGCAAGCGGCCCGTCGAGTTGCAGCCAGGTGTCGAACTGGCCGGGGAGACCGATGTCGCGAAGGAATGCCCGGGTCGGCTCGTGCGGAATCGCCATGAGCGCGTCCTCGTCGAGGGTGATCAGTTCCTCGGCCTCGAAGACGGACTCCATCATGCTGCGATCGATCCGGCTCATATCGGTTTTCCCCTGTCTTCGGCGGAGGGCTCGATGTTACCGTATCCGCCCGGGTCAGTGATGACCGTGAATCTGCTTGACCAGATGCAGCGGATTGTCACTGTTCGCGCGAGGGTAGGGAATTATTCGGTTGAGATGGTCCTCCATCTCCTTGGTTCCTCGGGCCATGGACTCCTCGGAGGCCCCGAATTCGACGCTGTGGAACACGTTGACATGGGGTAGCCATTTGGGAACCCATGCCTTGCAGTCGCTGCTGCCGCTACAGGGTTCTCGTTCTGTGTAGAGATCCTTCACGTGACCCCCGGTGCCGTTTTGGAGGAATGGGATTCCGAGTACCTTCTCCGAGTGGATCGGCTGGAAACTGCGCCCGACCAGGATGAACTTTCCGGCGTCGTTCTCGACGCGGAGTGAGGCGTAGTTGTTGCTGGTGTACTGGAGCTTTCCGTCCTTGATGCCGTAGTTGCCGTAGCTGCCCTGGGGTCCGCGGGATTTCTTGGCCTCGTGCCTGGCCAGCTGTGTGGCTCGGGACAGCTCGTCGTCATAGAACCCCATGAGCGTGGACTCCTTGCGGGGCCGCTCCTCCTTCGGGGTCTTGTCGTGGTCCCATGAATACGGGTTATTGGGGTTCACGGGGCGTCGCGGAACGGCGTCGCGGCTGTTCAGGTTCAGTGAGGCGCCGAGCAGCTTCCGATCATCTGCCGTCAGCTTGGCGGGCCCGGTCGGAGTCAGCCGCTCGATGACCCCGTTGTCCTTCATGTGGTAAACCGGGGTCGGTCCGAGGCCGGCGCGGAGCGCGTCACGGTCGGGTTGCGGCCGGTGTATCTGGTGGAAGTGCTTGGCAGTCTTTCCGTCGTGCTCGACATGGCTCTTCGCCATCTGCTGGACGCCGCTCTTCATGTTCTCGCCGACGTGGTGCCCGGCCTTCGAGAGCCCCTTCTTGATACCCTCGATCGTCTTGTCCACGACGGCGTTCGCCGCGTTCGCTATGGCGTCCTTGCCGCGAGTCCGATTCTGGTGCCGACGGGCCTTGTGGAGTTTGTCCGCGGTGTGCGTGTTGAAATGCGTGGACGCTTGGGAGAACGCGCCGTCGAGCTCCTTGTACGAGTTCAGGTCGACCTTGATCTGGCCGGGCGCGGGGCCGTCGGAGCTCCCCCCGCCGCCGGCCGAGTTGAGCTGCATCGATGCGGCCCCGGCGGCCGTGGTCTGCTTGAGGTCGACCCCGTGCTGGAGGTCCAGGGCGTTGGCCCCGAGTTGTACGACGAGGTCGCCGGCCATTGCGCCGAGGGCGTCCTCCAGCGGCCCCAGGACCGTGGCGGTCATGTGGTCCACGACCGCCCGCTCCACCTCCTTGAGGATGCGCTTGACGGCGACTCGGCAGACCTGTCGCCCGGCGACGCCTTCCAGCGCGGAGAGGCCCAGGGTAATCGGCGCCGCCGCTATCGCGGCCGCGATCTCGGCTGCGAGTATGCCGAGTTGGACGATGGCGGCGAGTTTGGCGCCCTCGATGAGCACGGCGATGGTGTCCAGGCCGTCGGCGGCCAGGTGCCCGATCTCCACCAGCTTCTTGAGGTGGTTGTCCTTGACCTTGCGCCAGTGGGCTTCCATCGCCTCGATGGCCGGCCCCTCGTTGGTCCCCACCATCTTCACGAGGGCGTTGTGGAGGTCTCCGGTGCCGGTCTCCAGGCTGTGGGAGAACTCGCGCAACTCCGTGGCCATGTGGCGGTAGTCGTCTTCATCGACGTTCGGCCAGGAGACGCCGATCACGTCCAGGGCAGTGTCCAGATAGGTCGGCAGTACAACGCCCATACGTTCCCCCCGGAACTGCAACCTAACTAATAGTTAACGCATGATTATATGACATAAAGATTTGTATCGCCCCACCCAGCTCTGTCGGATCAGCGGGTTCGGAGGTCCTTCCCCGCAAGGCACTCCCTAGGGGCCCTCGACCTCGGCGATGCGCATGATCCGGCCGTGGGAGTCCAGCACCACGTCGTAGGCGTTGCCGTGGCAGCCGTACGGGTCGGCCGGGTCGCGCTCGGCCAGGCAGTCGTCGAGGTGGGCGATCAGCTCGTCGAGGGGGACGGTCCTGGCCGGGTCGTCGTTCGGGACGTCGACCAGGGTCGCCGTCACGCCCGCCCCCGCGAAGCCGTAGTGGACCGGGCTGCCGGCGGGCTCGTAGCGGCCGGCGCCACAGCTGAAGCGGGCGGGCTGGGCGGTGAGTTCGGCCGGGCCGGCGGAGACGACGAGGAAGACCTCGTGGCCGGGGCGTCCGGTGGGGGTGGCGCACTCCGGCCCGGCGGACGGCCCGGCGGACGGGTCGGTCACGGGGGAGTAGGGCTCCTCGTCCTCGTAGAAGAGGTCGTCATCGTCGTCCAGCAGGTCGTCCGCGCCCTCGTCGGCGCCGGCGGCGGCGGAGGCGGCGGCCACCGTGGAGCGGGAGTCGGCGGGCGTGCAGCCGGTGAGCGCGGCGGTGCCGCAGGCCAGCAGGACGGCGGCGAGGAGGATGCGGGGCGTGGCCATGGCACAAGTCTCCCCGGGCGGCGGCGGTTGTCGGTACCTGCCTAACACGACCGGGACCCGGCCCGCGGTTCCCGCCCCCGGCGTGCGCCGGTTCCCTCCCCCGACGGACGTGCGGATCCGGCGGGGGAGGGGGTCCGTCGAGCGGGCGTCAGACCGCCACCGGCCGGCCCGCCTCGTACGCCTCGCGCAGCCGGGCCTGCGCCTGCGCGCCCGCCGCCAGGTGGTCGAGGCCGAGCAGCGCC
>NZ_JAHSQD010000303.1 GCF_020103755.1 Streptomyces sp. LS1784
GGCCCGGGCCGAGCGGCAGCCCGGTGGCGGCGGTCAGCGCGGCCCGCAGCCAGCGCTCGGCGTCGGCCAGCGCGGGGGGTGCGGTCAGCGTGGTGGCGGCATCGAGCGGATAGTCCTCGTCCGGGCGGCGCACGGCACTCGAAGGTGCGGGAATGAGGTCCATTCCGACATCCTGCCCACGCCCCGGACGATTGGCATAGACCACCGGGGAAACCGGGTGCTATGCAAAACGGCGTTGTGCGGGGCGCCGCGCAAAACGGTGTTGCGCGGGGCGCCGCGGACTACTTGTTGTCGCCGTCGCCGCCCTGCGGCTTGCCGATGCCGTCGTAGATCTCCTTGCACATCGGACAGACCGGGTACTTCTTCGGGTCGCGCCCGGGCACCCACACCTTGCCGCAGAGCGCCACCACGGGAGACCCGGAGAGCGCGCTCTCCATGATCTTGTCCTTCTGGACGTAGTGCGCGAAGCGCTCGTGGTCGCCGTCCCCGTTGGACACCTGCGGGACGGGCTCGACCAGGGTGCCGGTGCCGAGGCCGCGCTCGGGCTCAAGAGTGCTCATGGGTGCCAAGTCTATGGGCGCCTCCGGAAACCCGGCCAGTGTCGCGCCGCCGGGCCGGTGGCTCAGTTCATCGTCGGGTCGTCCGGGTAGGTCGCCAGCAGGGCGAGCGGACCGCGCTGGCGGCGCAGCACCGAGCGCCACAGCCGCTCCGGCTCGGGGCTGGAGACGTCCCCGGGCTCGCAGTCCACCAGGTACCAGGCGCCGCTCTCCAGCTCGGTCTCCAGCTGCCCCGGCGACCAGCCGGCGTACCCGGCGAAGATCCGCAGGCTGCCCAGCTCGCCGGCCAGCACCTCGGGCGGCGCCTCCAGGTCGACCAGGCCGATCGCACCGTGCACCCGGCGCCAGCCGAGCGGCTCGCCGGCGCCCGGCTCCCCCGGCGCCACCGCGAGGCCGAGCGCCGAGTCCAGCGCCACCGGGCCGCCCTGGAACACCACGGCCGGCTGCCCGACGAGTCTGTTCCAGCCGTCCAGCACACTGCCCACCTCGACCGGCGTCGGCCGGTTGAGGACCACGCCGAGCGCCCCCTCGGCGTCGTGGTCGAGGAGCAGCACCACCGCCCGCGCGAAGTTCGGGTCGGTGAGCAGGGGCGTCGCGACGAGCAGACGGCCGGTGTGGGACCGGCCTCCGTTGGAATGGGCCGCCGTCATGCCCACATGATCCCGCAGAACGGCACCGCTCGGACACCGCAACGCCAGGAAACCCGCCACGCCGGACGAACACCCGTACGGCCGTACCGGGGAAGCGGGTACGGGCCCCGAGAGAGCACCATCACGGGAGAGGCTCACGGGAACCGACCGCACGCCTACTACCATCTACGTCTGGTGGACGCCCTTATACGGTGCCGACTCGGTTTCGCCGGGGGCCCGAACGCGCCCGTACGACCGGCCCACCACCGGCTCTCTCCCGGAGCCCACTCCCCCCGACTCCTCTGGCACCCCGGATTGCGAGAACGATGACCGACGACGTCCTGCTGGTCCATGGCGGAAACCCGCTCGAAGGCGAGATCCGCGTCCGCGGTGCGAAGAACCTGGTACCCAAGGCCATGGTCGCCGCCCTCCTCGGCCAGGGCCCCAGCAGACTGCGCAACGTCCCGGACATCCGCGACGTCAAGGTGGTCCGCGGCCTGCTGCAGCTGCACGGCGTGACCGTGCGCGCCGGCGACGAGGACGGCGAGCTGATCCTCGACCCCTCGCACGTCGAGAGCGCCAACGTCGCCGACATCGACGCGCACGCCGGCTCCTCGCGGATCCCGATCCTGTTCTGCGGCCCGCTGCTGCACCGCCTCGGCCACGCCTTCATCCCCGGCCTGGGCGGCTGCGACATCGGCGGCCGCCCGGTCGACTTCCACTTCGAGGTGCTGCGCCAGTTCGGCGCCACCATCGAGAAGCACCCGCAGGGCACCTACCTGGTCGCGCCGCAGCGCCTGCGCGGCACCAGGATCGAGCTGCCCTACCCCTCGGTCGGCGCGACCGAGCAGGTGCTGCTCACCGCGGTGCTCGCCGAGGGCGTCACCGAGCTGCGCAACGCGGCCATCGAGCCGGAGATCGTCGACCTGATCTGCGTCCTGCAGAAGATGGGCGCGATCATCACGCTGGGCACCGACCGGACCATCCTGATCACCGGCGTGGACGAGCTGAACGGCTACAACCACCGCGCGCTGCCGGACCGCCTGGAGGCCGCCTCCTGGGCCTGCGCGGCGCTCGCCACCAAGGGCGACATCTACGTCCGCGGCGCCCGCCAGCTGGAGATGATGACCTTCCTGAACACCTTCCGGAAGGTCGGCGGCGCCTTCGAGGTGGACGACGAGGGCATCCGCTTCTGGCACCCGGGCGGCGAGCTCAAGGCGATCGCCCTGGAGACCGACGTGCACCCGGGCTTCCAGACCGACTGGCAGCAGCCGCTGGTGGTCGCGCTGACCCAGGCCACCGGCCTGTCCATCATCCACGAGACGGTGTACGAGTCGCGGCTCGGCTTCACCGGCGCGCTGAACCAGATGGGCGCGCACATCCAGCTCTACCGCGAGTGCCTGGGCGCCACCCCGTGCCGCTTCGGCGCCCGCAACTTCCTGCACTCCGCGGTCGTCTCCGGCCCGTCCAAGCTGATCGGCTCCGAGCTGGTCATCCCGGACCTGCGCGGCGGCTTCTCGTACCTGATCGCGGCGCTGGCGGCCGAGGGCACCTCGACCGTGCACGGCATCGACCTGATCAACCGCGGCTACGAGAACTTCATGGACAAGCTGCGCGACCTGGGCGCCCACGTCGAGCTGCCCAGCGAGCAGCTGGTCGACGCCTGACGGTCCGGTCACGACGGCGAGAGGCCGGGCTCCCCAGCGGGGAGCCCGGCCTCTCGGGCGTTCAAGGGGTGGCTCAGGCAGCGCCCTTGGCGGCTTCCTTCAGCTTGGAGCCGGCGCTCACCTTGGCGCTGTAGCCCGCGGCGATCTGGATCGGCTCGCCGGTCTGCGGGTTGCGGGCGGTGCGGGCAGCGCGGTGGGTGCGCTCGAAGGTCAGGAAACCGGGGATGGTGACCTTCTCGTCGCCCTTGGCGACGACCTCGCCGACGATCTCGGCGAAGGCGGCCAGAACGGCGTCGGCGTCCTTGCGGGTCACCTCGGCGCGCTCGGACAGCGCGGCCACCAGCTCACTGCGGTTCATGTGTACTCCTGTGGTCTGTTCGCTTGCGGTGCGCGGGGGCCCATCGGTGCTCCCACCGGGGGGCACCCGGATGGGCCGCAGGTCCGCACACTGTGCTCATGCAGGCAATGCGTGGTCGCAGGCCGGGTCCGTACCCGATGCCGCGCGCCGGAGCCGTCGAAGGCCCACCCGCCCGCCTGGATACGAATCCTGCCCCGACCGGCCCCGAGAAAGCCAATCGGGCCCCGGCCGAGCCACCCGAACATCGCCCGCCCGTTGGAGGTATGACGCTCCGTCGGCTCCGGCGGACCGGGCGCGGGCGGCGGTCGGGACGACACGCCGGAAGACCAGGGGGACGTTCCGTACTTGTCGGACACGCCTGCCCCGTGCAGGGCTACGGTACGCCCTACGACTGACAAGCCCAAACACGCCCCTCGCCCTTGTGTCGCAAGGGTTCGGGGCGGGCTGGGCGGGCATGACCGCTATTCGCACATTTGAGCGATCTGCGACACGTCGCCCCGTCCGGCCGTCAGAGCTTGACGGTGGGGAACGCGGCGGTGTCGAGGGTGCCGACGATACCCGGGGTCGGACGGGCCGGCGCGGGGGCCTCCTGGGCCCCCGCCAGGGCCGCCTCGCGCACCGCCGAGGCGACGGTCTTGGCGACGTCCTTGTGGAACACGCTCGGGATGATGTAGTTCGCGTTCAGCTCGTCGTCGGCCACGGTGGTGGCCAGCGCCCGGGCGGCGGCGATCATCATCTCGGTGTTGACGGTGCGGCTCTGGGCGTCCAGCAGGCCGCGGAAGACGCCCGGGAAGACCAGCACGTTGTTGATCTGGTTCGGGAAGTCGCTTCGGCCGGTGGCGACCACGGCGGCGGTCTGCCGGGCGACGGCCGGGTCGACCTCCGGGTCCGGGTTGGCCAGCGCGAAGACGATCGCGTCCTGCGCCATGGTGGCCAGGTCGTCGCCGTCCAGGACGTTCGGGGCCGAGACGCCGATGAAGACGTCGGCGCCCGCCACGGCCTCCTTGAGGCTGCCGGTGCGGCCCGAGCGGTTGGTGTGCTCGGCGATCCAGCGCAGGTTCTCGTTGAGGTCCCCGCGGCCCAGGTGGACCACGCCCTGCACGTCCGCCACGGTGGCGTGCTCGACGCCGGCCGCCATCAGCAGCTTGAGGATCGCGGTGCCCGCGGCGCCGGCGCCCGACATCACCACGCGGATGTCGCCGATCTCCTTGCCGACCACCTTCAGCGCGTTGGTGAGGGCGGCCAGCACCACGATCGCGGTGCCGTGCTGGTCGTCGTGGAAGACCGGGATGTCCAGGGCCTCGCGCAGCCGGGCCTCGATCTCGAAGCAGCGCGGCGCGGAGATGTCCTCCAGGTTGATCCCGGCGAAGCCCGGGGCGATCGCCCTGACGATGGCGACGATCTCGTCGGTGTCCTGGGTGTCCAGGCAGATCGGCCAGGCGTCGATCCCGGCGAAGCGCTTGAACAGGGCCGCCTTGCCCTCCATGACCGGCAGCGCGGCCTCCGGGCCGATGTTGCCCAGGCCCAGCACCGCCGAGCCGTCGGTGACCACGGCGACGCTGTTGCGCTTGATGGTCAGGCGGCGGGCGTCCTCCGGGTTCTCCGCGATCGCCATGCAGACCCGGGCGACACCCGGGGTGTAGATCATGCTGAGGTCGTCACGGTTGCGGATCGGCAGCTTCGAGGACATCTCGATCTTGCCGCCGAGGTGCATCAGGAAGGTGCGGTCCGAGACCTTTCCGATCGACACGCCGTCGATCGTGCGCAGCTTCTCGACGATCTCCTCGCCGTGCGCGACCGAGGCGGCCGCCACCGTGACGTCGATCCGCAGCGCCTCCAGGCCGGAGGCGGTGACGTCGAGACCGGTCACCGACCCGCCGGAGGACTCCACGGCCGTGGTGATCGCACTGACGGCGTTGCCCCGGGCCGGGACCTCCAGCCGTACCGTGATCGAGTTGGAGACACTGGGCACCGTCGCCATCGACGCTTCCTTCTTCCGTCTGTCCCGCAGGCTCAACATTTTGTTGAAGGCATCGCCTGCGCATGCTAGACCTCGATCGTCGCACCTTCCAAGGGGCAGCCAGAAATAACGTTCATTGAGTGTGCGGACCCGACAATCCCACCCGACTGCCGCCGGTATCCCGCCGCTCACTCCTTGCCTCTCCCGGCCGATGCGTTACATTGGACGAGACACCGGCTCGATCCAAGCCCCCGGGCCCAACCTTCGTCCCTTCGAGGGACCACTTGCCGCGAGGCGAGCATGGCGGGTCGGTGTCATCAACGTCTGAAGGCCCCTCACCGAGCGGTGAGGGGCCTTCTTCCGTAGGGGCCGTCAGCCGTGCAGCAGTGCCGGCACGCCGGCCGCGTCCGGCAGGTCGTCCGGGCCGGAGAGCACGGTCAGCCGCTGGGTCGCACGGGTCAGCGCCACGTACAGCACCCGCAGCCCCGCCTCCGACTCTCCGGCGATGCCGGTCGGGTCGGCCACCACGGTCGCGTCGTACTCCAGGCCCTTGGCCTCCAGGCTGCCCAGCGCCACCACGCGCCCGCCCAGGCCCTCGGCCCAGCCGGCCGCCTCGTCCCGGCGGTCCATCGGCACCACGATCGCCACGGTGCCGTCCACCTCGGCCAGCAGCCGCTCCAGCTCGACCCGGGCGGCCGCGCCGAAGGCCTCCGGCGAGGGGTCGGTGACGGCCGCGAAACGCGGCTCCACGCCGACGTGGCGCACCGCGCTCGGCGACGGGGTGCCCGGCGCGGCCAGCGCCAGCACCTTGGCCGCGACCTCGGCGATCTCGGCCGGGTTGCGGTAGTTCACGGTCAGCGTGAAGCGGCGGCGCGGCTTGCCGGCGAGCACCTCGTCCAGCGCCGCCTGGGCCTCCTGCGGGAACGGCCAGGAGGACTGCGCCGGGTCGCCGACGATCGTCCAGGTGGCCATCCGGGACCGGCGGCCGATCATCCGCCACTGCATCGGGGTGAGGTCCTGCGCCTCGTCCACGATGACGTGCGCGTACTCCCTGCGCTCGGCCGGCTGGCGGTCGCGCTGGCGGGCGCTGCGGTCGGCGAAGGTGGTGACCTCGTCCAGGCCGCTCAGCAGGTCCACCGCGTCCACCTCGCGGACCTTCGGGCGGGCCGGCTCGCCGAGCAGCACCTGGAGCTCGTCGATCAGCGCGACGTCGTGCGCGGACAGCGCGCCCTCGCCCACCGCGGACAGGTGGCGCCAGGAGGCGGCCAGCAGCCTGGCCTCGTCCGGGGTGACGGCGCGGCGGGCGATCCGGTTGGTGTGCCGGTGCTGCCGCAGCGTGCCGAGCACCCGGCGCGGGGTCAGCACCGGCCACCAGGCGTCCAGGAAGTCCAGGAACGACGCCTCGTCCGAGACGTACTCGTCGAAGGACTCCTTCTCCTCCTGGCGCTGCTCGCGGGCGTAGTGGTCCGCGGGCTTCGGCAGGTGCCTGGTGGCCTGCTGCCACAGGGCGTCCAGCAGCAGCCTGCGGGCCCGCGGGCGCAGCAGGTTCAGCGGGGTGCCGCCGGAGCCCACCACGTTGCCGCGCACGGCCTTCAGCCGGCCGGCGTCCAGCTTCAGCACCTCGCCGCGGGCGACCACCTTCAGCTCCTGCGGCGCGCCCAGCTCCAGTGCCGCGCGGGCGGCCCGGCGCAGCAGTTGCACCATCCGGCCCGAGCCCTTGACCCGGGCCGCCTGGGGGGTGTCGTAGGTGCCCGCCTCGATGCCGTCCACCAGCGAGCCGACCGCCCGGATGGCGACCTGGCCCTCCTCGCCCAGCGCGGGCAGCACGCCCTCGGTGTAGGAGACCAGCAGCGGGGTCGGCGAGACCACCAGGATGCCCCCGGCGTAGCGGCGGCGGTCCTGGTAGAGCAGGTAGGCGGCGCGGTGCAGGGCGACGGCGGTCTTGCCGGTGCCGGGGCCGCCGGTGACCAGGGTGGCGCCCGCGGCGGCGGCGCGGATCACCTCGTCCTGCTCCTTCTGGATGGAGGAGACGATGTCGCGCATCGAGTGGCTGCGGGCGCGGCCCAGCGAGGCCATCAGCGCGCCGTCGCCGACCACGGCCAGCTCCTCGCCGTCCAGGGTCGGGGTGAGGTCCGGACGCAGCAGGTCGTCCTCGACGCCGATCACCTTGCGGCCCTTGGAGCGGATCACCCGGCGGCGGATCACCCGACCCGGCTCGACCGGGGTGGCGCGGTAGAACGGGGCGGCGGCGGGCGCGCGCCAGTCGATCACCAGCGGGCCGTACTCGGCGTCCAGCACGCCCAGCCGGCCGATGTGGAGGGTCTCGGCGACGGCCGGGTCGGCCGGGTCGAGCGGGGTGTTCGACGGGATGCCGTGCTCCTCCGGGGCGTCCGCCCGCTGGAGGTCGATCCGGCCGAACAGGAAGTCCTCGAACTCGCTGTTCAGTCGCTGGAGGTGGGCGCCGGCCCGGTAGACCTGGGCGTCGCGTTCGGCGAGCGCGCCGGGGGTGCCGACCTGGACCCGCTTGGCGGCGTCCTCCAGGATGTACTCGGCTTCGGCGAGCTTCTCCTCCAACCGGTGGTAGACGGTGTCGAGGTGCTGCTGCTCACCGGCGATCTCGCGCGCGCGGACGGTCTCGTGGTCGGTGGCGGGGGTGGTGGGCGTGTTGCTCTGCATGGCCTCGGTGGTTGCGGCGGAATCCGGCTCCGGAAAACGAGCGGACGGATGATCCTACGCCGCGACCCCGGGGCTGCGCTGCTCCGGAACGGACAAAAGTCGAAGGCCGCCCTCCGCGGAGCGGTGGACGGCCTTCGGTGTGAACATGGGGTGGTGGAGATGCCGGGAATCGAACCCGGGTCCAGTGGAGTCAATTCAGGGCTTCTCCGAGCGCAGTCCGCTGTGCTTTTCTCGGCCCTGGCGGTCACACGGACAAGCCGCCAACAGGCCCAGCTGCTGTTTGATTTCCCATCCGCCCCCGCAGCCCGGGCGGACGGTTGAGTTCCCTAGATTATGCCAGGGTCCGGGTCGGGAACCCCCCGGTCTGACACCCAAGCGCTATCGGTGCTTATTAGGCAGCGAGAGCGAACTGCTGGGAATCGCGCTTAGAGTTGGCGATTATTTTTTTGCGACACGTGGTTAACGAGATCATTGCCGCGTTCCTCGGCTCGCTTCCCCTGTTTCAACATCCCCTGTCGAAACCGATCATCCCCATGTTTTGTTGAGAAACAGCTCGGACGGTGATCGTCCGTGTTGCTTGCGCCATAGTACGCGAGGCGACGGGCGAGGGTCCAGCGGATTAACGCTGGCGTCGGCGGGCCGCCGCCACCGCACGGGCCGTCTCGCGGGTGTCCTGCTTCTCGCGCAGCGTCTGGCGCTTGTCGTAGAGCTTCTTGCCGACCGCGAGCGCCAGTTCGAGCTTCACCCGGCCGTCCTTGAAGTACAGCGAGAGCGGGACCAGGGTGTGACCCGCGTCGCGGACCTTGGTCTCGATCTTGCGGATCTCCAGCTTGTGCAGCAGCAGCTTGCGCTTGCGCCGGGCCGCGTGGTTGGTCCACGTCCCCTGGGTGTACTCGGGGATGAAGACGTTGTCGATCCAGGCCTCGTGGTTCTGGATGTAGGCGTAGCCGTCGACCAGGTTGGCCCGCCCCTCACGCAGCGACTTGACCTCGGTGCCGGTGAGTACGAGGCCGCACTCGTAGGTGTCGAGGATCGTGTACTCGTGTCGCGCCTTCTTGTTCTGCGCGATCAGCTTCTGTCCGGTTTCCTTTGCCATAGCGCGGCCATTCTCGCACTTCGACGCCGGATCGGGCAGCTGCTTTAGGCGCGGGTGCCGAGTCCCGCGAGGACCCGCAGGGCGAGCTCGTCGGCCGCCTCGCCCGAGTCGGCCGGGACGTCGGGGGTGAGGCCGGTGCCGTCCGGGGAGCGGCCGGCCGGGGTGTAGTAGCGGCCGACGGTCAGTTCCAGCACGGCGCCGTCGGCGAGCCGGCTGGGCTGCTGGACGGTGCCCTTGCCGAAGGTCCGCGAGCCCACCACCAGGGCGCGGCTGCGGTCCTGGAGGGCGCCGGCGAGCAGTTCGGCGGCGCTCATCGTGCCGCCGTCCACCAGCAGCACCAGCGGGGTGCGCTGGTCGCCGCCGGGCGGGGCGGTCAACTCCCTGGTCTCGCCGCGCTCCTGGTACGAGCCGACCGTTCCGCCGTCCAGGAAGATCCCGGCGGTGCCGGCCGCCTCGTCGACCAACCCGCCGGAGTTGCCGCGCAGGTCGAGCACCACGCCGGTGTGCGGGGTGCGCAGCGCGGCGCGCACCTGGTCGGCCACGCCGCTGGTGAAGGCGCGCACGGTCACCCGCAGCACGCCCTTGCCTAGTTGTTCCGCGGTGACCTGCCGGCTGTCCAGCAGCACGCGCCGCAGCCGCAGTTCGCGCTCCTCGCCCTCGCCGCGCCGGACGGTCAGCGTGACCTCGGAGCCGGCCCGGCGCTCCTCGCCCTGGCCGCGCAGCCGCGCGACCACCTCGGTGACCGGCAGGTGGTCGGCCTGGTCCTGGCCGATCCGTACGAGCCGGTCGCCGGGGGTGATCCCGGCCGCGGCGGCCGGGCCGCCCGGCGCGACCTGGGAGACCTCGGTGACGCCGTCCTGGCCGCGGCCGACCGAGAGGCCGACGCCCGGGTACCGGCCGTCCAGGCCCTGGCTGAACTCCGCGTACTCCTGGGCGCTGTAGTACGCGCCCCAGCGGTCGCCGCCGGCCGCCAGCAGGTGCTCGGCCTGCTGCTCGGACAGGG